>NZ_LBJU01000101.1:0-75549 GCF_028128835.1 Bradyrhizobium sp. CCBAU 65884 | reverse complement strand
TCCGAAGCGGGCCATGACGCTGGGCACCGGCACCTCGCTGGTGGTGCTCGCGGCGCTCTTGATCGTGCCGATGTTCGTCAAGAACTTCGTCATCTTCCAGATGACGATGCTCCTGATCTACGGGCTCGCCGTGCTGGCGCTGAACATCCTGACCGGCGGCTCCGGCCAGTTCTCGCTCGGCCAGAGCGCGTTCTACGCCGTCGGCGCCTATACGTCGGCGGTGCTGATGGAGCACGCCAACATCAACTACGCGCTGACCATTCCGATCTCCGCCGTGGTCTGCTTCGGCTTCGGGTACCTGTTCGGCAAACCGGCTCTGCGGCTGTCGGGCGTCTATCTCGCGCTCGCGACCTTCGCACTCGCGACCGCGATGCCGCAGCTGCTGAAGCTGAACTTCCTGGAACACTGGACCGGCGGCGTGCAGGGCCTCGTCGTCACCAAGCCGGATGCGCCGTTCGGCCTGCCGATGTCGCAGGACACGTGGCTGTACTACTTCACGCTCATCGTCACGATCGCGATCTACATGCTCTCGGTGAACCTGTTGCGCTCGAGGTCGGGCCGCGCCTTCATGGCGATCCGCGACAACGAGATCGCGGCGTCCTCGATGGGTGTCAACGTCGCACTCTACAAGACGCTGGCTTTCGGCGTGTCGGCGGCGATCACGGGCATTGCCGGGTCGCTCGGCGCCATCGCGGTGCAGTTCGTGGCCCCCGACAGCTACACCATCACGCTCGCGATCTCGCTGTTCCTCGGCATGGTGGTCGGCGGCGTCGGCTGGCTGCCCGGCTCGTTCGTCGGTGCGGCCTTCATCATCTTCGTGCCGAACATGGCGGAGAGCATCTCCAAGGGCCTCTCCGGCGCGGTGTTCGGTGTGCTGCTGTTCCTCGTCATCTACCTCGTGCCGCACGGCGCAAGGCAGATCGCGATCATTGGCCAGCAACTCGTCGGCAAGCTCAAAAAGAACTGAAGTCCGGTTAAATTAAGCAAGGAGACCGAATTGCATTTTGGAAGAACACTGCGAGCCGCCGCGCTGGTCACGGCAACGGCGGCCATCACTCTCACCTCCGGCGCGGCACTCGCCCAAAAGAAATACGACACCGGCGCAAGTGACACCGAGATCAAGGTCGGCAACATCATGCCGTACAGCGGTCCGGCGTCGGCCTATGGCATCATCGGCAAGACCGAAGAAGCCTATTTCAAGATGATCAACGACAAGGGCGGCATCAACGGCCGCAAGATCAACTTCGTCACCTATGACGACGGCTATTCGCCGCCGAAGGCGGTCGAGCAGGTCCGCAAGCTGGTCGAGAGCGACGAGGTGCTGGCCGTGTTCAATCCGCTCGGCACACCCTCGAACAGCGCGATCCAGAAGTATCTCAACGCCAAGAAAATCCCGCAGCTCTTCGTCGCCACCGGCGCCACCAAGTGGAACGATCCGAAGAACTTCCCCTGGACCATCGGCTGGCAGCCCTCCTACCAGAGCGAAGCCCAGATCTACGCGAAATGGCTGATGAAGGAGAAGCCCGACGCCAAGGTCGCGATCCTCTATCAGAACGACGATTTCGGCAAAGACTACCTCAAGGGCACCAAGGACGGTCTCGGCGCCAAGGGCGCGTCCATGATCATCATGGAAGAGAGCTATGAGGTGTCCGAGCCGTCGATCGATGGCCATATCGTCAAGATCAAGGCCGCCAATCCCGACGTGCTGCTGATCTATGCGACGCCCAAATTCGCGGCGCAGACCATCAAGAAGACGGCCGAGCTCAGCTGGAAGCCGCTCCAGATCCTCACCAACGTCTCGATCTCGGTCGGCAGCGTGATGAAGCCCGCCGGCTTCGACAATGCACAGGGCGTGCTGTCGGCGGCCTATGCCAAGGACTCCACCGATCCGCAGTGGGCCAACGACCCCGGCATGAAGAAGTGGAACGAGTTCGTCGACAAGTACATGCCGGGTGCCGACAAGTCCGACACCAGCATGGTCTATGGCTACGGCGCGGCCTCGACCCTGGCCAAGGTCCTGGAGATGTGTGGTGACGATCTCACCCGCGCCAATCTCATGAAGCAGGCGGCTTCGCTGAAGGATTTTGCGCCGGATACGCTCCTGCCCGGCGTCAAGATCAACACCAGCGCTACCGACTTCGCCCCGATTGCGCAGCTGCAGATGCAGCGCTTCAAGGGTGAGAAGTGGGAACTGTTCGGCGAGATCATCAGCGGCGACGTCGCCTCCGAGTGACACGCTGACGCAATAGTCCGACCCTCGAGAAGCCCCCGCGAGCGATCGCGGGGGCTTTTTGTTGACGGCAGGCGCCAATCTTGTTCAATGCGGCGCCGATCCAACTCGGGGCAGGAGAACAATGTCCGCCGTTCGTTTTCAGGTTGCGGCCCTCTGGACCGGGCTCGCTTTGTGCACTGCGATGAGCAGCCCGGCACTGGCGCAGAAGAAGTACGACAGCGGCGCATCCGATACCGAGATCAGAATAGGCAACATCATGCCCTATAGCGGCCCGGCCTCGGCCTACGCCGCGATCGGCAGGGCCGAGGAAGCCTATTTCCGCAAGGTCAATGCCGAGGGCGGCATCAACGGGCGCAAGATCAAGTTCATCTCCTATGACGACGCCTATTCGCCGCCGAAGACGGTGGAGCAGGCGCGCAAGCTGGTCGAGAGCGACGGGGTGCTGCTGATCTTCGGCTCGCTCGGCACGTCCACCAACGGCGCCATCCGCAAATACATGAACGAGAAGAAGGTGCCGCAATTGTTCGTGGCGAGCGGCGCCTCGAAGTGGAACGATCCCAGGCAATATCCCTGGACCATGGGCTGGCAGCCCAGCTACGCGAGCGAGGCGCGGATCTACGCCAAATACATCATGAAGGAGAAGCCGGACGGAAAGATCGGCGTGCTCTACCAGAACGACGATTTCGGCAAGGATTATCTGAAGGGGCTAAAGGATGGCCTCGGGCCCAAGGCCTCGATGATCGTGCTGGAAGAGGCCTACGACACGTCGGAGCCCGCCATCGACGAGCACGTCGTGAAGCTGAAGGCCTCGGGCGCCGACGTGTTCATCAGCATCACCACGCCGAAATTCGCCGCGCAGGCGATCAAGAAGGCGGCGGAGATCAACTGGCATCCGGTCCACATCGTCTCCAACGTCTCGGCCTCCGTCGGCGGCGTGATCGAGCCGGCGGGCCTGGAGATCTCGCAAGGCCTGCTGTCGGCGAGCTACACCAAGGACGGCTCCGATCCGCAGTGGAATGCCGACGACGGCATGAAGAAATTCTATAACTTCCTCGCGCAATATGATCCCAAGGCCAACAAGCTCGATGCCGGCGTCGTGTTCGGCTATGCCGCCGCGCAGACCATGGTCAAAGTGCTGCAGATGTGCGGCGACGACCTCACCCGCGAGAACGTCATGAGGCAGGCAGCCTCCTTGAAGGATTTCGAGCCCGACACGCTGCTGCCCGGCATCAGGATCAACACCGCGCCGGACAATTTCGCCCCGATCGAGCAGTTGCAGATGATGCGTTTCAAGGGCCGGAAATGGGAGCTGTTCGGCGACATCATCTCCAGCGAGATGGGCCACTGAAGCGGCGCAACCCAAAATCGCTCCCGGATTGGTTAAACAACTCAAGACAGCCGGACCTTCTCGCAGTCGCACACGAAAGCCGGCCGTCCCTGACTACTAAAGACGCAGCCCCCGCGACGCCGTCCCGGGGGCTTTCTGTTGAAGGCATCAGCCAAATCGTATTGAATTGCGGCAGCGTCGCCAAGAAAATCGAGACAAGAAAAGGGGCGCATACACACCAAGAAAATAGGGAGATAGGAATGCCCGCTGTCACCGGCAAACTTGCGGCCGCATCGCTGGCGCTTGCGCTCATTGCGGCCTCGGCCTCCACCGCATCGGCCCAGAAGAAATACGATACCGGCGCGACCGATACGGAGATCAAGATCGGCAACATCATGCCCTACAGCGGACCGGCCTCCGCCTACGGCATCATCGGGCGGACCGAAGCCGCCTATTTCAAGAAGATCAACGAAGAGGGCGGCATCAACGGCCGCAAGATCAATTTCGTCTCCTACGACGACGCCTATTCGCCGCCGAAGACGGTGGAGCAGGCACGCAAGCTGGTCGAGAGCGACGAGGTTCTGCTGATCTTCAATTCACTCGGCACGCCGCCGAACTCGGCCATTCAGAAATACATGAACTCGAAGAAGGTGCCGCAGCTGTTCGTCGCGACCGGCGCCACCAAATGGAATGATCCGCAGAACTTCCCCTGGACCATGGGCTGGCAGCCCAATTACCAGAGCGAGACGCAGATCTACGCGAAATACATCCTGAAGGAGATGCCGAATGCCAAGATCGGCGTGCTCTACCAGAACGACGATTACGGCAAGGACTACCTGAAGGGCCTGAAAGACGGGCTCGGCGCCAAGGCCGCGAGCATGATCGTGCTGGAGGAAAGCTACGAGACCTCCGAGCCGACGATCGACAATCACATCGTGAAGATGAAGGCGACCGGCGCCGACATCTTCATCAACATCACCACACCGAAGTTCGCGGCACAGGCGATCAAGAAGATCTCCGAAATCGGCTGGAAGCCGACCCACTTCCTCAACAACGTCTCGGCCTCGGTCGGCAGCGTAATCAAGCCCGCCGGCTTCGAGAATTCGCAGGACATCATTTCGGCTGCCTACCTGAAGGACGTGTCGGATCCTCAGTGGAAGGACGACGCCGGCATGAAGGGTTTCCTGGAGTTCATGACGAAATACTTCCCTGAAGGTGACAAGCTCGACGGCGGCACCATCGTCGGTTACGGCGTGGCGCAGACGCTGGTGGAAGTGCTGAAGAAGTGCGGCGACAATCTCACGCGCGAGAACGTCATGAAGCAGGCGGCGAGCCTGAAGGACTTCCGCACCGAGGTGCTGCTGCCCGGCATCAAGATCAACACCGGCGCGAACGACTTCGCACCGATCAGCTCGCTTCAGCTCATGAAGTTCAAGGGCGAGAAGTGGGATCTGTTCGGCGACGTCATCAGCGCTGACGCCGGCGGCTAGCCTCCAGCCGGATCGCAATGTTCAAGAGGGCCCTCCGCGAGATCATCGCGGAGGGCTTCTTGCTACGCGGCGATTATGATCACGCGATTGCATATTCGAATGATGACACAGCCGGCTTACGCTTTGGCCGCCGATGCGCTAGGCAGGTGAACGGCGGCGTGTGTCGCCAGTTTGTTCCGTCTGCCGAAGGCCATCGTCATGACCGACCGCCGTCCCCTGCTCCGCGCGCTCTACGACGCCGCCGTTGCCGCTGCCCATCCCAATGTGGTGCTGGCGCCGCATTTGGGGCACGCGCCAAGAGGACGCGTGATCTGCCTCGCCGCCGGCAAGGGCGCGGGCGCCATGGCCGCGGCAGCCGAACGGCATTATCTCGACACGCTCAAGCTGCCGCCGGAGCGGCTCGTCGGCATCGCCACCACGCGCCATGGCTACGGCGTGCCGACGCGCCGCATCCGCGTGGTCGAGGCCGGGCATCCCGTGCCGGATGAGGCTGGCCTCAAGGGCGCGGCCGACACGCTCGCGCTCGCAGGCGAGGCCGGGCCGGACGATCTGCTCCTGGTGCTGCTCACCGGCGGCGGCTCGGCGAATTGGATCGCGCCCAGCGACGGTATCAGCTTTGCGCAGAAGCAGGCGGTCAACAAGGCGCTGCTGCGCTCGGGCGCGCCGATCGGCGAGATGAACGTCGTGCGCAAACACCTGTCGCGGATCAAGGGCGGACGCCTTGCGCGTGCCGGCAAGAATGCCGCCCAGATCGTGACGCTCGCGATCTCCGACGTGCCGCATGACGACGCTTCCGCGATCGCCTCCGGCCCGACCGTGCCTGATCCGACCACGCTGGCCGATGCGCGCGCCATCGTCGCGAAATACAAGCTCGACATCGACGATGCCGTGCGCCGCGCGCTCGACGATCCCGCCAACGAAAGCTGCAAGCCCGGCGATGCCGCCTTTTCGCGCGCGCATTTCGAATTGATCGCGCGGCCCAAGCAGTCGCTCGACGCCGCGGTGAAGCTCGCGCACGAATCCGGTTACGAGACCATCGACCTCGGCGCCGATCTCGAAGGCGAGGCGCGCGAGGTCGCCGCCGCTCACGCCAGCCTGGCGCTGCAAGCGCGCGCGCAAGGCAAGCGCCTCGCGATCCTCTCCGGCGGCGAGCTCACCGTCACGGTGCGCGGCAATGGACGTGGCGGGCCGAACCAGGAATACGCGTTGGCGCTCGCCGCTCTGCTCAAGGACACGCCTGACATCTCGGCGCTGGCCGGCGACACCGACGGCGCCGACGGCGGCGCCGGCAACCCCACCGACCCCGCCGGCGCGCTGATCGACGCGACGACCTTCGCAAAGATGAAGGCGCAGGGGCTTCAGTCGCAAGCGTACCTGGACAACAACGACGCCACGACGTTCTTCGAGGCGACCGGCGACCTGCTGCTACCGGGCCCGACGCTGACCAACGTGAACGACATCAGGGTGATTTTGGTGGATTGAGGCTGAGATTTCTCCCCCGTCATGGCCGGGCTTGACCCGGCCATCCACGCCTTCCCTCGCTGCCCAAAAACGTGGACACCCGGGCCAAGCCTGGGCATGACGCGGACGTGGAGCGCCGCCTCAGAACTCGTTCGCGACCTTCGCCAGCATCGCGATCAGGGCTTCGCGGTTGGCCTGCCCGAGCAGCTCGTTCAGCCGGGCCTCGTGCTTGGTGGCGACCAGCTTCTTGGCGCGGGCCAGCACCGCCTTGCCCTTGTCGGTCAGCACCAGGATGTGCGAGCGGCGGTCGTTGGTGGAGCGGATCCGCGCGCAAAGGTCGCGGCTCTCGAGATTGTCGAGCATGGCCACGAAGTTCGGCCTGAGAATGCCGAGGGTGGAGGCGATCTCGGTCTGGTTACGGCCGGGATTCTTCTCGACCAGCAGCAGCACGGAGAACTGCGCCGGCGTGAGCTGGAGCGAGGCCATGCAGCGCAGGAAGTTCTCGAACACCTTGAGCTGCGCCCGCTTCAGCACATAGCCGAGCTGTTCCGAGAGCTCGCCGAGCTGGAGCGCTTCGCCAGCAGCCCCCTGGCCTTGCGCCTCGGCCGCGTCCTTGCGGCCCTTGGCCGAGTCGGCAGGCTTTTCGGAGGATTTTTCAGCGGCTTTGGAAACGGTCATCGCCTCGTGCTCGTAATCCCGCTAAATTCGGGAGGGATCGTTCCCGCCCTTGATGTTATATTTGATAATTGTTATGGACCATATCAAATATCGCATGCGTTTTTCAATGGCTGTGAGCGGACCGTCCACCGCGATCGAGGGGACCGGTCCGTAATCTTTAGGGGGAGCGTCCGGTCTTGAATACCACCATCATGCTGTTCCTGGTGCAGGACGGCATCACCAATGGCGCGATCTATGCGCTGCTCGGCCTGGCGCTGGTGCTGGTGTTCGCCGTCACCCGCGTCATCCTCATTCCCCAGGGCGAATTCGTCACCTACGGCGCGCTGACCTACGCCTCGCTGGCCGCGGGCCAGATGCCGGGCACGGCAAAGCTCGCGCTGGCGCTCGGCATCGGCGCTTTCGCCTTCGACCTGTTCGTCGCGCGCAAGGCGCTGCACGGCCGCCTGATCGTGCGCAGCGTCCTCACCAATATCGTGCTGCCAGCCATCGTGCTGGCGCTGACGGTTTACTTCGCAGCCCAGAAGCCGCCGGTCGCGGTCTCGATCGCGCTGTCGCTGATGATCGTGGCAATGATCGGCCTCTATCTCTACCGCGTCGCATTCCAGCCGCTGGCACACACCTCCGTGCTGGTGCTGCTGATCGCATCCGTGGGTGTCCATCTGGCACTGCAGGGCCTCGGCCTGCTGTTCTTCGGCGCCGAAGGCCAGCGCGGACCTGCCGTGCTGTCCGGCGCGTTCACCGCGGGCTCGCTGCGCTTCACCGGCCAGAGCCTCACCGTCTACGGCATCACCATCGCCTTCATCGTCGCCCTCTGGCTGTTCTTCGGCCTGACACTCTACGGCAAGGCGCTGCGCGCAACCGCCGTGAACCGGTTAGGGGCGCGGCTCGTCGGCATCCGCACCACGCTGTCGGGGCAGATCGCCTTTCTGCTGGCATCCGTCATCGGGGCGTTGTCGGGCATCATGATCGTGCCGATCACGACGCTCTACTATGACAGCGGCTTCCTGATCGGCCTGAAGGGCTTCGTCGCCGCGATCATCGGCGGCCTCGTCAGCTATCCCCTCACCGCCGCCGCGGCGCTGGTCGTCGGCCTCGTCGAGGCGTTCTCGTCCTTCTATGCCTCCAACTACAAGGAGGTGATCGTTTTCATGCTGCTGATCCCCGTGTTGCTGCTGCGCTCGCTCGCCGCGCCCGCCGTCGAAGAAGAGAAGGACTGAGGCTGAAATGCAGAGCCGCCTTCCCATCATCGTCTTCGCAGCCGTCATGGCCGTGATTCCGTTCGTCCCCGGCATGCCGCCGTTCTGGATCGTGCTGCTCGACAATATCGGCCTCGCGGCCCTCGTCGCGATGGGCCTCGTGCTGCTGACCGGCGTCGGCGGCCTGACCTCGTTCGGACAGGCAGCCTTCGTCGGCTTCGGCGCCTACACCACCGCGGTGCTGTCGACGGCCTACGGCCTGTCGCCCTGGCTGACGCTGCCGCTGTCGCTATTGGTCAGCGGATCGCTGGCGGTGCTGCTCGGGCTGATCACCGTCCGTCTCTCCGGCCATTATCTGCCGCTGGGCACGCTCGCCTGGGGGCTCGGGCTGTTCTATCTCTTCAGCAAGCTGGAGTTTCTCGGCCGTAACGACGGCATCTCGGCGATCCCGCCGCTGTCGATCGGCACGTTCAAGATGCTCTCGCCCGGCTCGATCTATTACGCGATCTGGGTCGCCGTGATCCTCTCGGCGCTGCTGACGATGAACCTCTTGGATTCCCGCACCGGACGCGCCATCCGCGCGCTACGGCGCGGCCATGTCGCCGCCGAGGCGTTCGGCGTGCACACGCCGCGCGCCAAATTGCTGGTGTTCATCCATGCCGCC
Source organism: Bradyrhizobium sp. CCBAU 65884 (assembly GCF_028128835.1). Classification (NCBI taxonomy): domain Bacteria; kingdom Pseudomonadati; phylum Pseudomonadota; class Alphaproteobacteria; order Hyphomicrobiales; family Nitrobacteraceae; genus Bradyrhizobium; species Bradyrhizobium sp. CCBAU 65884. Next base: position 66,500 of record NZ_LBJU01000101.1, on the reverse strand, counting down.
GTGCTCGCCGGCCTCTCCGGCTGGCTCTACGCGCATCTCCAGCGCGCGGTGAACCCGACGCCGTTCGGCGCGCAGGCCGGCATCGAATATCTCTTCATCGCGGTGGTCGGCGGCGCCGGCTATGTCTGGGGCGGCGTTTTGGGCGCGGCGATCGTCGTGGTCCTGAAAGAGGTGCTGCAGAGCTATCTGCCGCTGATCCTGCCCGGTTCCGGCCAGGTCGAGACCATCGTGTTCGGCATCATGCTGGTGGCGCTGTTGCAACTTGCGCCCGGCGGCCTCTGGCCCTGGCTGATGTCGTTCCTGCCGGAGCGGACCAGCGGCAAGAAGCCGGACACCTCTCTGAAGCTGGAGCAGCGTCCGCGCGCGCCCGGCGAGTCCAACATCCTGCTCCAGGTCGACAAGGCGCGAAAACAGTTCGGCGGCGTGGTCGCCGTCAACAACGTCTCCTTCGACGTCCAGGCTCGTGAGATCGTCGCGCTGATCGGCCCGAACGGCGCCGGCAAGAGCACGACCTTCAACCTGATCACCGGCGTGCTGTCGGCCACGTCAGGCTCGGTCTCGGTGCTCGGCAAGAAGGTCGACAAGGCGCCGCCGCAGGAGATCGTCAAGCTCGGCATCAGCAGGACCTTCCAGCATGTGAAGCTGGTCCCTGACATGACCGTGCTGGAGAACGTCGCGATCGGCGCGCATCTGCGCGGCCATTCCGGCCCGATCTCCTCGATGCTGCGGCTCGACCGCGCCGACGAAGCCAAACTGCTCGCGGAGGCCGCCCGCCAGATCGAGCGCGTCGGCCTTGCCGACCAGATGCATCAGCTCGCAGGCAGCCTCTCGCTCGGCCAGCAGCGCATCGTCGAGATCGCCCGAGCGCTCTGCGTCGATCCGATGCTGCTGCTGCTCGACGAACCGGCCGCCGGCCTGCGCCACATGGAAAAGCAGCAGCTCGCCAAGCTGCTGCGGGACTTGCGCGACGGCGGCATGAGCGTCCTCCTGGTCGAGCACGACATGGGCTTCGTGATGAACCTCGCCGACCGCATCGTGGTGCTCGATTTCGGCACCAAGATTGCCGAAGGCACCCCCGCCACGATCAAGACCAATCCCGAAGTGATCAAGGCCTATCTCGGAGTGGCGGCATGAGCGCGCTGTTGTCGGTCACCGACGCCCATGTCGCCTATGGCAAGGTCGAGGCGGTGCGCTCGGTCTCGCTCGAGGTCGGCGCGAATGAGATCGTCACCATCGTCGGCGCCAACGGCGCCGGCAAGACCACGCTGCTCTCCGCCATCATGGGCATCCTGCCGCTGAAAGGCCGGGTCACCTTTGCCGGCCAGGATCTCGCCCGGCTCGACATCGAGGACCGCGTCGCGATGGGGCTCGGCCTCGTCCCGGAGCACCGCGAATTGTTCGTGACCATGAATGTCGAGGACAATCTCGAGCTCGGCGCCTTCCGCATCGAGCGAAGCAAGGCGAGAGCCTCGATGGAACGCGTCTACACGCTGTTTCCGCGACTCAAGGAGCGTCGCAAGCAATTTGCCGGCACGCTCTCCGGCGGCGAGCAGCAGATGCTCGCGATGGGGCGCGCGCTGATGGGCGAGCCGAAGCTGCTGATGCTGGATGAGCCGAGCCTCGGCCTCGCCCCGATCATCGTCGCCGACATCTTCCGCATCGTCACCGAACTCCGCGCCAGCGGCGTCTCCGTGCTGCTGGTCGAGCAGAACGCGCAGGCCGCGCTGAAAATCGCGGACCAGGCCTATGTGATGGAGCTCGGCGAGTTCGTGCTCTCCGGCAAGGCCAGCGATATCGCCGCGAACGAGCGCGTCGCGGCCAGCTATCTCGGCTTCCAGCATGAAGGCACGAGTGCGATCTGACTTCTCTTACCCTCCCCTGGAGGGGGAGGGTCGCTTCGCAACGAGCGCAGCGATGTGCGAAGCGGGGTGGGGTGACGGTCCCTCCGCATAGAACACTGCCCGTGTGGAGAGATCACCCCACCCCGCTCGCGCTCCGCGCGATCGACCCTCCCCCTCCAGGGGAGGGTAAGCGCGCGGCGTTACGTAGCTCCTGTCACCTTACCGCCCTTCAACGCCGCCACCTCGGCCTCCAACTCTGCAATCCTCGCGTCCCTCACCGCCAATGCCGCTGCCACATCGCCTGCGTCGAACTTCTGCGGGATGTGCTGCGGGCAGTTGGTGTCCCAGGCCGCGATCTTGAACAGGATCACCTGCTCCGGCCGGGCGCGGTAGCCCTTCGGCATTAGCGACGTCGTCAGCGCCTCGTCGTCCTCGACGACGCGCGCCTCGCCCCAGATCTTCACGCGGCGGCGATGGGCGTAGTCCATCACGAAGATGTAGGCCTTGGGATTCTCCGACAGGTTACCCTGCGTCAGATATTGCTGGTTGCCGGCATAGTCGGCAAAGGCGAGCGTCTGCTTGTCGAGGATCTTGAGGAAGCCCTTCGGGCCGCCGCGGTGCTGGATGTAAGGCTGGCCGTCCGCCGACGCGGTGGCGAAGTAAAAGCTGTTGGCCTCAGTGAGGAAGGCCTCGAGGTTTTCATCGACCTCGGTGCGCCAGCCGCGCTGCTCGACGCGGCCATAAGCCTCGCGCGAACCCTTGCGCGCCTGGATCTCCTTCACCGCGGGAGTGAAGGCCACGTCGCTGGCATAGGTGCGGGTTGCTGTCGTCATCGGAACATCTCCTAATTCCGGCGCATCGCTGCGTCTTCGCCCGCTAAAATGGACCTTTCGCCAACCAAAACAATCTACCCGCTTGACACTTCATCGTTGCGATATATGCAATAATGAGATGGACCGCCTCGAAGCCATGCACGTCTTCGTCACCGTTGCCGATCTGCGCGGCTTTGCGCCGGCGGCGCGCAAGCTGCACCTGTCGCCCTCGGCGGTAACGCGGCTGATCGCGGCGCTGGAGGAGCATCTCGGCGCCCGGCTGCTGCAGCGGACCACCCGGCAGGTGAGATTGACCGACGTCGGCACGCGCTATCTGGAGCGCGCGCGGCGCATCCTCGCCGATGTCGAGGAGGCCGACGGCTCGGCGCGGGAGGAGCGCCACCGGCCGAGCGGACGGTTGGTGGTATCGGCCCCGGTCGGCTTCGGCCGGCTGCATGTCGGGCCGGTCATGACCGACTATCTCAAGCGCTATCCCGAGGTCGGCGGGCAATTGCGCTTGTCCGACCATCTCGTCAATCTCGTGGAGGACGCCGTCGATGTCGCGGTGCGGATCGGTCATCTCGCCGATTCCTCGCTGGTGGCGCGCCAGGTCGGCGAGATGCGGCGGATCGTGGTGGCGACGCCGGGCTATCTGAAGCGCCACGGCGAGCCGAAGACGCCGGACGCATTGCTCGGACACCAGACCATTCAGTTCGGGCCCTTCGCCAGCTGGCACTTCGTGCACGACGGCCGCGACATCGAGGTCACGCCATCGCCCCGCTTCATCAGCAACAGCGCCGACGCCGCCCTGCAATATGCCGAAGCCGGCGGCGGGGTGACGCGCGTGCTGGCCTATCAGGCCGCCGAGGGGCTGAAGCGCGGACGGCTGAAAATCGTGCTGGCGAAGTACGAGCAGCCGGCGCTGCCGATCCACATCATCTACCCGACCTCGCGGCTGCTCTCGGCCAAGGTGCGCGCGTTCGTCGATCTCGTGGTGGAGACGGCGGAGTGGAAGTTTGGGTAGCTCTCGTGCCCCGGACGCATCGCAGCACGCAGTGATGCGATGCTGAGCCGGGGCCCAGAAGACGGCGCGATATCATGCCGAGACATGGGTCCCGGCTCTGCGGAGCGGCACTTCGCGCCGCACCGCGTCCGGGACACGGAGAGCGAGAGCGTCACCCCTTCTTCGGCACCACCCGAAACGTGCCGCTGGCGCGCGCGATCACGGCATCGTCGGCTTTGACCAGGCATTGTGCAAAACAGATCGTAGAGCCGGTCTTGATCGCCTCACCTTCGACCGAGAGCCATTGGCCGATCTCGGCGGCGCCGACATAGTCGACCGACAGCGAGATCGTCACGAACGACGTGGTCCAGCCCGTTGCCTGGGCGCAGCTATAGCCCATGGCGGCATCGGCCAGCGCGGCGATCAGCCCTCCGTGAATCAGCCCGCGCGCGTTGGTGTGCGGCGTCGCCAGACGCAGCCCCACGGTGACGCCCTTGTCGGACTTCTTCGAATAGAGCGGCTCCCAGGGATCGGTGAGCGGCGCTTTGCGGAAATGCGGCTCGAAGCCGGTGGGGATGTCGGGAGAGGTCATGGCGGTCTCGCGTTGCTGGTCGCCGGCATTGAACGCGATAGACGTGACGGTTGCATCAATTACAAAGTTTCAAACGGAATTTGCGCGAGTGTTTGAAACGGAAGGCGCCACAATGACGGCGCCGTAGGGTGGGCAAAGCGAAGCGTGCCCACGTGCTTTCGCAATCATGGGAAGGTGGTGGGCACGGCGCAAGAGCGCCTTTGCCCACCCTACGGACTGTCTTAAAACGGCAACCCCACATAATTCTCCGACAGCGACGTCATCGCGGCCTGCGACTGCGTGACGTAGTCGAGCTCGGCGAGCTGGATGCGCGCGCCGATGGTGCCGGTGTCGGGGAATTTGTGCAGCATCGAGGTCATCCACCAGGAGAAGCGCACCGCCTTCCAGACCCGCGCCAGCGCCGTGGTGGAATAGGCGTCGATGCCGGCGCTGGAGTTCTCGTCGTAGAATTCGCGCAGCGCGCCCGACAGGTAATGTGCGTCGCTGGCGGCGAGGTTCAGTCCCTTGGCGCCGGTCGGGGGCACGATGTGGGCGGCGTCCCCGCACAGGAACAGCCGGCCGAAGCGCATCGGCTCGGCGACGAAGCTGCGCAGGGGCGCAATGCTCTTCTCGATCGAGGGGCCCGTGACGAGGCTGTCGGCCGCCTCCCGGTCGAGCCGGCGCTTCAATTCGTCCCAGAAGCGTTCGTCCGGCCATTGGTCGACATGGTCGTCGAGCGAACACTGCACATAGTAGCGGCTGCGTCGGGTCGAGCGCATGGTGCAAAGCGCAAAGCCGCGCGCGTGGTTGGAGTAGATCAGCTCATGGCTGACCGGCGGCGTCTCCGACAGGATGCCGAGCCAACCGAAGGGATAGACCCGCTCGAACTCCTCGATCGCCGAGGTCGGAACGCTGGCGCGGCTGACGCCGTGAAAGCCGTCGCAGCCGGCGATGAAGTCGCAATCGAGCGTGTGGGTGACGCCGTCCTTCTCCCAGGTTACGCGCGGGTGACTGCCGTCGAAATCATGCGGCTGAACGTCCTTGGCCTCATAAACCGAGATCAGACCGGCGGCCTTCCGCGCATTCATCAAATCGAGCGTGACCTCGGTCTGGCCGTAGATCATGACCGTCTTGCCGGTCGCACCCTTCATGTCGATGCGGTGACGGCGGCCGGAAAAGGCGAGCTCGATGCCTTCATGCACCAGGCCTTCGGCATGCGCCCGCGCCCCGGCGCCGATCTGATCGAGCAGCGCGACGGTTCCCTCCTCGAGCAGACCGGCGCGGATGCGACCGAGCACGTAATCCGGGCTCTGCCGCTCCAGAATGACATTGTCGATGCCGTAAGCGTGCAGCAGTTGCCCAAGCAACAATCCGGCCGGTCCGGCCCCGATGATTGCGACTTTTGTCCGCAATACTTGCTCCTTCCGATCCTGTAGGCTTTGCTCGCGGCTCGCTTGTCGCGTTGCTCCGCGCACGATAATTATATCATATAACGGTTGGGCAAAAGGGGAGGGCCGTCGCCGGGCCGCGACAAATCCATGCAGCATGGCTGACGCAGACGGCGCGGCGAAGTGCGCGCCAGTTCCGGCTTGAACGCGCCAGCCGATTAGATAACATGTTAATTAACGAGACCGGGCCATCGAAGCCCGCCATCGAAAACAGGGAGAGACGTGTGATGAGGAAAGCCTGTCTGGCGTTGCTGCTGGCCGCAAGCGTGACGCCTGCCTTCGCGCAGGACAAGACCTTCGATTTGAAGATCTCGCACTGGGTGCCGGCTTCGCATCCGCTGCAGAAGTCGCTGGAAGACTGGGCTGCCGCGGTCGAGAAGGATTCCGGCGGCACCATCAAGGGCAAGGTGTTTCCGGCCCAGCAGCTCGGCAAGGCGTTCGATCATTACGACATGGCGCGCGACGGCATCGCCGACGTCACCTATGTCAATCCCGGCTACCAGCCCGGCCGCTTCCCGATCGTCGGCGCCGGCGAGCTGCCGTTCCTGATCTCGGACGCCAAGGGCGGCTCGATGGGGCTGGACGCCTGGTATCGCAAATATGCCGAGAAGGAGATGAAGGACGTCAAATACTGTCTCGCCTTCGTCCACTCGCCCTCCTCCTTCCATTCCAAGACCAAGAAGATCGTGCTGCCTGAAGACGTGAAGGGCATGAAGATCCGCCCGGCGCATGCCACCATGGCGAACTTCGTGACCTCGCTCGGCGGCACCAATGTGCAGTCCTCGGCGCCTGAGGTCCGCGACATCATCGAGCGCGGCGTCGCCGACGGCGTCACCTTCCCCTGGGGTTCCCTGGTGCTGTTCGGCATCGACAAGGTGACCAAATACGACATGGAGGCGCCGCTCTACACCACGACCTTCGTGTTCGTGATCAACAAGGACAAGTACAACGCGATGTCCGACAAGCAGAAGGCCGCGATCGACAAGAACTGCTCGGTCGAAATGGCGGGCGTGGTCGGCGAGCATTGGGGCAAGTTCGAGGATGCGGGCATCGACAAGGTGAAGGCGGAATCCGGCCACGAGGTCTACAAGCTGGCGCCCGAGCAGACCGCCGTCTGGAAGAAGGCCGCCGAGCCGCTGGTGAAGACCTGGTCCGAGGGCGCCAAAAAGGCCGGCGCCGATCCGGACGCGGCGCTTAGCGAGCTGAAGGCGTCGCTGAAGAAGTACAACGCGTTGGCGGAGTGACGCCGCGACGCGATCGGTCCTTCCTCCCCCTCTCCCCGTCCTTACGGGGAGAGGGTTGGGGTGAGGGGCTGCGTCCGCGAAAAGAGTGACAGATGGACTCGCGGAGAGTCCCCCTCACCCGCATCGCATCTCCGATGCGATGCGGCCTCTCCCCGCACGCGGGGAGAGGCAAGAGCCGCCGCCGGAGTCGAGAGCGAGAATGACGACACTCGATAGGACACACCCATGAAGCGCTCCTGGATGGACCGCATCATCGACACGATCGAATGGATCGCGGCCGGCTTCGTCGGCATCGTCGCGCTCGACATCTTCCTGTCGGTGCTGCTCCGCAACACGCTGAATTATTCGATCCCTGATTCGTTCGACATCGGCCGCATGCTGCTCGGCATCCTCATCTTCTGGGGCATCGCCGCGACCTCCTATCGCGGCACCCACATCACGGTCGACCTCGTCTGGGGCAATGTCGGGCCGCGCCATCAGCGCTGGATCGACGTGTTCGCAACCCTGGTGCTGCTGTTCGTCGTGACCGTGCAGACCTGGACGCTGTTCGACAAGGTGCGCGGCACCTACAACGACAATGTCCTGACCTTCGACATGCACATGCCGACCTGGCCGTTCTTCGCGATCGCCTGGATCGGCGACGTCTGCGCCGTGCTGCTGATCGCGATCCGCACCTACCGCCTGATCTTCCACCCCGAAGATATGCACGATCCCAAATTGAAGGCGACGGAGTAATCATGAGCACCGATGCCGTCGCCGTAATCGGCTTCGTTTCCCTGTTTGTCCTGATGCTGCTGCGCGTGCCCGTCGGCATGGCCATGGGCCTCGTCGGCGTGTCCGGTTTCGCCTATCTCGTCAACGGGACGGCCGCCCTGAAGCTGGTCGGCCAGACCTCGATGCGCACGGTCACCGACTACACCTTCGGCGTCATCCCGATGTTCCTGCTGATGGGCTCGTTCGTGTCCAATTCCGGCATGAGCCGCGAGCTGTTCCGCGCCGCCAACGGTTTCGTCGGGCATTTGCGCGGCGGCCTCGGCATCGCCACCGTCGGGGCCTGCGGCGGCTTTGCCGCGATCTGCGGCTCGTCGGTTGCGACCGCCGCGACCTTCTCGGCCGTCGCCTATCCCGAGATGCGCCGTTTCGGCTATCCGCAATCGTTCGCCACCGGCGTGATCGCCGCGGGTGGCACGCTGGGCGCGATGCTGCCGCCCTCCACCGTGCTCGCGGTCTACGGCATCATCACCGAGCAGGACATCGGAAAGCTCTTCATCGCCGGCATCATCCCGGGCCTGCTGGCGATGAGCATGTACATGATCACGATCTTCCTGATCGGCTATTTCCGTCCCGACTTCCTGCCCAAGGGCAAGGTGACGCCGTGGCGCGAGCGCTTTGCCGGCCTGAAGGAGATCTGGGCGCCGGTGCTGCTGTTCATCTTCGTGATCGGCGGGCTCTACGGCCTGCCCTATTTGCCGCGCTTCACGCCGACGGAGGCCGGCGGCGTCGGCGCCGCCGGCGCGTTCATCATCGGCGTGCTGACCGGCCGCCTCGACCGCGAGAAGATCCTGGCCTCGCTGCTCCAGGCGACGCGCACCGCCGCGGCGGTGTTCACGGTGCTGATCGGCGCGCTGATCTTCGGCTATTTCCTCACGGTGACGCAGACGCCGCAGAAAGTGACCGAATTCCTCACCGGCCTCGGTCTCGGCAGCTACGGCGTGCTGGCACTGATCATGGTGATGTACCTCGTGCTCGGTTGCCTGATGGACGCCATGGCGATGATCATCCTCACCGTGCCGATCATCTTCCCGGTGATCACGCATCTCGGCTTCGATCCGATCTGGTTCGGCGTCATCATCGTCATGACCGTCGAGCTCGGCCTGATCCACCCGCCTGTCGGCATGAACGTCTTCGTCATCAAGAGCGTGGTGAAGGACGTGTCCTTCTCCACGATCTTCAAGGGCGTAATTCCGTTCGTGGTCACCGACCTGATCCGCCTCGTGATCCTGATCGCCTTCCCGCTGCTGGCGACCTGGCTGCCGACGCGGATGATGGCGCATTGACAGGGTGAAGCATGACGACACCGACGCTCGAGACGAACTACGTCTTCACCATCACCGCCAAAATCGGCGAGGTCGTCACCGCCGGCGAGACCGGCATCGGCGTTCGCCGCATCATCCCGATCATCGGCGGTGAGGTCACGGGCGCGATATCAGGCAAGGTGCTGCCGTTCGGCGCCGACTTCCAGACCATCCGCCCCAACGAGCTGATCGACCTGGAGGCGAAGTACGCCTTCGAGACCGACGACGGCGCCATTGTCTATGTCGAGAACAAGGGCATGCGCTTCGGACCGGTCGAGCTGTTGCAGAAGCTCAAGCGCGGCGAGCCGGTCGATCCCAAGCTGATCTATTTCCGCACCGTGCCGCGGTTCGAGACCGGGCATGAGAACTATCGCTGGCTGATGCAGCACATCTTCGTCGGCTCAGCCGCGCGCCATGCGGATCGCGTCGTGATCGACGTGCATCAGGTGATGTGAAGGGCGGCGGCCTTTCAACGCTCTCCGCTCGTCGTCCCGGCGAAAGCCGGGACCCATACCGCGTGATCTATCGAGTGCCGGCGGTCGGAATCCGAACAATGGGTCTCCGCCAAATCTCTCCCTGGGGTTACGGGTCCCTGCGTCCCGTGCGCGATTGCGCGCTAGGCAGGGACGACATTGTGTGCGGAGCAGCATTCTGCCGCCCCACCTTGACTCCCCCGAAATTCGTTATACAACATAACTATTCTGACAAGGACGCAAATGACACAGGGAAACGCCGAGACCGCTGACGCGGGCGCCTCCGGGCTATTGAGGATCGAGAGGGCGGACCGGGTTCTGACCGTGGGTCTGAACCGGCCGGCCAAGCGCAATGCGCTCAACGACGGCATCATCCTGGAAATCGGCGAGTGTTTTGCGTCCCTGCCCGAGGATATCGGCGCGGTCGTCATCCACGGCATCGGCGACCATTTCTCCAGCGGCCTCGACCTCTCCGAGCTGACCGAGCATGACGCGACCGGCGGCCTGCTGCATTCCCAGATGTGGCACCGGGTGTTCGACCGCATCCAGTACAGCCGCGTCCCCGTGATTGCGGCGCTGAAGGGCGCCGTGATCGGCGGCGGGCTGGAGCTTGCCTGCTCGGCGCATATCCGCGTCGCCGAGCCCTCGACCTATTTCGCGCTTCCGGAGGGACAGCGCGGCATCTTCGTCGGCGGCGGCGGCTCGGTGCGGCTGCCGCGATTGATCGGCGTCGCCCGGATGATGGACATGATGCTGACGGGCCGCGTCTACAGCGCGACCGAAGGCGCCTCCTACGGCTTCGCGCAATATGTCACGGAGGCCGGCAACGGGCTCGGCAAGGCGATGGAGCTTGCGACCAAGGTCGCCTCCAACGCGCCGCTGACGAACTTCGCCGTGCTCCAGGCGCTGCCGATGATCGCGGAGGCCAATCCGCAGACCGGCCTGCTGATGGAATCGCTGATGGCGACCGTCGCGCAGAGCGACAAAGAGGCAAAGCGCAGGATCCGCGAATTCCTCGAACACAAGACCGCAAAGGTAAAGCCCAAGTCATGAGCGCGCAGCCGTCCTCTTCCAGCATGGAGCGCGGCGCGAGCACTTTCCCGCTGCGGCCCATTTCATTCGGCGATCCCGTCGTCGACATCGAACGCCGCGACGACGGCACGATTTACCTGCGGCCGAAACAGGCGCTCGGCGACTATCCCGTTCGCCTCACCGACCGCCTGCATCACTGGGCCAGCACCACGCCGGACCGCGTCTTCATGGCCGAGCGCGAAGGCGGCCGCGGCTGGCGCAAGATCACTTACGCCGAGCTGCTGGTCGCGAGCCGTCACATTGCGTCCGGCCTGATTGCGCGCGGCCTGTCGGCGGAGCGGCCGGTCGTCATCCTCTCCGGCAATTCGATCGACCACGCATTGCTGGCGTTCGGCGCGTTCTATGCCGGTATTCCGTTCTGCCCGGTGTCGCCGGCCTACTCGCTGGTGTCGAAGGATTACGGCAAGCTTTCTTACCTGATGAAGCTGCTGACGCCCGGCCTTGTCTTCGCCGAGGATGCCGACAAGTTCGCCGATGCGCTTGCCGCCAACGTCTCGCTCGGGACCGAGATCGCCGCGTCCTACGGCGAGGTGCCAGGCCGCGACGTCACCCTGCTCGCCGACCTCATGGCAACGCCGATCCGCGCCGATCTCGACGATGTCCACGGCAAGATCGGCCCCGACACGATCGCGAAATTCCTGCTGACCTCGGGCTCGACCGGCAATCCCAAGGCCGTCATCAACACCCAGCGCATGATCTGCGCCAACCAGGTAATGCTGCGCGAGACGCTCGCCTTCCTCAAGGACGAGCCGCCCGTCATCATCGACTGGCTGCCCTGGAATCACACCTTCGGCGGCAACCACAATATCGGCCTGACGCTCTATAACGGCGGCTCGATGTATCTGGACGCCGGCAAGCCGATGCCCGGCGGCATCGAGGAGACCGTGCGCAATCTCCAGGAGATTTCGCCGACGGTCTATTTCAACGTGCCCAAGGGCTATGAATCGCTGCTGCCTTATTTGCGCGACGACCAGGGCCTGCGCGCAAAGTTCTTCGACCGGCTGCACGCGATGTTCTTCTCCGGCGCCGCGCTGTCGCCATTCATCTGGAACAGCCTCGACGAGCTCGCGGTGAAGGAAAAAGGTTATCGGGTTCCGATGCTGACCGGGCTCGGTGCGACCGAGACCGCGCCGTTCTTCATGTCGGTCAATCCGCGCACCAGCCGCTCCGGCCATGTCGGCCTGCCTGTTTCGGGCAACGACGCAAAACTGGTGCCGAACAACGGCAAGCTGGAAGTGCGCGCCAAGGGGCCGAACGTCATGCCCGGCTACTGGCGCCAGCCCGACATCAGCGCAAAATCCTTCGACGAGGAAGGATTTTACATGATGGGTGATGCGCTCAAGCCCGCCGATCCCGATGATCTCAACGCAGGCTTCGATTTCGACGGCCGTGTCGGTGAAGACTTCAAGCTCGCCAGCGGCACCTGGGTCAGCGTCGGCCCGCTGCGCGCGCGCCTCACGGCCGCCTGCGCCCCGCTGGTGCGCGACGTCGTCATCGCCGGCATCAATCGTGACGAGGTCTCGGCGCTGGTCGTGCTCGACCTCGACGGCTGCCGGCTGATCAATCCGACGCTGCCGACCGACGATCTCGTCGTCGCAACACGCGACCGGCTGGTGCGCGAGGCTTTTCGCGAGCGCCTGACCCGTTTCCTCAGCCAAGCCACGGGTTCCTCGACCCGGATCACGCGCGCGATCCTGATGGACGCGCCGCTCTCGATCGACAAGGGCGAAGTCACCGACAAGGGCTCGATCAACCAGCGCGCCGTGCTCGAGCACCGCACCGAATTGATCGAGGAGCTCTACGCTGCCAATCCGTCGGACCGTGTGATATCGGTCGGCTAACCCGGACATAAGCCACAGGAGAACGCCATGTTGTTGAAAGATCAGGCAGCCATCGTCACCGGCGGCGCATCGGGGCTTGGCGCCGCCACCGCGCGAAGACTTGCGGCGCAGGGCGCCAAGGTCGCGGTCTGCGATCTCAATGCCAAGCTCGCCGAGACCGTTGCCGCCGAGATCAAGGGCGTGGCGATTACCTGCGACGTCTCCGACGCCGCTTCCGCTGAAGCTGCGATCGCGCAGGCGACCAAGGCTCTTGGCGCGCCGCGCGTGCTGGTCAATTGCGCCGGCATCGGCGTTGCCAAGCGCGTCGTCGGCCGCGACGGCCCGATGGCGCTCGCCGATTTCGACAAGGTGATCAAGGTCAATCTGATCGGCACCTTCAACATGCTGCGCCTGGCCGCCACCGAGATGTCCAAGCTGGAGCCGCAGGCGACCGGCGAGCGCGGTGTCATCATCAACACGGCCTCCGTTGCCGCTTATGACGGCCAGATCGGTCAGTCCGCCTATTCGGCTTCCAAGGGCGGCATCGTCGGCATGACGCTGCCGATCGCGCGCGAGCTGGCGCAGTTCGGCGTCCGCGTGCTGACCATCGCGCCCGGCCTGTTCCTGACCCCGCTGCTCGCGAACCTGCCGCAGGAAGCCCAGGACTCGCTCGCCGCCGCGATCCCCTTCCCGCGCCGGCTCGGCCATGCCGACGAGTTCGCCGCGCTCGCGCTGCACATGGTCGAGAACTCCTACCTGAACGGCGAAGTGGTGCGCCTCGACGGCTCGCTGCGCATGGCACCGAAATAAGGCGCGCGACACATGTTCGTGAACCGGCGCGACGTACAGATCCAGTGGGGCGATTGCGACCCCGCCAACATCGTCTACTACCCGCGCTATTTCGCGATGTTCGACGATTCGACCTCGACCCTGTTCGAGGTCGCCGGATTCTCCAAGCAGGATCTGGTCCGCAAGTACGGCCTGGTGGGCATCCCGATGGTCGACACGCGGTCCAAGTTCTACATCCCCTCGACCTATGGCGACTGGATCACCATCGAGACGAAGATCGAGAGCATCAAGCGTTCGAGCTTCGAGGTGAAGCACAACGTCTACAAGGGTGACGCGCTGGCGATCGAGGGTTTTGAGACCCGCGTCCTGGTCGGTCGCGATCCCGTTAACCCCGACAAGCTGAAATCGGCACCGTTCCCGGCGGAAATGGTAGCCAAATTCACGGGGAGTTAAGTCCGGAGCTAATCGCCGCATCGCCAAAAGAGGGGGCTGAATTACCCCCCGATTTCTGCTTTCAAAGAAACACGTAAAGGGAGGAATAGATGAAACGCTTTTACTTGACCGCCGCCATCACCGCGGCGACGCTTGCCCTGCCGGCGCTGCCCGCGCTGGCCCAGACCAGCGAAATCACCATCGGCATCACCACCACCACGACCGGCCCCGGCGCCGCGCTCGGCATTCCCGAGCGCAACGCGCTGGAATTCGTGCCGAAGGAAATCGGCGGCGTGCCGCTGAAGGTGATCGTGCTCGACGACGGCGGCGATCCCACCACCGCAACCACCAACGCGCGCCGCTTCGTGACCGAATCCAAGGCCGACATCATCATGGGCTCGGCGCTGACGCCGCCGACGATCGCGGTCTCCAACGTCGCCAACGAAGCCGGCATTCCGCATTTCGGCCTGGCGCCCTTCCCGATCACGCCCGAGCGCATGAAGTGGTCGGTGGCGATGCCGCAGCCGATCCCGATCGTGGGCAAGGTGCTGTACGAGCACATGAAGAGCAAGGGCGTGAAGACGCTCGGCTATATCGGCTATTCCGACTCCTATGGCGACCTCTGGTTCAACGACCTCAAAGCCCAGGCCGTGCCGATGGGCATGACCATCGTCGACGAGGAGCGCTTCGCCCGTCCCGATACGTCGGTGACCGGACAGGTGCTGAAGCTGGTCGCCGCCAACCCGGATGCGATCCTGGTCGGCGCGTCGGGCACCGCGGCCGCGCTGCCGCAGACCGAGTTGCGCGAACGCGGCTATCAGGGCCTGATCTACCAGACCCACGGCGCCGCCAGCATGGATTTCATCCGCATCGCCGGCAAAGCGGCCGAAGGCGTGCTGATGGCGTCGGGTCCGGTGATGGACCCCGAGGACCAGCCGGACGAAGCCGCCACCAAGAAGCCGGGTCTCGCGCTCAACGCCGCGTATGAGGCAAAGTACGGCCCGAACAGCCGCAGCCAGTTCGCTGGCCATTCCTACGACGCCTTTGAGATCCTCAAGCGCATCATCCCGACCGCGCTGAAGACCGCAAAACCCGGTACGCCGGAATTCCGCGAAGCGATCCGCCAGGCCTTGCTGACGGAGAAGGAGCTGGCGGCGAGCCAGGGCGTCTACAACTTCACCGAAAAGGACCGCTACGGCCTCGACGACCGCTCGCGCATCCTGCTGACGGTGAAGAACGGCAAGTACTCGCTGGTGAAATAGACACGGCGAAAGTTGAGAGACAACGAGAGCCGGCCCGATGGGCCGGCTCTTTTGTTTTTCGGATTTGAGATCGAGCTGCGGGCCCCAGGCGCCGGTGCGCCCCTTCTCCCGCTTGCGGGAGAGGGGCACCGAGCCCGCGGATACGGCGGCCTCAAGCCGCCTGCCGCAGCGGGGTCCAGGCGAATTCGGGGTAGTAATTGTCCATCATGCGATCGACATAGGCGGTGAGGTTCGGAAAGCCCTCGGCACGCTCACGCAGGGCCGATTCGAAGAACGGCGAGAGGATGCCGGCGAGCATACCGAAGGCGGTGGCGTCGACGCCGCAGGGCTTGTTGCCCATCAGATAGGATTTGTCGCCGAGCTGCACCGAGAGCGCGAACAGCGAGCGCACGGCGAGCTCGACATCGTCATCGGGTCCATGGCGGCCGAGGCCCGAGAGCAGATAGTTCTCGGCGACGCGGAATTGCGCATCCTCGCGCAGTTTCTCGCGGTTGTGCTCCGGCGCGCCGTCGAAGAAATGCGCAGGCCCCTTGGCGAAATTGACCGGATCGACCCAGCGCGCCCCGACCAGCCCCCAGTAGATGTGGTGCTCGATCATCCGTTCGAACGCCCAGGCCTGCGCGCGGTCGGTCAGCGACAGCCCGGCATCGAAATCAAAGCCGTATCGGCGCTCGATATGGGCGCGGATGAAGGTGGAATCGGCCACCGCCTCGCCGCCATCGTCGATGAAGGGCAGCTGCCCCTTGGGCGAGGCGGGCGGCATGGCCCGCTCCTTCCGGTAGGGCAGTCCCGCCATCTTGAGCTGCACTTCCGTCTTGGTGACGAAGGGGCTGATTTCCGGCAGGCCGAAGCCGGTGCCAAATCCGTAGAGCGTGATCATGAAAGCTTCTCCTGAACCACCGAAAAAGTTGACGGAACCTAGTGCCGGGCTGCTGCCACCATGGTGGCAGCAGCCGTGATATCTTCTGCGAAACGGGCCCCCCGCCAGGCACGGCCCATCACATGGCGGACCAGCGCGTCCGCGGCCTGGATCAGCGGGCGTGCCACCACGCTCGCAAGGGCAAACCGGAGGTCGACGGCCATGAGATCGAGCGAAACGAGGCGGCCGAACGCCGAGGCGGACCACGCCTGTGCCCGCAACATCGGAATAGCCGGGCCGAAATGGGTCGGAATGATCATGGACAAATCCTCTTCAGTCGATGTGTTGTCCCGGTATAGAACCCCCTGCTGCCAACATCCTGTCAGCAGCCGCGCGCCGCTTTCTGAAAAGATCACCGACAAGGGACCAGCATGAGACGCGCCGACCGGCTGTTTCAAATCATCCAGGTGCTGAGGCGCACGCGTAAGCCGCTGACGGCGGACGCCATCGCGGCCGAGCTCGAGACCTCGAAGCGCACGATCTATCGCGACATCGCGACGCTGATCGGCCAGCGCGTGCCGATTCGCGGTGAAGCCGGCATGGGCTACATCCTGGAAAAGGGATTTGATCTCCCGCCTTTGATGCTGACGCCCGACGAGATCGAGGCGGCGGTGTTGGGCGCCCAATGGGTCGCCGGCCATGCCGATTCGGCACTCGCGCGCGCGGCCGAAGATCTGATGGCCAAGATCGCCGACACCGTGCCCGAGCGCCTGCGTCCTTTCGTGCTGGAGCCGGCGAGCCGGGCTCGGCCGAGCTGGAACAGGGAGCCGGACCGCCTGGACATGGTACGTACGCGCACCCAGATCCACGAAGGCAAGAAGATCATGCTGCGCTATCGCGACGAGCAGGGCCGCGCCAGCGAGCGCATGATCTGGCCGATCTCGGTCGGCTATCTCGAAGCCGTGCGCCTGCTGGCAGCCTGGTGCGAGCTACGCGGCGACTTCCGCAGCTTCCGCACCGACCGCGTGGTCGACGCCAACTATCTCGACGAGAGATATCCGGAGCGGCGCGACGTGCTGCGCGCGAGATGGCGGCAGAGCCTGGTCTGGGGCCCGCCCAAAGACACCTGACAAGGACATGTGAGGACGATGGAAGAGAACTCCCCCGTCGATCTGTCGAGCTTTTGCCAGAGTTGCGGCGCCTGCTGCGGCTATTCGGCGAACTGGCCGCGCTTCTCGATCGAGAGCGACGAAGAGCTTGCCGCGATTCCGGAAGCGCTGGTCAACGACCGCCAATCCGGCATGCGTTGCGAGGGCGATCGCTGTTCGGCCTTGCAAGGGGATATCGGAAACGCGACCGCATGCGGCATCTATGCGATGCGGCCGGAGGTGTGCCGCACCTGCATGCCCGGCGACGCCGAATGCGCGATGGCGCGGCGGAAGTTCGGGCTTCCGGCTATCGAAGCAAGTTAGGCCGGAACGGCTTCGCCGATTTCGTCGTCGATTTCGTCGTCCAGCGGTGCGAGCACCGAGAGCGGCTTGGTCGACAGCGTGATCGGCTTGCGCCCGCCCGATAGCGACGGCGAGGATTTCGCCGTGCCTTCGCGCGACAGCGCATAGAGCGTCGAGCCGACGCGGCCGCCGTTTTCGATCAGGTCGCGCTCGTTGCAGCTCCCTGCGATCGCGACCGCCAGCGAGTGCAGATGGCTGCGGCGATAGCAGAACAGCGCCAGCCTGGCGCGCGCGTCAGGAGAAACACTCTCAACCAGCCTCGGCAGGCCACCCTCGCTGGCGCGATACATCTCGCCAAGGAGCTCGTCGCGAACCGGGCAGAAATCGCTCTCAAAAGTGTCGCGGCTTGAAAACATTGCAGTTCTCCCTCGTGTGCGGAAGATGCAGCGCAATTCTCTAATGAAAGGTTAACCACGCTGCCCGGTAGTCACCCGGGGTGCTTGCGCGTGGGCCGCGAATCGGAGGCGGCGGGGAGTTCTCCGCGGCCATCCTTCGAGACGCCCGCCTTCGGCGGGCTCCTCAGGATGAGGTCTGGAACTGCTGACAGACTATCCCCTCATGGTGAGGAGGCGCGTAGCGCCGTCTCGAACCATACAGGCCCGATCGTCGCCCCGAGGCCACTCCCCTCAGTTCGCCGCCATGAAGATGGAGAGGCCGAAGCCGGTGAGATGGTGCAGGGCCTGGTCGACGCCGATCAGGGTCCAGAACCAGGGATGCGCAAGGTCGACGCCGAAATTCGCCGAGACCAGTCCCTTGGCGCGGTCGATCGTGATGTGGATCACGAAGTCGATAAAGGCCACGAACCAGAATTTCGGCGCCACGATCAGGATCAGCGGCAGCGCAACCGCAAGGTGAATCAGGCAATGCACCAGAAGCGGCAGGGCCCAGCCGTGCTTCTGGTCCTTGCCGTGCGCCATCCAGGCGGTCTGGAGAACGAAATCGGCGATGATGTGCTTGAAGGTGAGCAGCAACATCCAGCCAATGAGCGCTTCGACCGGAATCGCCGATGACATGGGTGGAAACGACAAAGCCGACGCCCTCATTGAGGTGACAAGAAAAATTGGAGCGTTCAGCGCAACTTCTTCTTGGACCGGGTCAAACCGCCGGGACCTTCGATTTATGACATCTCCCGCGGCGGAATGCAGCCGGGGGGAACCGGAAAATCGCCAAGTGTGGCTAACCGGTGATAGGATGACCTTTCGCCGCGTCCGCGTCGAGTAAGGTTACCCTCGGCTCGAAATTTGCATTCCGGTCCCGGCGCGCTATCATTGCCGGTACAGAATATCATTCTTTTTTCAGACGTTTAGGAATTGCAGGGCGCCCGCCGCGATCACGTCCGCGAGCCGTCCGTCACCGGAGAATAAGGCCAGAGTGCTGCCATGAGTACTGAAGGCCCCACCGCATCCCCGATCGAGCCGCCGCCGCGGCGCCCCAAGGTGATCAAGACCAATCAGCAACAGGTCTTCCTCTACGTCGTGCTGACCCTGCTGCTGTCGCTCGCCACCGTCTGGGGCGGCCGTGCCATGCTGCACAATTCGGAGACGCTGACCTTTGCCGTCGGCGCTCCCAACAGCGACGAGGCGCTGTTCGCGGCAAAGCTCGCCGCCCTGCTGAAGAGCAACGCCTCGCGCTTCCGGATCAAGGTCGTCAACAACGCCGACAACGCCAAGGCGCTCGCGCAGTTCGACCGCAAGCAGGCCGATCTCGCCGTGCTGCGTACCGACGCCAAGGTGCCGCTGCGGGCGCGCGCGCTCGCGATCCTCGAGCACGACCTCGTGCTTCTGCTCGGTCCCGGCAACAAGAAGATCAAGTCGATCGCCGAGCTGAAGAAAAAGAAGGTCGCCGTTCTCGCCGAGAACGAATCCTCCCTCGCCTTCGTCCGCGGCATCCTCGACATCCCCGACGGTCCGGACGCCGCCAAGATCCAGATGGCGCCGCAGGGCACGACGCTCGACAAGCTGTTTGCGCCGTCAAACGGCTTTGGCGCGGTGATCGCCATCGTTCATGCCTCCAGGGCGGTGCGCGACAAGGCCTATGAGCAGGTCGCCAAGCGCGGCGGCTTCACGCTCAACGCGATCGACGAGGCCAAGGCGCTGGCGCGCAAGCTCCCGGGCATTTCCAGCGAGACGCTGACGGCAGGCACGCTGTCGACCTCGCCGCAAATTCCCGACGACGACCTCGACACGGTCGGGCTCGAATGGCTGCTGGTCACGCAATCCAGGATGTCCCCATCCACGGCGGGCGAGCTGGCGCGCACCATCTACGAGAACAAATCCGCGCTCGGGCTCGACAACGGCTTTGCCAGCAGAATTGAGCCGGCCTCGACCGAGAAGGACGCCTTCGTGATGGCGCACCAGGGGGCGGCCGACTACATCAACGACGACACCAAATCGTTCATGGATAAGTACAGCGACCTGATGTATCTGGGCGCCGCCGCGCTCAGCGTCATCGGCTCGATCTTCGCGGCGATCTACGCCAAGATCACCCGCATCGCGCCGGAGAAGGCCAGCGAGCTCTCCACCGCCATCCTCGACATCGGCGAGCGGATCGAGCACGCCCACTCTCTGGACCAGCTCGAATGTCTCCAGGACGAGCTGGAGGGCATCTTGCGCGGCGCCGTCATCGGTCTCAGGGACGGCACGATCAGTACCGACGGGCTCGACACCTTCAAGCTCGGTTACGAATTCGTCCGCGACGAGATCGGCATGCGCCGCGACTATCTGAAACGCCATGCCGGCGAAACCGAGAAGACGGTTCAGGGCGGCGGCCCTGCCCAGCACGACGACAGCAATGTCGTGGTGGTGAAGACCGCCCAGAGCGCCTGACGGCCGCGCCGGTTGGCGCCGCCGCTGTGCCGAAGGCGTTGCGGCGCCGAGCCGGGACCCAGGAACCGCAGCTTGCGCCGCTGGATGAGCCCCGGCTCTGCAGCGCATCACTCCGTGCTGCGCTGCGCCCGGGGCACGAGAGAGAGATCGTGACGACCGCCCGTCTGGAACCCAGCCCATCTGCAACCGTTGGTTTCCGGTTGCAACCGGAGACCGCAGCATGCGTGCACTCCTCATCATGGTCCTTCTGGGAATGCTGGCGGCGGCCGGCTACTTCGCCTATTCCGCAATGGCGGTCGAAGGTGAGCCGATCCCGACGGAAGGCTATGTGGCGCTGGCACTGGGCGCGGGGTTTTCCGTCATTGTCGGCGTCGGGCTGATGGTGCTGCTGTTCTTCAGCAGCCGCCGTGGCTACGACGAGCCGCCGCATTTCAGGTAAGGCACCACGCCAGCGACGGCGGCACGGACCGGCAGGCGCAGCAGCGCCGTTCACCCAGCCTGCCCGTCGTTGACGGCCCCCGCCCGGGCGGGCACTTTGACACCGGCGTCCCCGCCGGGACCCGAAGACTTGTCTCAAGATCGAGCCGCCTTTCCGCATGTCCAAGCCGCTGATTTCCGCTCTGGCCCAGTTCGCGGCCGCCACGGCCGGCCGCAACATGACCAAGGCGGCCTATGTGGCTGTGACCGTCGGCGTGCTCAGCATGGTGTTGCTGTCGGACAAGCGCGCCCAGGAGGCGCACGGCTGGATCAACGCCCTGCTCTGGACCTGCCTCGCCTATTTCGTGTTCGAATGGCTGGTGCGGCTGCGCCACATGACGCAGCAGGGGCGGCTCTCGCTGTACATGTCCTCCTCCGCCGGACTGGTCGATGCGATCGGGGCGCTGGCGGTGCCGGTCGCGCTTCTCTTCGGCGCCGAGCCGAAGACGGCCTGGCTGCTCAGCGTGCTCTGGGTGCTGAAGGTGGTGCCTGGCATCCCCGGCCTGCGGCAGCTTCGCCGCGTGCTGGTGCTGGAATCGGGCCCGCTGGTCAGCGTGCTCGTGATCTTCCTGATGGTGGTCTTCCTCGCCTCCGTCGCCGAATATTTCCTGGAGCGGGACGTGCAGCCGCAGACTTTTGGCAGCGTGCCCGCCGCGCTGTGGTGGGCCGTCGTCACACTCACGACCACCGGCTACGGCGACGTCGTGCCGGTCACGCCGCTCGGCCGCATCGTGGCGGCCGCGGTGATGATCTCCGGCCTCGGCGTGTTCGGCCTCTGGACCGGTATTTTGGCGACCGGATTTGCCGCCGAGACGCGGCGCGACAATTTCCTCAAGACCTGGGAATCCGTCAGCAAGGTGCCATTCTTCTCAGCGCTCGGGCCCGCTGCGATTGCCGACGTCACCCACATGCTGCGGACCATGGAGCTGCCGGCGCGCACCATGATCATTCGCAAGGGCGCGCAGGGCGATTGCATGTATTTCATCGCCGCGGGCGAGGTCGAGGTCGAACTGCCCGGCAAGAAGGTCCAACTCGGCGAAGGCGCCTTCTTCGGCGAGATGGCGCTGCTCGGCAACAACAAGCGCGGCGCCAACGTCTCGACCACGAAAGTGTCGCGGCTTCTGGTGCTCGACCTCGTCGACTTCCGCGTGCTGATGGCGCGGCATCCCGATCTCGCCGAGACCATCGACGCCGAGGCGAAACGCCGCGCGCTCGAAAACAGATAAAAGGAGACAAGAATGTCGGACATCACCGACGCAGCCACCGGCCCCGTGCTCGAACGTGACGGCGCCCGCGCCACCATCCGCCTCAACCGGCCCAAGCATCTCAACCGGCTGCAGGCCGAAGACCTCGACGACCTCGTCAGACTGTTCGACCTGATCGAGGCCGACCCAGCCATCCGCGTGCTGGTGCTGACCGGCACCGGACGCGCCTTCTCGGCCGGGTATGACCTCAATTCGGTCGCCGAGCGCGCCGTCAGCGCCAACGAGCAGCAGAGCGCGGGCTCTGCATTCGAGGTAGTCGTCAACCGGCTGGAGGATCTGGGCGTGCCGACGATCTGCCGGCTCAACGGCGGCGTCTATGGCGGCTCGACCGACCTCGCGCTCGCCTGCGATTTCCGCATCGGCGTCGACACCGCCGAGATGTTCATGCCGGCGGCGCGGCTCGGGCTGCATTACTACAGGAGCGGCATCAAACGCTACGTCACCCGGCTCGGCGTCGACAATGCGAAGAAGCTGTTCCTGACGGCGCAGAAGATCAGCGCGCCGGAGATGCTGCGCATCGGCTATCTCACCGCGATGGTACCGGTGGAATTCCTCGACGAGGAGGTCGACAAGCTCGCCAACATCCTCGCCGGCAATGCCCCGCAGGCGATGCGCGGCATGAAGCGCGCGATCAACGAATTCGCCCGCGGCGAGCTCGATGACCGCGCCGCCGACCAGCGCCACCGCGACAGCATGCGCGGCGACGAGATCAAGGAAGGCATCAAGGCGTTCGCGGAGAAGAGAGCGCCGAGGTTTTGAATTTCTCTCGCTGTCGTCCCGGACAAGCGCGCCCTAAGCGCGCCGATCCGGGACCCATAACCACAGGGAGTGGTTACCGCGCCGGGCTGCTAACTCCGAGTCTTCGCAAAACACCTTCCTGTGGTTATGGGTCGCGGGTCTGCGCTGACGCTTGCCCGGGACGATTGAGTGTGGGGCTGACCTACACTCCCGCCGCCTTCGTTCGCATGCAGCGCCGCCATCTCGTCGTCCGCGGCATTGATGCGCTGGAATGCAGGCCGCGCGGTCATGCGCTCGGCATAGCGGACGAAGACGTCCTTCTTCGGCACGATGCCGAACATCATGGTCCAGCTGAACGCCACGCCCCACAACACATCGGCAGCCGTCATCCGCTCGCCAAGCAAATAGGGCCCTTTCGACAGCTGCGCTTCCAGCGCGCCGAGCATGGTGTCGTAGTCGGCATAGGGCGACTGCGTGATCGGCGCCGGCTCACGCTGCATGAACTTGTCGATCAGCGCCGGCTCGAAGGATGAGCCGTAATAGGCGATCCAGCGCAGATAAGGACCGCGCAGCGGATCGTGCAGCGCGGGCGTCAAACCTGCCTGCGGGAAGAGATCGGCGAGATGGATGGTGATCGCGACCTGCTCGGTCACCAGGGCATCGCCGTGGCGGATCGCCGGGACCTTGCCGAGCGGATTGATGGCGAGATAAGCGGGCTGACGCTGCTCGCCGGCCTTCATGTTGAGGACGTGCAGATCGTAGGGCGCGCCCAGCTCCTCCAGCAGCACCCGCGTGCCGGTGGCGCGGCTTTGCGGCGAGTAATACAGCGTGATGCGGTTCGGATCGGTCATGGCAGGTCTCCATCGGGCCAGCGGGCGGTGGGGCAGCTTGTAGCGGGCCATACCTGACATCCTGTGTCAGGTATGGTTTAAGCAATCCATGCGCGCGAGCCGAATGTTGTCGATCCTCACCACCCTCCAGGCCAGGGGGCAAGTCACCGCGCCCGAGCTTGCGGAAGCCTGCGAGGTCTCGGTCCGCACGATCTATCGCGACATCGACGCGCTCGCCGCGTCCGGCGTTCCGGTTTACGCCGACCGTGGCGCGGAGGGCGGCTATCGGCTGCTCGACGGCTATCGCGTGCGGCTGAACGGCCTGTCGCAGAGCGAGGCCGAGACGCTGTTCCTGGCGGGCTTGCCGGGCCCGGCGGCGGCGCTCGGGCTGGATGCGGCAATGATCGCCGCGCAGAACAAGCTGATGGCGGCGCTGCCCGTCCATCTGCGCCAGGATGCCAGCCGGATGCAGGAACGCTTTCATCTGGATGCGCCGGGCTGGTTCGGCGAGGCCGAAGAGCCGAAGCATCTGCGCACGATTGCCGGCGCGGTGCTGCGCGGGACGCTGATCAAGATCCGCTACCAGAGCTGGCGCGCGGAGAAGCAGCGTCGCCTCGCACCGCTCGGCCTCGTGCTGAAGGGCGGGAGCTGGTATTTCGCCGGCCAGGTCGACGCCAGCGTGCGCACCTATCGCGTCGCGCGCGTGCTCGACTGCACGGCGCTCGACGAAGGCTTCGATCGTCCCGCCGATTTCGATCTCGCCGCCTATTGGCAGGCCGCGACGCTGCGTCTCGAGGCCGAGATGCATCCCAATGTCGCGATCGTCCGGTTGTCGCCGTTCGGCGTCAAGCTGCTCGACGCGCTGAGCCAGCCGTACATCAAGGCGCGCACGCAGCTCGAGGAGACCGCTGATGTGGACGGCTGGCGCATTGCGCGCGTGCCTGCTGGCAAGACGTCCTGGCACGCCGCGGCCGAATTGTTGCGGCTCGGCCCCGAGGCCGAGGTGCTGGAGCCCGCCGACCTCCGCGACAAGATGGCGGAGCTGACGCAGGCGATGGCCGCGCGCTATCGCGCGGCGCGGAAAACATGAGGCCGGCATCTTTCGCCGCAGCCCACGAAACATTCCTGAAACACGATTCTCCTCCTCCCGGGTGAACGCATTCGCGTCTCGGCCCGACCGAGATGCAGGGACACAACAACGGCCTTAGCGCCACACTGGAGAATGAAGATGTTTCGTAAGCTTGCTCTCGGCCTGATCGCCGCCGGTTCGCTCGGCGTTGCCGCTCTCGCGCCCACCGCCGCCTCGGCTGGCGGTTTCCACCATCACCATTGGGGTCATGGCTGGGGTCCGGGCTGGGGCTTCGGCGGCGTCTACGTCAACACCGGCGTCAGCAACTGCTACCAGGAGCGCCTCGTTCGGACCCGCCATGGCATGCGCGTCCGCGTCGTGAATGTCTGCGCGTACGGAATCTACTGATATCTCGCCTTCCAAACAAAGCTCCGGTCGCGCTGCGGCCGGAGTTTTGCGTTTGGTTAACGGCTCCTCAGATTCCGGCGAAACCAGACCCAGGTTTCGCGCGTCGTCTGGATGTAGCCGCGGCCGCGATAAACGATCTCACCGTCGACGATCTCGTTCAGCTTCGGCAGCGCGTGAAACGGTATCGAGGGATAGGCGTGGTGCTCGACATGGTAGGGCATGTTCCACGCGAACCATTTGACCACCGCAGCGGTGTAGGTGGTGCGGGTGTTCTGAAAAGCACTGCGAGTGCGCTCGCAGCCGGTATGCTCGGCATAGAGATAGGGCCGCAGGAACAACTGCCCGATGACAAGCGGGACGAGCCAGACCCAGAGCAGCAGCGCTGACGAGAACCACAGCGAGAGCGCGAGCAGCAGGACATAGACCGCGACATATATACGCGCCTCTCTCACGATGACGGCGCGCTTGTTTTCGGGGATCCAGGGCACGGTGACCTTTCCGGTGACCGCATGGCCGAGCATCAGCCGGAGACGGCCGGCGACCTGGAGCATGCCGCTATAGGCGATCGCGAGCTGCGTGTCGGATGTCGGTTTCACCCCGACGATCAGCTCGGGATCCTTGTCCGGATCCTGGGTGTAGCGGTGATGATCCCAGTGAAACAGGCAGTAATATTCGTAAGGCAATCCGATGAGGAAGGCCGAGAGATAACCGACGACGAGGTTGAGGCTGCGGCTTTTGAACGCGGTCTTGTGCGCGGTCTCGTGCACCGCCATGAACAGGAAGGCGACGACATAGCCCTGCACCGCCATCAGCGGCAGCGCCCAGAGCACGCCCCAGGTCGACGAAACC
The DNA here is from genome assembly GCF_028128835.1 of Bradyrhizobium sp. CCBAU 65884. NCBI lineage: Bacteria > Pseudomonadati > Pseudomonadota > Alphaproteobacteria > Hyphomicrobiales > Nitrobacteraceae > Bradyrhizobium > Bradyrhizobium sp. CCBAU 65884. The sequence continues at coordinate 40,807 of NZ_LBJU01000101.1, read as the reverse complement.
TTCCAGATCAGCGTGCCCACCAGCACGATCACGCCATAATGGCCGAGGCTCTGCGCTGCGCCTCTGACATCGGAGCGGGCCGACAATTCGCGCAGCATGGCGGGCGTCAGCGGCTTCAGGCGATGGCCGGACTCTGAAACGGCTGTGTCGGTCATGATCGGTTGCCTGCCTGCTTGCCAAGTAGGTCCGCGATTTCGGCCTTGATGAAGGCCTGGTCGCGCGGATTGCCAACGGGATTGCCGGCGCGATGGCCATGCAGTGACGGGATCGGATGCAGCACCGCGGATTTCGCGTTGACCAGTCGGCCGAGCTCGTCCTCGTTGTCGCGGACATCGAAATAACGGTCGGTCGCGCCCGGCATCAGCAGCATGTGCGCCTTGATCGCCGCCAGCGCCCGATCGAAATCGCCAGCGAAGCTCGCACAGCGGCTGATGTCGCCGTTCTGCCAGATGCCGATCTGTGCCAGCAGATCATTGGCGTCGCGCCGGGCAAACGTCGCGTCCCAGACGCGGACGAGGTAATCTTCCAGCGAGGTGAAGCCGGCCTCGCGCCAGAGCTCGTCGCGATAGAAGCCGTGCGACATCGCCCAGCCGGCATAGACGCGCCCCATGGCGCGGTAGCCGGCGACGGGTTTCTCGGCGAAGCGGCCGTGGCCGAAGGCAGGATCGGCGGTCAGCGCGGCCTTCACGCTTTCCAGGAAGACATGGTTATAGGGTGCGCAGCGGGCGCTGCCGCAGACCACGGCTGCACGCTCGACCATGTCGGGGTGCAGCGCCGCCCAGTGATACGCCTGCATGCCGCCCATCGACCAGCCATAGACGAGGGCCAGCTTTGAAATGCCGAAACGCTCGGTGAGGAGCCGATGCTGGACCGTAATCGCATCGTGATAGGTCACCTCGGGAAACGGCGCCGCGGTATTCGACGGCGAGGACGACAGGCCGTTGCCGAACAGGTTCGGGATGACGATGAAGTAGCGCGTGGGATCGAGCACGCCGTCCGGGCCAATCAGCCACTCGGTGTCAAAATGCTGCGCGCTGAACGAGGTCGGATAGAGGATGACGTTGTCCTTGGCGGCGCTCAGCGTGCCGTAGGTCTTGTAGGCAAGCTTCAGCGAAGGGAAAACGGTCCCGGACTGGAGGACAACGTCGCCAGCCTCGAAGATCTCGTAATGCGCCGTCATGAACCGAACTCCGCTTACGCAGCCGCAGAGCGCCGCAGCTTCCACGATGCATCGATCATGCCGGGCTCGCAGCTGCGTCATTGCAGCAGATTTTGTAACTGTACTTATAGTACAGTTATTCGAGACCGGCAAGATAAATCAGATCCGCTCGCCGGCTCAGGCGATGGCGGCGACGTAGCGCTCCACTGACGCCGCGAAGGCGGCCTTGGCGCCGCTGGCGATGTTGCGGCCCCACCAGGCGCCATAGATGCGATCGAAGGCGAGCGGCTCGACGGCGGCCGCAATCCGCCGCACCGCAGCTGCATTGAGCGGCATGTAGTTGGGATAGGAATACATGAAGCTGACGAAGCGGCGGTCCATCGTCACCTGGGCGATGTCGCCGGTGAGCAGCGCGCCGCTGCCCTCGGCACCGCGTTGCCAATGCAGCATGGTGGCGCCGGCGAAATGACCGCCGGTGCGTAGCAGCAGCACATCGTCTGAGATGCGGTGGCTCTCGCCGGTCCAGTGCACGATCGAGGGATGCGGCCGCGTGACGAAAGCGCGATCGTCGGCATGCAGATAGACCGGCACGCCGCCAAAGGTATCGCTCCAGTCTGCGACCGCGCCGTAGTAATGCGGATGCGAGATCGCGATCGCCTTCAGCCCGCCGAGCGCCGCCACGTACTGGATGGCTTCATCGGTCGCGAGCGGAATGCAATCCCACATCACGCAGCCGTCGCCCTGAGGCACCAGCAGCGCGCGCTGTCCGATCGCGAAGCTCGGCTCCAGACCGATCCCGGTGAGGCCGAGATCGTCGCGTCCCACCAGTCGATGGCCCCGCGCGAGCTCCTCGCGCGTGAGAAAGGTCTGCCCCTTCCAGTTCACGAACTGCCGTTCATCCTCGCAGATCACGCAGGAGGCGGGCGGATTTCCGACGTTCGGGAATTGCGCGCCGCAGGTTTCGCAGGTCCAGAGAGGCATGACCAGAACTCCGTGGGAAGATCGCAGGATGACATTGCGACCGCGCTTTCGGCAAGATCGGAACCAACGCGGCCAGCGCTCGTTACGTTCAGGTCCACGCCGGAAGGATGGTCAAGAGGATCGCGACACACGAAGAGCATGTTTAGGTATCGATGACATCGCGGCCTCCCTCCTCGTCCCGTATCTGGCCTCTGTTCGCGCTCAACTTCTTCATGGCCGACATGCAGTCGGGCATTGGGCCGTTCGTCGGGGTCTTCCTCCAGGAGCGCGGCTGGGCGACCGGGTTGATCGGCACCGCGATGACGATCGGCAATGTCGCGGGCATGCTGGTCACGACCCCGATCGGCGGCTTCATCGATTCCAGCCGCAACAAACGGCTATGGGTCGTCATTCCCGGCATCTGCGTCGTTCTCGCCTCCGCCATCATCCTGATCTCGCAAAACTTCTGGGCGGTGACGTTCTCGCAAGTGGCGCAATCGCTGGCGAGCGCCGCCATCGTGCCGGCGGTAACAGGCATCACGCTCGGCATCGCCAAGCAGAAGGGGTTCAACGCGCTCAACGGCCGCAATCAGGCCTTCAACCACGCCGGCAACATGGTCGGCGCGGCATTGTCCGGCTATCTCGGCTACAGGTTCGGCTATGTCGCCGTGTTCGTGCTGGCGGCCGTGTTCGGCGCCATCGCGATCGCCTGCGTGATGATGATCCCCGCCAAAGCGATCGACGACCGTGCCGCACGCGGCAGCAAGGAAGACGACTCCAAGGCTCCGCCGGATGCGATGACGATGCTGCTCAAGCACAAGGCTCTGCTCGTGCTGGCACTCGCGCTCGCGGTCTTCCACCTCGGCAATGCCGCCATTGTACCGCTCTACGGGCTTGCGGCCGTGGCCGAGGGACAGGCCAACGGCCCGAGCTTCGTCGCGACCACCGTGGTGATCGCGCAAGGCGTCATGATCGTGACCTCGCTGATCGCGATGAAGGCCGCGAGCAAGCGCAACTATTGGCCGGTGATCCTGGTGTCCTTCATGTTCCTGCCCGTCCGCGGCGTGCTGGCCTTCTTCGTGACAGGATGGTGGGGCGTCATACCGATGCAGGTGCTCGACGGTATCGGCACCGGCCTGCAGACGGTCGCCGTTCCCGGCATGGTGGCGCGCGCGCTGAACGGCAGCGGCCGCATCAATCTCGGCCAGGGCGCCGTGATTACGTTGCAGGGCATCGGCGCCAGCCTCAGTCCCGCGCTCGGCGGCTGGATCGCGCAATGGATCGGCTACGGGCCGACCTTCCTGCTGCTCGGCGGCTTCGGCCTCGCCTCAATGGTGCTGTGGCTGGCATTCGGGGCGGCAGTGAAGAAATACTGAGGCTCGCCCCCACCCGAACGCCACGGCGCAAAGTGCTTTTGCAGTCCACGCACATGGGGACTGCGGCACCTGGTCGCGGTCTCTGGGCGCCGTTGCGAGTGGCTTATCACGCAATCCGCCGCTTTTGCCGTTGCGGCGCACCGGCCTGGCGATACAACCTGCCGTAAACCGTCAACATCTGCGCTTCCGACCGATGATCCAGCCACAACTCTCATTCGATGGCGACCCGAATGGCCCGGCCTATGAAAGATGGCGCGAGCAGTTTTGCCGTCAGGTGGCCAACGTCGATTTCGTGCCGGTCGGAGAAGGGCGCGTTCACCGAACCATTGCGCCGGCGATTCTTCCCCGCATCAGGCTCTCGGCCTCGTTCGGCTCGCCGATGTCTTTCGTGTCGTTGGGGACCAACGACGAATTGGTGATTACGATGTCGCCCAATTCGGCGCTCAGCGGGGCCATGGGAAAACGCCCGCTGGAGATCGCCGCGGGCGACGTTACGATCGGCGATCCCTCGATCAAGGGCGCGCACATCACTCAGACAGGGTTTGGCAATTTCCAGACTGCGCTGTTGCCGCGCAAGGCGCTGCTGCGCGCGTGCCCGAATGCAGAGGATTTGATTGCACGCTCAATCCCCGGCGCCAATCCGATCACATCGATGTTCCTGCGCTATTATGATCTCGCGCATGAGTATGCCGACAAGCTCGGCCCCGCGGAGCTGGACGCGGTCTCGCAGCACCTGTTCGACCTTTCGGTGCTGATGATCGGAGCGCGCGGCGATGTCGCTGAGCAGGCTCGAATGCGAGGCCTGGCGGCAGCGCGTCTCGAAACCCTCAAGTCCGACATCCTGGCGCAGCTTGACAGCCCCGCGCTGTCGCTCACCGTCCTTTCAGCCGCGCACCGGATCAGCCCGCGCACGATCCAGCTATTGTTCGAACAGGCCGGCATCACCTATAGCGGCTTCGTGCTGGAGCAGCGCCTGCTGCGTGCCGAACGCCTGCTGCGAAATCCCGCCATGCGCATGCGCAAGATCATCGAAATCGCGCATCTCGCGGGCTTTCACGACGTATCCTACTTCCATCGCGCATTCCGCCGCCGCTTCGGACAGACGCCCGACGACGTCAGGAAGCTGGCCGGCGACGCCGGCTAGCGAACTCGATCACGACGCAGCCAAAGGCCGCCCGGCCTTACGCGCCAAAATTCTTCTGGATCGCCTTGTCGAGCGTCTCGCCGCCGACGAAGCGCTGGCGCAGTTCGCGCTTGAGCAGCTTGCCGCTCGGATTCTTCGGCAAGGCATCCACGAAGATGACGCGCTTGGGCACCTTGAAATGCGCCATCTGGCCGGCGCAGTGCTTGATGACGGCGTCCTCGTCCAGCTTTTCGCCGCTCTTGACCACGACGATGGCGGTGACCGCCTCGATCCAGCGCGGATCGGGCAGGCCGACGACGGCGACCTCGGAAACCGCCGGGATACGATATACCATCTCCTCGACCTCGCGGCTGGCAACGTTCTCCCCGCCGGTCTTGATCATGTCCTTGACGCGATCGACCACGGTGATGTGGCCCTCTTCGTCGACGGTGGCGAGATCGCCGGAGTGAAACCAGCCGCCGGTGAATGCTGCCGCAGTCTTCACGGGATCGTTGTAATAGCCGGACAATAGATGCGGCGAGCGGTGCACGATCTCGCCGACCTCGCCGACCTCAACGTCTTCCATTGACGTGTTGACGACGCGCGTCTCGACATTGAGCACCGGCTTGCCTGCCGAGCCTGCCTTGCGCAGTTGGTCCTCCGGCCGCAGCACGGTCGCGAGCGGCGCGATCTCGGTCTGGCCGTAGAAATTCCAGAATTTTACGGCGGGCAAGCGGCGCTGCAGCTCGAGCAGAACTTCCACCGGCATGATCGAGGCGCCGTAATAGCCCTTCTGCAGGGACGACAGGTCGGACTTGTCGAAATTCGGCGAGCGCAGCATCGCGATCCAGATCGTCGGCGGCGCGAAGAACGAAGTGATCTTGTGGGCCTGGATCAGCGCCAGGATGTTGTCGGCGGTCGGCTTGCCCGTGATCACCCCGGAGGCGCCGAGATACACTTGCGGCCCCAGAAAGACGTCGAGCTGGGCGCAGTGATAGAGCGGCAGCGCGTGCAGGAACTTGTCGTCCACGCTCATGCCGCCATCGATGATGCAGCTGACATACTGCCACATCACCGCTTCATGGGTCAGCATCGCACCCTTGGGCAGCGATTCGGTGCCCGAGGTGTAGACGATCTGCGCGAGATCGCGGCTGTCGACCGAGGCTTCCAGGAACGAGCCGTCGGAATGAAGTAGATCGTCGAAGGTGGTGAGGCCCGCCGGCGCCGACGCGGGATCCTCGCCCGGCAGCCAGATCATCTTCTCGACGGCGCAATCCCTGGCGCTGGCCGCGCGCGCGGGCTCGACGAAGTCCGGCCCCGCCGCGAGCAACTTTGCGCCGGAGCTTTTCAGGATGAAATTGATCTCGTCCGGATTGAGCATGAAGTTGATCGGCACCAGCACCGCGCCGATCCGCGCCACCGCGAAGCGCAGCGCGGCGAAGGCGTGCGAATTGCGCGACAGCACCGCGAGGCGATCGCCCTTCCTCACGCCGAGACCGAGCAGGCCGCGGCCGAGCCGGTTGCAGATCGCATCCATCTCGGCAAAGGTCCAGCTCACATCACCGCAGCTCACCGCAAGCTTGTTCGGCTCACGGCCCGCCGAGCGGCGCAGGAGATCGCCGATGGAATGTTCGCGCGCTTTCGAGATGGTGGCTGCGGTGTCGCCGGTCATGTGTCCCTCCGTGTGATGTCTTGATTTGTTGAATTTCTTAACTGAAATCTTGCGTCTTGTTTTTCGCTACCGGCGCCGGGCCGCCTGCGCGTGCTCCATGTACATGTGCTCGACCGAGCGATCGAGCGAAGCAATCTTCTCGAAGCCGCGGCGCCAGTCCTGCAAATGCCGGCGAGTCCAGAGCACGCCGGCCTCGCGGTCGCGGTCGCGGATCGCGTCAATGAGATGGCGGTGCGCCGCGACGAGACGCGGGCCGCCTTCGGCGACACCGGTCACGATCATCTCGGTGGTCGGATAGAACAATTGCGCCGCGGGCTCGCGCGCGAGCTGGAGCACGCGATTCTGCGAGGCTTTTGCAACCAGCACGTGGAATTCGGCATCGCATTCGGCCAGCAGCGCGGGATCGCCGACCACGGCCTCGCTGCGCGCGAGATTGCCGGCGAGCTCGGCGAGATTCTCCTCGCTCGCACGCTCCACCGCGCCCTCGATGCTGGCCACCTCCAGCGTCATCGAGGCCTCATAGAGCTCGCGGAACGTTACCTCGTGCAGGACCAGCGCGCGGCTGAGACGGCTTGCGAGCTTGCTGTAGCGCGGCAGGCAGGCGTGCAGGCGGCGCGAGGAATCGCGCCGGATCAGCCCGCCCTCCTCCAGCACACGGATGCCCTCGCGGATGGTCGAGCGATTGACGCCGAACTGGCGGACCAGATCGTGCTCGGTGCCGATGGGATCGCCGGGCTTGATGCGGCCATTGACGATCTCGCGCTCGATGGCGTCGGCCACCTTCTGATAGGCCGGCGCGACATCAATCGGTCGGAACAGCGGCGCGACAGGCAAATCGGCCTCCAATGGTGATTGTCGGACAAAGTATAGGCGTCGCCGCGGAATGCGTCAAACTGCGTCATTGATGCGACAGAGGCAACAAATTGACTCTGCAGGAACCGAGCCCTAACTTTGTCGGACAAAGGGACAGAATAGTCCCGCTCAAGAGGAAACGTATCCATGAGATCTATCGCAGCACTCGTGTCTGCGGCCGGCTTGCTGTCGGCCGCCCTGATCACCGCCGCCTCGGCCCAGCAGGCGCCGCTCAAGATCGGCGTGCTCTCCGACTTCTCCTCCGTCTATTCCGACATTGGTGGCATGGGGAATGTCGAGGCGACCAAAATGGCGATCGAGGATTTCGGCGGGCAGATGTTCGGCAAGCCGATCGACATGGTCTCGGCCGACGTGCTCAACAAGCCCGACGTCGCCTCGACCATCGCCCGCAAATGGTGGGAGACCGAGGGCGTCGACATGATCATCGACCTGCCGACGTCGGCGACCGCGCTTGCGGTGATGGAGCTGTCGAAGCAGTACGAGAAGATCATGATCGTGACGGATGCGGCCAGCTCCGACATCACGGGAAAATCCTGCTCGCCCTACACCGCGCACTGGACCTACGACACCTACGCCAACGCGCACACCGTCGGCAGCGCCATCGTCAAGAACGGCGGCGACACCTGGTTCTTCCTCACCGCCGACTACGTGTTCGGCCATTCGGTCGAGCGCGATACCGGCGATGTCGTGAAGGCTGCGGGCGGCAAGGTGCTCGGCAGCGTCAAGCATCCGCTCAATACCGCCGACTTCTCCTCGTTCCTGCTTCAGGCCCAGGCCTCCAAGGCCAAGATCATCGGCCTCGCCAACGGCGGCGGCGACACCATCAACGCGATCAAGCAGGCTGGCGAGTTCGGCATCGTCGCCGGCGGCCAGAACCTGGCCGCGATCGTGATGTTCATCTCCGACGTGCACAGCCTCGGCTTGAAGCTCGCGCAAGGCCTGATCATCACCGAGGCCTATTACTGGGATCTCAACGACAAGACCCGCGCCTTCGGCAAGCGCTTCCTCGAGCGAGTCAAGCGCATGCCGACGATGAACCAGGCCGCCACCTACAGCGCGACGCTGCATTACCTCAAGGCCGTGCAGGCCGCCGGCACCAGGGACACCAAGACGGTGATGGCGAAGATGCGCGAGCTGCCGGTGAAGGACTCCTTCACCGACAACGGCGTGCTGCGCGAGGACGGCCGCATGGTGCACAGCATGTACCTGTTCCAGGTGAAGAAGCCCGAGGAATCCAAAGGGCCGTGGGATTACTACAAGCTGCTCGCCGAGGTGCCCGCCGACCAGGCGTTCCGGCCGCTGAAGGATGGCGGCTGCCCGCTGGTGAAATAGGGCGGCCCGGATCGAGCCGATAGCAATCCGTTCAGCAATCCTCGCTCGTCCGCTTGCAATCACGGCGGACGAGCGGCGACGCAGAGCCCAAATTTGAGGCAGATACGCCTCGCGCCTCCGTCTGATCTGCATCAAGTTGCGATGCAAAATTCGCTACAATGTTGAGCCTGCCTTTCCGCACCATCAGCGGCCGGGTTCGTGTCTCAACAGTGGGCGCCGCCTCACGGCGTTTTGATCAAATGAACTTCACTCCGGGTCGCGTTATCGCCGCGATCGCCGTCCTCTTTGCTGGCGGCGGCTATTACTATTGGCAGCACCGCGATACCAACACGCTGCCTGCAGGCTTCGCCCGCGGCAACGGCCGCATCGAGGCAGTCGAGATCGACATCGCGACCAAGACGCCCGGCCGGATTCGCGAGATCCTGGTCAACGAAGGCGACTTCGTGCGCGCGGGCCAGATTCTGGCGCGCATGGACACCGAGCAATTGCAGGCCCAGCGCCGCCAGGCCGAAGCACAGCTGCAGCGCGCGTCCATCAACGTCGAGACCGCCAAGAGCCTGGTGAACCAGCGCGAAGCCGAACGCAAGGCCGCCGAGGCCGTGGTCGACCAGCGCATCGCGCAGCTCGACAGCACGAGCCGCAAGCTCGATCGTTCCGAACAATTGATCAGAACCAGCGCGGTATCGCAGCAGGTGCTGGACGACGACCGCTCTGCCAACGCCACGGCCAAGGCGGCGCTTGCCGCGTCCCACGCTCAGGTCGCGGCATCCGAGGCCGCGATCAGCTCCTCCCGCGCCATGGTGATCGACGCGGGCGCTTCGGTCGACGCCGCGAAGGCCGCGATCGAAAGCATCAATGCCGACCTCAATGACAGCGTGCTGAAAGCGCCGCGCGACGGCCGCGTGCAGTATCGCGTGTCGCAGCCCGGCGAGGTGCTCGCCGCCGGCGGCCGCGTCCTCAACATGGTCGATCTCGGCGACGTCTACATGACGTTCTTCCTGCCGACGGCCGAGGCTGGCCGCGTCGCGATGGGCGCCGAGGTTCGCCTCGTGCTCGACGCCATCCCGCAATATGTGATCCCCGCCAAGGCCACCTTCGTCGCCGACGTCGCGCAATTCACGCCCAAGACCGTCGAGACCGAGGAGGAGCGTCAGAAGCTGATGTTCCGCATCAAGGCACATATCGCGCCCGAGCTGCTGCGCCAGCACATCGAGCATGTGAAGACCGGCCTGCCCGGCATGGCCTATGTGCAGCTCGATCCGGCCGCACAATGGCCCGACAATCTCAAGATCAAGCTGACGAGATGAGCGCGACTGCCACAGCCGATGCATCGGCTGCCGCCGGCAGCGTGGTGCATCTGGAAGGCGTGGGCCTGAGCTATGGCAAGGCCCGGGCGCTCGATGCCATCACGCTCGACCTGCCGTCCGGCTGCATGGTCGGACTGATCGGCCCCGACGGCGTCGGCAAATCGAGCCTGCTGTCGCTGATCGCCGGAGCCCGCGCGATCCAGGACGGACGCATCCACGTGCTCGGCGGCGATATGGCAAGCTCGCGCCATCGCCGCAACGTGTGCCCCGACATCGCCTATATGCCGCAGGGGCTCGGCAAGAATCTGTATCCGACACTGTCGGTGTTCGAGAACATCGACTTCTTCGGCCGTCTGTTCGGACACGACAAGGCCGAGCGGCACAGGCGGATCGCCGGCCTGCTGCGCGACACCGGGCTCACGCCCTTCGCCGACCGGCCGGCGGCAAAACTCTCCGGCGGCATGAAGCAGAAGGTCGGCCTGTGCTGCGCCCTGATCCACGATCCCGAACTCTTGATCCTGGACGAGCCGACCACCGGCGTTGATCCGCTGTCGCGCCGCCAGTTCTGGGAATTGATCACCTCGATCCGCGATAGCCGGCCCGGCATGAGCGTGATCGTCTCGACCGCCTACATGGAAGAGGCCGCGCAGTTCGACTTCCTGATCGCGATGAATGCCGGCCGCGTGCTGGCGACCGGAACGCCTGCCGAGCTCAAGCGGCAGACCGGCGCGGATACGCTCGATGACGCCTTCATTCGCCTTTTGCCCGACGCGGATCGCAGCAACTACACCAATGTCGTCATCCCGCCGCGCGCTGAGGACCATGACGAGATCGCGATCGAGGCCGACCACCTGACCCGACGGTTCAACGGCTTCGTGGCCGTCGACGACGTCAGCTTCCGCATCAGGAAGGGTGAGATCTTCGGCTTCCTCGGCTCGAACGGGTGCGGCAAGACCACGACCATGAAGATGCTCACGGGCCTCCTGCCGGTGAGCGAAGGCACCGCGCGGCTGTTCGGCAAGACCATCGATGCCGGCGACATGTCGGTGCGGCGGCGCATCGGCTACATGTCGCAGGGCTTCTCGCTCTATTCGGAGCTCACGGTCGCGCAAAATCTCGATCTGCACGCGCGGCTGTTCGAGCTGCCGGCGGAGACCATCGCCCCGCGCATCAGCGAGATGATCAGCCGGTTCGACCTCGCCGACGTTACCGAGGCTCTGCCCGACGCGCTGCCGCTCGGACTGCGGCAGCGATTGTCGCTGGCGGTCGCCATGATCCATGCGCCCGACATCCTCATCCTCGACGAGCCGACCTCCGGCGTGGATCCGGTCGCCCGCGACCGCTTCTGGCAGATCCTCGCCGAGCTCTCCCGCAAGGACAACGTCACCATCTTCGTCTCGACCCATTTCATGAACGAGGCCGAGCGCTGCGACCGGGTCTCGCTGATGCATGCGGGCAAGGTGCTGACGTCGGACACACCCGCGGCGATCGTGGCCGCGCGCGGCACCGCGACGCTGGAGCAGGCCTTCATCGCCTGCCTGGAAGAGGCGATCGCGGATAAGGCGGAGCCGGCCGGCCAGCCTGCGATCGCATCGCCCCTACCGGCCGCGACAGCGCGGCCGCCACGCAAGCGCGGCGCGACGTTCAATCCGACCCGCATGCTCGCCTATTCCCGGCGCGAGGCACTCGAACTGCGGCGCGATCCGATCCGCGCCACGCTCGCAATCCTCGGCAGCGTGCTGCTGCTGTTCGTGCTCGGCTATGGCATCAGCATGGACGTCGAGAACCTGACTTTCGCCGTGCTCGACCGCGACGACAGCGCGATCAGCCGCGATTACAGCCTCCAGATCGCGGGCTCGCGCTACTTTACCGAAAAATCCCCCATCACCGACTATGCCGATCTCGACCGTCGCATGCGCGCCGGCGAGATCGGGCTCGCCATCGAGCTGCCGCCGGGCTTCGGTCGTGACGTCAGCCGCGGCCGCCATGTCGAGATCGGCGCCTGGGTCGACGGCGCCAATCCGACGCGGGCCGAAACGCTGCGCTCCTACGCCCAGGCGATCCACGCCACCTGGCTCGCGCAAAAGGGCCGCGAGCTCTACGGCGAGGCGGCGATCGCCGGCGCCTACCAGCTCCAGCTGCGCTACCGCTACAATCCCGATGTCATCAGCGTCGTCGCCATGGCGCCGGGCATCATTCCGCTGCTGCTGATCATGATTCCGGCCGTGCTCGCCGCGCTCGCGGTCGTGCGCGAGAAGGAGCTCGGCTCGATCGTCAATTTCTACGTGACGCCGGTGACGCGGCTGGAATTCCTGCTCGGCACGCAGCTGCCCTATGTCGTGCTGGCGTTCGGAAACTTCCTCCTTCTCGTCGGCTTTGCCCTCGTCGTCTTCCGCGTCCCCTTCACCGGGAGCTTTCCGACCTACGCGCTCGCCGCGCTGCTCTACGTCACGGCGACGACCGGCATGGGGCTGGTGATCTCGGCCTTCATGAACAGCCAGATCGCGGCCCTGTTCGGCACCGTTCTGGTCACGCTGATTCCGGCCATCCAGTACTCCGGGCTGATCGATCCGGTTTCCTCGCTGCAGGGACTTGGTGCCCTGGTCGGGCGGCTCTATCCCACCACCTATTTCGTCACGATCTCGCGCGGCACCTTCTCCAAGGGCCTGGCGTTCGACACCCTCCACAACGACCTGCTGGCGCTCGCGATCATGGTCCCCGTCCTGGTGATTGCCGGCGCGATGCTGCTGAAGAAACAGGCCCGCTGACCATGCGCTTCGACAATTTGTTCCAGCTCGGCATCAAGGAATTGCGCGGCCTGGTGCGCGACCCCATGCTGCTCGTGCTCATCGTCTATTCCTTCACGCTCGCGGTCTATGCCGGCGCGAAGGCGCTGCCGGAAACGCTGAACCGCGCCGCGATCGCGGTCGTCGACGAAGACCATTCGCCGATCTCGACCCGCATCGAGATGGCATTCACGGCGCCCTACTTCTCCGTACCGCGCATGATCTCGCAATACGACATGGACCGGCGGATGGACGCCGGCCTCGATACCTTCGCGCTCGACATCCCGCCTGACTTCCAGCGCGACCTGCTGGCGCGCAAATCGCCAACGATCCAGCTCAACGTCGATGCGACCCGCATCTCGCAGGCGTTCAACGGCGGCGGCTATATCGAGCAGATCGTCAGCGCGGAAGTCGCGGAGTTCCTGGCGCACACGCGCAATGCCCAGACCGCGCCGATCGAGCTGACGCTGCGGGCGCGATTCAATCCGGAGCTGAAGAAATCCTGGTTCGGCGCCATCGACCACGTGATCACCTCGATCACGATGCTCTCGATCATCCTGACCGGCGCGGCGCTGATCCGCGAGCGTGAGCACGGCACCATCGAGCATCTGCTGGTGATGCCGGTCACGCCATTGGAGATCATGGTGAGCAAGGTCTGGTCGATGGGCGCCGTGGTGCTGGTCGCCTCCGCGCTGTCGATCGCCTTCGTCGTCAAGGGCTGGCTGGAGGTGACGATCGACGGCTCGCTGGCGCTGTTTCTCGTCGGCGCCGCGCTGCAGCTGTTTGCCACCACCAGCATGGGCATCTTTCTCGCCACCGTCGCCGGCTCGATGCCGCAGTTCGGGCTGCTGCTGATCATGATCCTGCTGCCGCTGCAGACCCTGTCGGGCAGCATGACACCGCGCGAGAGCATGCCGCAATTCGTCCAGGACATCATGCTCGCGGCGCCCAACACGCATTTCGTGATGCTCGCCCAGGCGATCCTGTTCCGCGGCGCGGGCCTGGAGGCCGTGTGGCCGCAGCTGGTCGCGCTCGCCGTGATCGGCGGCGTCTTCTTCGTGATCGCACTGCGGCGCTTCCGCGCGTTCCTGGCTTAGCCCGCGGCTCAGAGCTTGTGCCCCTTCTGGCGCAGCGCCTCGATCAGGCGCTGCTTCAATTCGTCGGCGGCCTTCTGGCTGACATCCTGGCCGATCTGCGCACTCGCCTGCGCCAGCGCATCCGACTTCTCCAAGAACTTCTTCCCGGCCGGCTGGGCATAGAACGCCTCGATCTGGCGCAGCTCGTCCACGCTGAAGCTTTGGGCATAGAACGCCGCGATCTGCTCGACCATGGACGCAACGAACGGAGCATAGATCTCGGAGCCGGGTGCCGTCACCGCATCGTAGTCGCGCTCGATCTCCGGCCTGTCCTGCGCGACCACGGGCCGGAGCTTGAGCAGGAGCTGCGGCAGCAATGCGCGGTACTGATCGGCGATCTTCAGGGTGACGACGAGCTTGCGCGCCGCGCTCATCGCCTCCGGCGACGGCGCCTGCGCGGATGCACCGCAGGCGAGAAACAGGAGAGCGCCGGCGATCGTCATCAAACGTTTGGACATTGGGCTCTCCAGGACATGCGGACGATGCTTCAGCGGCTCGCGGGAGCCGCGCCGGCGGTCGCGGCCTGCGCGCTCTCGACCATCTCCGGCTCCTCGACCTCCGTCACCTTCACGAACAGGTTCGGCACACGCTCGGCGCGGTCGAGCAGCCAGGCCGCGCCGACCATGATGACGATGCCGACGATGGAGACGGCGAGTTGCTCCCAGATGCCCCTGGTGTACTGCGTCAGGATCCAGTGCGCCGAGAACGACAGGAACACGCCGAGGCAGAAGATCGGCAGCGAATGCTGGCCGCAGAGGATCACGGGGCGCAGCCAGGCCCCATGCAGCGCCCGCCATTTGCGCGAGAGGAAGTGGGTGACCCAGATTGCCAATGCCAGGAAATGCGTGAAGCGCAGCATGTCGAGATCGGTCTTGTCGATCGGGTAGATCGCCTTGATCATCCATTTCGGGATCAGCGCCTCGAGCGCTGGGACGTGCCAGGTCATCACGATCAGCAGCGCGAACACCAGCCAGGCCGCGGCCAGACCCATCGCCGCCCTCGACCACACCCACCTCGCGATCTTGTCGATCTGCCCGACGCCGCACCAGGCCGCAAACACGAACATCAATTGCCAGCAGAACGGGTTGAAGTACCAGGTCGTGCCGGGCGGGTAGGAAGCGACGTTCCAGTTGAACCAGCGCGACAGCACATAGAGCACGACCGAGGCGGCGAGCGTCAGGTTGGGCCGGCGCACCAGGCACCAGACGATGAAGGGCGAGGCGAGCACCAGCGTGATGTAGAGCGGCAGCACGTCGAGATTGACCGGTTTGTATTTCAGCACGATCGCCTGCCCGATCAGCTCGTCCGGATGCGCCAGGAAGTTGAACACGTTGAACTCGTGCTGGTACATCGGATTGTCGAAGCGGCGCGCGGTGCGGGCGATCTGCGCGGTGAACAGCAGAAACAGCATGATGTGCGCGACATACAGCTCGGCCGCACGCCGCCACAGCCGCTTCATCGCGGCGAGAAACCAGCCGCCGGCGACGATCGGGCCGTAGATCCAGCCGACCAGATAGCCGGAGATGAAGACGAAGAACTCGGCGGCGTCGCTGAAGCCGTAATTGCGCAGCGTCAGCCAGGCCACGACGTCGTGCGGGATGTGGTCGAGGAAGATCATCCACAGGCCGATGCCGCGGAAGAGATCGAGCCTGAGGTCGCGCTCGACCGGCGCCAACAAAGCTGACTGGTCCCGTGTGATCATGGCCCCGCCTCATCCGGTAGGCGTCGCGCCATGGCGGCGCCGGCAAAATGCGATGCTAAGAAATCGAGATCAAAAGTCACCTGGCCCTGCGGCTAGTCACCGACGGTAGCCCACCTTGGCGTCGGTGCAAGGGGCTTCGTCACTGCGGTGAGCGAGGCTGCCTCTCGCAGCCGCCTGGAGGCGGCGCCCGATCAATTATGCGAAAACAACCCCATGCACAGTAGCTAACCCCTTGTGCTACCTACAAGATTCATTCGGCATTTTGGGCCGACGGTTCGGTCCCGCGGCGACAAGGTGCAGACCCGGCGGGACGCGGCGTCAGATGAGCTCGCTGCCCTGGGCGAGCACCTCGGTCAGCATCGCCTCGGCCTTGCGCTGGAGCGGCAGCGCGCCGCTTTCGGATGCGATCGCGATGGCCGCGCGCAGCGCGGTAAGGATGGCCGCCCTGCTCTCCGTACTGGAGATGGGCGTCACAACGGCTTCGCCGAACAGGGCCTCGGCCTCGAGGCCCGAAAACCCCTGCTGGCGGGCGGTGTTACGCGCCTCGCGCAGCATGTTCTGCGCAGCCCTGACATCGCCGAGGCGGCAGGTCGCGAGCGCAAGGTAGATCGAGCTGCGCAGCACCGCCGAGGTGTAGCCGACCGCCTTGGCCTCCTCGCGCGCCTCGGTCAGCATGCCGCGCGCCCGGTCGAACAGGCCCTGCTCCAGATAGGCCATGCCGAGGTGGCAGGCGAGCACCGGCACGAACAGGCGGATGCCGTGCTTCTGCGCCAGGACAAACCCGTCTTCGAGAATGGCGGCGGCCGCCGCCGGGTCGCCTCGACCGAGCATCAGCCAGCCGCCGCTATAGGCGGCGGCGACACGGTCGTAGGGGCGGCCGGTCTCCTCCGCGATCGCGGCGGCCTGTTGCTGGAGCTGCTCGGCGGCGTCGAGCTCACCCATGACGGTGTGGGTGATGCCGTTCATCATGCAGCAGAGGAGGAGCAAGGATCGTGGAGTCGTGCCGATCGGGGCACTCGATGCCGAGCCCACGAGACCGGCACGTGCCGCGGCCAGCATCTTCTCGGCGCTTTGATAGCGGCCACAGAGAAAATAGGCCTGCCCAAGACCATATTGCGCGAGATTACGCCAGCCGGGATTGCCTGAGCTTTCCGCCAGACGCACGACCTCTTCCCCGATCGCGACAGCTTCGACCGGCGTTCCGTAGAAGTTCTGCGCGCCCGCTCTCACGGTCATGGCCGCGATCTTGCGCCCGATGTCGTCGATTGCATCGGCGCGCCGTTCGGCTTCGCGTCCCAGATCCAGGGCTTCGGCGACGCGCCCCGATCCGGCAAAGGCCAAGCGCGCCTCCATCCGGAGATCGATGGCGTCCACTTCTCGCGCTTGCGTCACCGGGGTCTTGTCGAGAGACCCCATTGCGATCTCGAAATAGTCGACCGCGTCGGCATAGGCTGAGCGCACCAGACATTTTCGAGCGGCGCTTCTGCCATGGTGAAACGCCTTCTGCCAATCCTTCGCCCTCGTCGCGTGATAGCAGAGCGCGTCCGGCCCGTCGTTCGATGCCTCGTCGTCCTCGAGCGCTGCGAGGATGCTGGCATGGATGCTCTCGCGCACCTTTTCGACCATGGAATCGTAGGTCACCTGCCGGACCATCTCGTGCCGAAATTCGAGCGAGTCCTCCAACTCGCTATCGATCCTGACGAGCAGTTCGGCCCGGTCGAGCGCGGTGAGGCAATCCTGCAGCACGCCTTCCGGCAAGGCCGCGATCTTCCGGAGCAGGGCCTGGTTTGTCCGGGGACCAAACGCCGCGGCGATCTGCAGGAGCGATCGTTCCTGTCGTGACACGCGATCGAGCCGCGCCGCGATCACACCTTGGATGCTGGTGGGAATGCCGAGCTCTTCCACGGGACGCGCAAGAGACAGGTCGCCCCATTGACCGAGGAGCATGCCGCTATCCTTCAGACTGCGGCAGACTTCCTCGATGAACAGCGGAACGTTGGCGGTATGGGAGATGATCCGGTTCTTCAGATCCGCGTTGGTGGTGGCGGGGCCGAGCATTTCGGCGAGCATGGCCAAGCCCGAATCGTCGTCGAGGGGCCGCATGGCCACGATCTCTGCGTGACAGCGCGCAATCCACACCGGCATCCCGTTGGGCCGCGTGGTCAGCAGCACGAGCAAATCGGGACATTGCAGCGCGGAGAGCGTGGCCATGACCGTATCGCTGGCCCGATCGATCCAGTGCAGGTCCTCGATCAGAAGGATCGTGCGCTGACGACGGGCGATGCTCTCGACGATCGCGCAGCTAGCATCTGAAATCGCGCGCCCGCGCGCGTGCGGCTCCAGTTCGTCCCATTGCGGATCGGAGATCGGCAGGTCCAGGACCGCGTCGATGGCCCGCTGCTGCACGGCCGGCAACGCCCCTCTGGGATCATCCGCCCTGGCCTGATCCCTTGCGGCCGACTCGAAGATCGACAGCAACAATCGCTTGAGGGCGCTGTACGGCGCGCCCTGGAGATTCGGACTGCACTCGGCATCGATCAGCCGCCAGCCGCTGGCGCGAAGGTCCTGCGCGAACTCGTGCGCAAGCCGCGACTTTCCGATGCCGGCGTCACCCATGAGCAGAACGGTCTGGCGGCTGGCGCTGACCCTTTCGGCCGCACGCCACAGCAAGGCCCGCTCCGTCGTGCGGTCGACAAATCGGGAAACACTGCGCGCACGCCGGACCCGCCAGCTCGAAAGATCGCTCGCGCCCATGACCCGGTACACAGGCATCGGCTCGCCGAAACCGCGGAGCGTCTTGCGGCCCAGGAATTCGAAGCGGACGTGTCCATCCGCGAGCTTTTGACAGGCCTCAGAGACGTAGACCTGGTTCGCCTCGGCCGCCGCTTCCAGCCGCGCGGCCAGATGCTGGGCGGCCCCGCCGATCTCATAGACCTTGGAGAATTCGCTGGCGACCATGTAGGCGACCACATGGCCCGAGTGGAGCCCGACCCGGACCTGAAGACCGGGATCGCCCAGGCTGCCAACACGCCGGACGAGCTCGATGGCCGCGTGGCAAGCGAGCGGCGCGTGGTTGTCGTCGGCGATCGGGGCACCGAACACGGCGGCCAGCCCGTCTCCCAGCTCCTTGCTGACAATGCCACCGAACTGGCGCACCGCGCCTCTCATCGCCGCGAGAGCCGGCTCGAGGCGCGACACCGCGGCCTCCGGCTCCAGCTCGGCGACAAGTCCTGTGGAATCGACGACGTCGGCGCGCAAAATGGTCACGAACCGCCGTTCGCTGTCGGGCTCAACGCGCTCGCGGACCGCCGCTCCGCATTTGGAGCACCAGCTATCGCCCGGACCGATCGCCGACTGACACGCGAAGCAATGCATTCCAGCGCCTTCAAACGACTGCCTCAGCAGTCTTCGCTACCCGCGCCCGCGAGACGTTGGGCTTACATTACCAATAGGGGACTGCATGGCAATTAGGCTTGCGGGATACGCGACCTTACCGGATGGTAGCTCGCTGGACGAAGTACAGTCGTGGGTGGTAGCGTGCCTGCACACAACAAATTGTGTGATCGGCCGCCGCATCGCGCGTATTTGCGGCCACACGCTACGGTTTTTGACAAACAGACATATCGAGGAAAGAGGCGATGGCCGGACTGGTATATAGCGGCAAGGCATTTCGAGACTTGATGAACGCCAATTACTATCCCCTGGCGAACATGAAAAAGAGCGTCGCCAAGCTCAAGGCATCCGACGACATCGACTTGCCGACCCTGGAATACGGCCAGTACCATTTGATCTTGAACCCGCCATCGAGGTGGCCGCAGGGCAGCGCCAAGTACTGGCACAAGGAGAAGGGCCGCGCCCGCGTCGACCTCAGCACCCAGCCAAACACGGTCCCGCTCTCCAAGGACGAGCCCGGCGTCATCCCGCTGACACGATGTGACCTGCTCGATGCCTGCGTGCGGAAATGCTTCAACTCCGAGCCGCCAATCCCGATGAAGACGAAGATCATCACCCACGCGGCAAGCGATGCCTATGCCCACCGACACGAGATCCGGTTGGAGTGGGAATACAAGAAAGGCTCGGACAAGCCGACGCTGCTGAACCTGACGATGGTCTGTCCGTATCGATCCTGATCTGCCGACGCAACCGGCTTCGATCGTCGCCCGCGCACTTGAGGTGCGCGGGCGTTTTGTTTGCCAGGGCCGCGCGCGCGTCGCGCCCGTCCTACCTCCCGTCATGGGCCTGTCGCAGCAAGATGATGCGCTGCCCTTCGCTCGCGCGCGCGGGGCGCCGCCTCAAGGGAGCGACCGCGCCGGTTTGAGAGGAGCGGCCGATGCCCGTTGGACTCTTGGAGGTCGAAGGCACCATCGAGGTCGGCCAGTTCTGGCCGGAGGGGCGGTCGGACTCAGACACCACCAAGGTCGTGGTGAGCATGGCGCCGGACGCGAGCGAGCCATCTTCGCAGGTCGCGGACGCGCAACTAGCTATCGCTCCCAAAGAACCGATTCAGCTCATGGGCCGTCTGCTGCGGAATATCCTCCGGAAAGAAGTGTCCTCCATCGAGCGGCTTCCCTTGCACGTCATCGGCCCAGTTCCGCCAAAGCCCCAAGGGACCACCCTCGCTCGCGTACCACGCGTTCAACGGGCCGCGACCACTCCAGAGAACCAGGACAGGGCAATCAATCCGCCGGCCGGAATTGCGATCCGCCAGATCGTGCTCGTGATCGATCGTTGCCGCCGCGCGATATTCCTCGCAGATCGCGTGAACATGCGCCTCATCGCGCAACGCCTCGACATAGGCTGCCCGGACCGCCGGACTGAAGCTGCCTGCTGCCGAACCCCAGCCATGGAGGGCATTGTCGACGACGGCGTCGGGAGCTGCGGACAAGAGCCGCTCAGGAAGAGGCGCTGGCTGCGCAAGCAACGACCATGGCCAATAGCCAACCGCCAATTTCTTGTCGGCGCGCTCCCAGGCATCGGCGATCGGAACGACGTCGAGGACGGCGAGCCGCTCCACGCGTTCGCCGTGGTCGAGTGCGAGCCGGTAAGCGACACGGCCACCGCGATCATGGCCGGCGACCGAGAAACGGTCGAAGCCAAGGCGCGTCATGACGGACACCATGTCCTTTGCCATCGCACGTTTGGAATATGGCGCGTGGTCAGGGCCTGAGGGCGGACAAGCGCTACGGCCATATCCGCGAAGATCGGCGCAAACCACGGTGAAATCCTGCGTGAGCAATGGCGCAACGTCTCGCCACATCAGATGTGTCTGCGGAAATCCATGCAACAGAAGCAGCGCCGGTCCCGAACCGGCCCGACGGATGAAAATCCGTGCTTCCTCCGCCTGAACATCGGCGGCCTCGAAATCCTCGAACTTCATTGGACCAGCCCTTCCGAATGACAGGCGCCCGGAAAGCAAGTGCCGGATGGGCCCGGCGACAAAGATGACGCGCGGATCGAGAGCGTGTTCCTTCAATCATGCAGTGCTGTTGCGCGCGGCATGCACGCCCATGGAGCGGCGGCCCGTCATGTCCTATCCGAACCAACACCAAAGAATCGCAGCTCCGCGCGATCGCCCCCAAAACAAAAATGGCCCGCGTGATGCGGGCCATTTTCGTCTCGGATCCGGTGAAATCCGAATTTGGTTGCGGGGACACGCAACACCCGACTATTGCGATTGGTCCAACAGGAAATCCCCCGGCTTGCATGAGGGGCGGAACCCGCGACCCCTTCGTCCCGAAATGTAAGTAGCAATCGAAAGGACTAACAAAATCATGGAGTTTGGGCTTGTTTGACCTTCCTTTTGCGGAGTCTGTTTACGGGATTTCAGTCGTCAATAGATAGTGGGCCGAGACGGGGCGTCTTCTCCGAGCAGGTGGGCATCATGTCGCCGTGCTGCGATGTTGAGCAGCAATTACAGAGCCAATCTCGCAATCGTTCCGAGCGGCCAGCGATCGCGATACTGCGCCACTTGCGGCTCGAGCCACGTCATATGCCCGGTGCTCTTAATGCCGGCCTTCAGAGTCTCGATCGCTTCGCTGGGATCGCTCGACAACGCACCTTTTGACTTCGCGAATCGAACTAAGGCTCGCACGGCCTTCAGTTCGTTTTTTTGCTGATTGGCGGTTTTCCCTTCGAGGAAATCTCTGATCGATTTCTCGCGCAGGCTAGCGATTCGGTTGTCACCATAGCGACGACCGCTGGGCGTCTTGTGATCGCGGAAGCGCTCGAGTATCGGCCGCCACCTATTCTAAGTGTCCTTCGCGAGCCCATCGGTGAAGGTCTCGTGCTTGAAGTAAGCAATTACCCACGCGTCGATCGTGTCGGATTTGGCCTTGCTACCGCCGATCGTGGAGGGTGGGTCGTCGCCTGTCTTTTCGAGCAGCGCCTGATAGGCCTCTAAAAATTCGGACGATCCAGGACTTCCCTTGATCGAAACCGTCTTGTGGCCCTTGCGACGAAACACGTGCCGCCTCTTCCCGCGGGAATCTTTGAAGCTATGTAGAAAAGGCAGTTTCACGTCGGCCATGGACTCCCCCTGACTAATCCCATTCATCGTCGCGATGGCCTCCGCGATCCTCATCCGGCGGCTCGACTGTCACCACAATCCGGCCATTGCGATCCACTTCTACGCGACCGCGCACTCCAGCCCGATTCACGGCCTTGATGGCCTTGGTCAGGTCCCGCTGCTTGAACGTCTGCTGCCCTCTCGACATCTTACGCACCGGACCTCTGACTGGCGCCAATTTTGCGGATCGACGAGCCAAGCTTCGAATTCGGCACGTCGATAGCCAACGCGACGGGCAGTGATCTTGACGCGCTTAGGGAATGTCCCTGCCTTGGAGCGTCTCCAGATAGTCACCGACGACAGAGTGGACCGCGCTTCAGCCTCAGCGTTCGACACGAAACCATCCAAGAACTTAGTTGCCATGGGCTCACCCTTTGAGATCATGGCGCGGATGAAGCCGGACGCGTCCTGCTGGGTCTATGAAATTCAGGAGCCACTATCCATTGACTAGGCGTAATCCACACTATCCCAGACGCGGAATCCGATCGGCGCTCTGCCCTTAAAAAGCCCGCTGGCGGTACTGCCAGCGGGCTTCCTGTCCCTCTCGTGGTCCCAGGCAGCAGCCTTTAACGTGACGAACCCCTTCAGAAGCGTCAGCGCCATGTTCTCGACGCTGGCCTCTTTTGGAAGGTGGTCCCAATACCAGCGCGTGATCATTTGGGCCTTGGCCTGCAGTCCCCGCAGCGTCTTCGGCTCGATTTCCTTCATCCGATCGAGGATGGCTACGAGTGGCGCAAAAGCGCGTGCCGAGATATCCTCTGCTTCATAAAGGCCGAGCTCCGCGCGCAACGCCTCACACGCGGTCTCATATTCGCCGAGCGCTTCGATGAGCTGCCTCGCGCGTTTCTGCTTCCACTCGGATTCCTGAGGCACCCCGTTGAGCTTTTCGATATCGAGAGGATGGCACAACAGGCGCCACTTGCCTTCGATAACCTCCTCTGCTGATTCCGCTCGATGTCGCCCACGATTCCGGAATGATCTCGCCCACCGTTCCGATTTGATCTCGCCCACCATTCCGGGATGATGTCGCCCGGGGTGACGAGGCCTCTTCTGGCTCCGATACGGTCCCGCCTTTCGGCTTTGCGAAGGGGGACCTGGATGCCGACGGAGAGGTTTGCGATGCGCCATGTGCGCGAAGTGATCAGATTGAAGTTGGCTGGAATGCCGACCCGCGAGATTGCGCGGCGGTTGGCGACGGCGCCTTCGACGGTGCGGTTGACGATCCGCCGTTTTGAGGCGGCGGGGCTGACCTGGCCGTTGTCTGACGACATCACCGACACTGATCTGGAGGCCCGGCTGTTCGCCAGCGCCGGTGCGGGTTTCGGCACGCGGCGGGGCCATCGCCGGCAGGCGGAGCCGGACTGGGCGGCGGTGCACCGCGAGCTCCGGCGCAAGCACGTGACGCTGTCGATCCTGTGGGAGGAGTACGTCGCGGGCGAGCCCGGCGGGTATCGCTATTCGCGGTTCTGTGAGCTCTACCGGGCCTGGGAAGGCCGGCTGTCGGTGACGATGCGCCAGTCGCATACGGCCGGCGACAAGCTGTTCGTCGACTATGCCGGCGACGGCGTCCCGGTGGTGATCGACCGGCGCACCGGCGAGCGGCGCACCGCGCAGATCTTCGTCGCGGTGCTCGGCGCATCGAGCTTCACCTACGCGCAGGCGACCTGGACGCAGGGGCTCGCCGACTGGATCGATGGCCACGTCGGCGCCTTCGAAGCGATCGGCGGCGTACCGGCACTGCTGGTGCCGGACAACACCAAGGTCGCCGTGATCAAGGCCTGCCTGTACGATCCGCAGATCAACCGCAGCTACGCCGACATGGCGGCGCATTACGGCACCGCCATTCTGCCGGCCAGGCCACGGCGGCCACGGGACAAGGCGAAGGTCGAGCAGGCGGTCCTCATGGTCGAGCGCTGGCTGCTCGGACGGCTGCGCCATCGGACCTTCCACAGCCTCGCCGAGGTCAACGCGGCGATCGCCGAGTTAATGACCCGGCTCAACGAGGAGCGACCGATCCGGCGGCTCGGCGTGACCCGCCGCAAGCTGCTGGAGGAGATCGACCGGCCAGCGCTGAAGGCCCTGCCGGAGAACCCTTACGAGTTCGCCGAGTGGCGGATCTGCCGGGTCAGCATCGATTATCACGTCGAGGTCGAGGCGCATTATTACAGCGTTCCGCATCGCTTCGTCCGCGCCGAGGTGGAGGTGCGCTTCACCGCCCGCACCGTCGAGATCTTCCACAAGGGTGAGCGGATCGCCGCGCATCAGCGCATGAGCGGCAACCACAAGCACACGACCGTGCCGGAACACATGGCCTCCAGTCATCGGCGCTACGCTGGCTGGACCATCGAGCGGATCCGTAAGGACGCCGCCTCGATCGGGCCGGCCACCGCGGCGCTGTGCGACCTGATCCTCGACGAGCGCGCGCATCCGGAACAGGGCTTCCGCGCCTGTCTCGGCATCATCCGGCTCGCCCGATCCTACGGGCACGAGCGGCTCGATGCTGCCGCCATGCGGGCGATCGATATTGGCGCGCGCACCTACGGCTCGGTCAAATCGATCCTTGCCAACAATCTCGATCGGCGTCCTTCACCCAAGCGCTCCGCGGACGACACGCCGATCCTTCATCCCAACATCCGCGGGCCGCGCTACTACAATTAGGAGATCACATCTTGCTCACGCATCCGACCCTCGATCAACTCTACGCGCTCGGCCTTCATGGCATGGCTAAGGCCTTCGCCGACATCGAAGCCGGCGGCGAGGCCGCAAGCCTCGGCCACGCCGAATGGCTTGCGCTGCTGCTCGAACGCGAAGCGTCATTGCGACGCGACAAGCGGCTGTCGAAGCGGCTGCAATAAGCCAAGCTGCGCCAGGAGGCCTGCGTCGAAGATATCGACTACCGCACTCCACGCGGCCTCGACCGCAGCCTGCTGACGATGCTGGTCGAAGGCCGCTGGATCGATGACCACGCTAACCTGCTGATCTGCGGGCCCTCCGGCGTCGGTAAGAGCTGGCTCGCCTCAGCGCTCGGCAACAAGGCCTGCCGCGACAATCGCTCCGTGCTCTACCAGCGCGTCCCGCGGCTGTTCACCGATCTCGCTTTGGCGCGCGGCGACGGCCGCCATTCCCGCCTGCTGCGCGCGCTTGGCCGCGTCGATCTCCTCATCTTCGACGACTGGGGCCTCGAGCCGCTCGACGCCGCCGCCCGCCACGACCTCCTGGAGATACTCGAGGACCGCTACGGCCGCCGCTCCACCATCGTCACCAGCCAGCTCCCGGTCGATCAATGGCACGCGCTGATCGGCGATCCCACCTACGCCGACGCCGTCCTCGACCGCCTGGTCCATAATGCCCACCGGATCGATCTCAACGGCGAAAGCATGCGGCGAACCCGCAAACCCGACCGAAAGGCTTGAGCCTGTGGCGCTGTGGACATGCCGCTACGCTTGGACAACGCAAGAGCGTTGCCCACATGCCCTCTGTGGACGCCCCCGGGGATGCAAGAAGAATCTTTCGTCAAGCGCTGCGCTGTAGTCGGGTGCTGACATCTGTCCGGCCTTTAATGCGACCGTCATTTGTCGCGGGCCCGTATGGGAGTTCGCGGATCAGGTCCAAATCACAGCGGCGTGCTTGGATAGCACTTGGGCATGTACTGGTTTTCCCAACCCCGTCTCTCGACTGTTGCGCCATACCTTCCGTTTGACCTTCCTACATCTCGACGACCTCTGACCGGACGGCTATGCCGCCACAGCCGGAGCTTTATAGACCCCACCGTTGGCCATCAGAGCCCAGACGACGCGGGCCATCTTGTTGGCAAGAGCGGTGGCTACCAGCATAGGTGGCTTGCGGGCAATCATGCGCCCGAGCCACGATGACGGTGAAGTGCCTCGCCGCCGTGCCTGCTGCACGACCGCAGTCGCGCCGATGATAAGTAACCGTCGCAACGTTCGCTCCCCCATTTTCGACGTCGCACCCAGCTTCTGTTTGCCGCCCGTGGACCGCTGCAACGGGGTCAACCCCAGCCATGCGGCGAAGTCGCGTCCGCTCCGGAAGCTTCCGGCGGCAGGCGCAAGGGCAAGCAACGCCGTCGCCGTCATTGGTCCTACGCCTGGGATTGTCATCAAACGGCGGGGATCTTTTTCTTTTCGGGCGCGACGGGTGATCTCGCTGTCGAGTTTCTTGATCTGCATTTCCAGCGTCTCCATCGTCTTGATCAAGATGTCGAGTACGAACCGTGCCGCTTCGGGCACATTGGTTTTTGGATCCCTTGCGCGCTCGACAAGCTCTCCGACATGGGCCGTGCCCTTTGCCATGATCACCCCGTATTCGGCGAGATGACCACGCAAAGCATTGATCGCCTGGGTCCGCTGCCGGATCAGCAGGTCGCGGGTCCGAAACACCACCGCGCTCGCTTGCTGCTCTTCACTCTTGACGGGAACGAAACGCATGGTCGGCCTCTGCGCTGCTTCACAGATCGCCTCTGCATCGGCCATGTCGTTCTTCTGCCGCTTGACGAAGGGCTTCACGTAAGCCGGTGGGATTAGCCGCACTTCATGGCCGTGCTTGCCAATCTCACGAGCCCAGTAATGCGCGCCCGAGCAGGCTTCCATCGCCACGAGGCAAGCCGGCTGCTCGGCAAAGAATGCCAGCAGCTTGTTCCGGCGCAGCTGTTTGCGAAAAACGACCTTTCCGGTGGCATCGGCTCCATGGGCCTGAAAGACATACTTCGCTAAATCTAGTCCAATCGCGCTAACTTCGTTCACGGACGCTTCCTCTCTCGTGATGGCTGTTCAACACCCTTCACTTTGGCATATCCATGCCGTCGAGGGGGCGTCCACCCCATCACAGCAGGAGCAACAGAAAAACCAACCCGTCGAGCCGCGATTCAAGATTGACCACGCGGCTTCGCCGATGCCAGAAACCAGACAGCCAGAACGCCTCGCGCCCCGGGCGACATCAAATCGGAATGGTGGGCGAGATCATCTCGGAATCCTGGGCGAGATCAAATCGGTACACCCGGGCGAGATCATCGGAATCAGCAATTTTGCCCTCCTGAAAAGCCGAAGGGGCCCGATTTGGGCCCCTTTCTGAAACGGCGTTGTCGCTGGTCCTGCGGGACGGTCCCGGCAACGGCGGTCTTGTCATTGGACGACTCCTTTGCTGAAGA
This sequence comes from Bradyrhizobium sp. CCBAU 65884, assembly GCF_028128835.1. Lineage (NCBI taxonomy): Bacteria > Pseudomonadati > Pseudomonadota > Alphaproteobacteria > Hyphomicrobiales > Nitrobacteraceae > Bradyrhizobium > Bradyrhizobium sp. CCBAU 65884. Next base: position 13,652 of record NZ_LBJU01000101.1, on the reverse strand, counting down.
CGAGAAGAGTATTCAAACAATCTCGTCGTAAGTATAATAAAGCGTAGGCGTCAAAAACGCAACGACTTCAATACTTTAATTGCAGAAAAACTGCGCAAAAATAGAAGATGATTACTGTAATTTTAGCGCTTTTTTGACGCAATTACTGTGAACAATTACACGACGATAGATCGCATGACTTGCGATCATCAATATTGTTGCCGTTGCAGACGTTCAAACCGTCAGCAGCGCAGTAATGCCAAAGAGCGTGCTGAACAAAGCGCGGAAAATCCGCCGGAAAATCAGGATCAAACTGGCGCGCGTCGATCTGCGCCGAGACGCGCCGCAAGACCTCGGCGCAGCCGCCGTCGGCATAGCAACGGGGACCGTAAGGGTGAACCATGCCAAGTTGCGCCAAAATCCCGGTTCGGACCAGAAAGTTGTGAACCAGCCGATCCACGACGATCATGGCACTCCCCACTGCATACCAATCAGGACGGGCCTCGCGATCCGCCATCAAAACGGATGAAAGCGTCATCGTCAGAACCTTGTCCGAAACTCCAAAAACATGACGGGTCGGACCCACTAACGCCTCTTGAGCGGACCGATCGCCCAGTTCGCCCGTCGCCGCGAGCTGGTCATCGATCCACCCAAAAAGATCGGAATCGGCGACATCTCTGACAAACAGAAAGAAGCTGAACGCGGTCTGGTTGAGATGACCATTTCTCAGTGGAGCCTTGGGAACGGGGCACCGGCGGATGTAGCGCGGGTGGCTGCACGTGCGCCGAGTCTTGTCGTACCGGCAGCTCTCGTAGGTCCAATAACTGTCTAACAGGGGGCAAGCGGGATCACGCACCATTTGGCTGATCTCATGCCAGGTGATGCCGCCATGGGCGTGAAGATAAGACGCGGCCACCCTGTCCGAAATCCCCTGGAAGCTGAAGGTCTCGACCATCCAGTCAAATAGCGGCGGTGTGTTTCGAGCGCGCACGATCTGGTGGAGGTCCGGATCTGGTGAGCTGACGCTGATCTGAGGCGCCAACGAGGGCAGGCCAGTGCCATTTCGGCAAATGGCGCCGATCAAGCTGGCGGCGGATCTGACCGCCGCTCCGGTCGGGCGGCAGGGTTGCGCCGGCACTGCCAATGATCGGGACTTCGCTAAATCAAAGATACCAGCCTCCTCTGGGCGTCGCTGTCGCCGTCAATATACCGCTCGGTCGTTTGGATCGAACAGTGGCCGGCCAGGAGCTGGACATCCCTTAAGGAGCCGCCGGCCTTGTGAACGAGCCGTGCGGCTCGCGTAATAAAGGTTCGCCGTCCTGAATGAGAGGAGCAGCCGCTGAGGCCAATCGCTTGAAATGCGCGATTGAACCAGACCATGATGCTCAGTGGCGTCATCGGTCCGCCGCGTTCCGATCGCGCGATTGGTCCGTTTCCCGGAGATAGCTTTCGTAACGCGATGAGTGCCTGTCGCAGATCCTGTTGGACCGGGATTCGGCGGCCGTGTCGCCGCTTTGCGACGCTGTCCCGTACCTCGATTGTCGCGCCAATCTCGCCTTCGGCGCCTTCAACCATATCCCATGTCAACTTGGCAATCTCGGCGGCGCGCAAGCCTGCCTTCAGCGACAAGAGAACGATAACGCGATTTCTATCCGGGTGCCGGGTCGTGCCGGCGAAGAAGAGCAAGTCTCGCGCCGCTTGATCAGAAAAGATCTTGGCTTGCTTGCCTGCCATCTCGATCAAACCGAATGCTAGATTCTAGCCGTTCGGCCGATCGACGCAACATAATAAATGCTTATCAGTTCGTTGGACGCGATGACCTTTCAGAAGAGATCAGCGCATCCGGATGAGAGGTGCTCGGCGACTGATGAGGCTTTGAGAGTTTGCTTAAGAGTGCGATCTGGATAGCTCGCGAGGCGAGATTACTCGATGTTGTAAATCATTATGTAAACAAGAGAGGAGGGAGCCGGGGATGTCCCGGGTTCTGTTGAATTTCTGAAGAGGTCGGCGTTGCCCACCTTGAGCCGGTAGGCTCGGGGTGCTGATTCCACAAAGGAGAGCAACGCCATGACGAGAGATATCACATCGGCTGGTTCGCCGGCGACCGGGGCTGTGGACGAAGCGTTTGCAGAAGTGCGGGCGAGCTTTGATCGGTTCTGCCTTGCGGCGGGGATCGAGGCGCTCGGCACGATGATGGAGGCGGATGTGACGGCGGCCTGCGGGCCGCGCCACGGTCGCGATGCGGCGCGGCGGGCGCACCGTTGGGGCCGAACGCGGGGACGGATCGGCTTCCACGGCGGCAAGATCGAGCTCGAGCGCCCGCGGGTCCGGGGCGTGGACGGCCGCGAGGTCACGATCCCGAGCTGGGAAACGGCGGCGGAGGAGGATTGGCTCGGTCGCTGGGCGATGAACCTGATGCTGATCAATGTGTCGACGCGCCGGTTCGGCCGCGCTGTCCGGTTGCCCGAGGGTGACGTGCCGGCATCGCCCGGATCGGGGGTTTCGAAGTCGGCGGCCTCGCGGAGGTTCGTAGCGCTGTCGGCGGCGCGGCTGGCCGACTTCATGGCTGCCGATCTGTCCGCGCTCGACCTTCTGGTGGTCCAAATCGACGGGCTGCATCTCGGCGACGATCTCGTGCTGGTCGCCGCGATCGGGGTTGACGGCGAAGGCAACAAGCATCCGGACGATCAACCCCGCTGCCCACGTCACGAGGCCCGCGTAACATTCATTCCGGCAACGTCGATCCGACCTAGTTCAACAGCGATCGGGACAACCCCTCAGAAGGCGCAGTACTGATAAGCTTTTGACAGAAACCTTATCAGTTGCCGATGAGGTAGCCACGAAGCAGTTGTTCTGCATTCTTAACGCTGCCCTCTCAAGGCTGAAACAGGGGTTCGATTCCCCTAGGGAGCGCCAAGACCAAAAAAGCACGTTGATTTCATTTGTGTTTTTGGTCTGAGCGTCAACTGATCGCCCAAGGGAATGACCGCCTTGACAGTTCCGGCCCCGTTCCCCCATGCTCAGGCATGCAGAACCGTCGCAGACTTCCCGGTACGTCCAAGGCTTTTTAGACAGCCACGGCCACCCGCGCCACTACGTCCGCAAGAAAGGAGTACCGCGCGCCACCCTGCCAGGTCTGCCCTGGTCGGAAGAGTTCATGCGGGCCTACGCAACCGCCCTAGAGACGGGCACCAAGGCCGGTCAGGCGAAAAGCCCTCCCGAACCGGGCAAGCCGCGCACGCCCATCAAAACCGTCCCCGCTGGCAGTATGGCGGCCCTGATCCGGCACTACAAAAAGTCCAAGTTTCCCGAGCTGGGGCAGGTAACTCAAGACAACTACACCCGCCTGTTCGCCCGGCTTGAAGTGGCCGCTGGAAGCCTGCCCGTCGCCAAGATCACGGAAGACGACATTCAGCGCATGGTCGACGAACGGGCCGCTGAGGGCGGCATCGAGGCCGGGAACAGTACGCGGCGAATCTTCCGGCTGCTCATGGCGTTCGCCAAGGATCACAAATACCGGAAGGACAATCCGGCCAAGGACATCAGAAAGAAGCGTCGACCGAAGGGCGCGAAGAAAGGCTGGGACACGCTATCGGAAACCAACATTGCCAAGTTCTTCGCGCGGTGGCCCCTCGGCACTCGGCAGCATGTCGCCATGACCGTACTGCTCTACACCGGCCAGCGGCGCGGCGATGCGGTCAGGCTTGGACCTCACAGCGTGGTCGGCGGCAAATTCGATCTCGATAACCTGACCGATTGCAGCATCGAAGTCCGCCAGAACAAAACCGGCAAAGAGCTGGAAATCCCACTAGCTGCGCAACTCGCGGCCGCACTGAAGGCCTGCAAGATTTCAGCCGATGCGCCCGCATTCATCCTGACTGAACGCGGAAAGCCTTACAGCGACAAGTCGTTTACCGGCAAGTTCTCAGCCTGGGGCAAAGCAGCCGGGATCACGACGCAATGCAGTCCCCACACATTGCGCTTCGCGGCGGCCCGTCGACTTGCCGAGCTGGGCTTATCGCTGAAGGTGATTGCCAGCATCACGGGCCACGACAGCTTGAAAGAGCTGGAACGGTACACGAAGGCTGCGGAGCAAAGGCTGCTCGCCAAGCAGGCTATTGCCGCGTTAGGCTCACACTAGCCCACGAGTTCGCGTCTTCCGCATCGCCCGAGAGGACTTCGAACGCACGGTCGATCAGCCTCATGTCCCACAGAACAACGCCGCCTCGCCTGATGGGCTTGGGCATGGTGCCGTCCTCAACCCACTTGTCGATGTGGACGGAGACACCCCGACGTAGAACGCAGCGTCTTCACGGCGCAAGCCCCTGCGAGGGCGCGTGAACGCGGATTGATTGGGGCTTTCCGTTCTGACCATCGGCAGACCTTCAGGGGCGACAAGCATCAGCCCTGTAGTCGCACGGTTTTTCGGAATCTGTCTATTAAATAGCCCCAGCATCGGACTTCTCAACTCGCCCCTACCACATGTCGCTGTTGTACCGCACGCTCTGATTGTGCAGAATAGATGGCCCATATAGACCGGGAGCGATCTATGAAGTTATCAGACGGCGAGAAGCTAATCCTCCTCATGCTTGCCGACATCTACAAAGCGATGAAGATCAAAGGTGAGATCGACCCGGATTTCATCTCCAACACGATCTTCAAAGATCAGCTATGGGGCTTCAACTGGGAGCTTTCCGGAATTCCGTTCGAGGCTGCCGAGGACCCATCGGAAGTGCGGGAAACGACAGACTTCCTCGACATGTGGATTTTCTTGGAGGAAAGCTATGAGGCATTGGAGCCAGCCGAAAAGAAGCAGCTAGAGAGAGATGCAGAGCCTTTCGGAACGGACGTCAAATTCCCGGGGTTCGATGCGAACAACGAGCCGCACTACCACGTTGCCAGTTACATGTTGAACGACATGCGGCATCGCTTCGATTACTTCAAGGGGCGCAATCTCAATTCGCATAGTCACTCAGTTGACGCGTACAGGCGCATGTACCGTGTGTTCGAGCCGATCCGTGATAGGCTCCACAATCGAAGACTAAATTTGGCTGAGTTGACCGAGATACTCAAGGCGCGGGTGCATTCAAGCTATCGCTAGGCGGGCGCGTCATTGGCGGGTAGTTCTCCCGCTTGCGCGTCAGGCACAGTTGCCATCTGCTCATGCTCAAAGACTGATCGGCCGCACGGGCCTGATTGGCTGCAAGCACCGCAAGCGCCTGTGAGCGTAGGGACGAGATGTGCCGCTCGAATGTGTGCATCCGTTGGGGCCGCCCGACTTAAGTTGGTGGGTAAGGGTCGCGCCCATATACCCACTCGCTTCTGAACCTTTTGTCGTGGCCTTGGACTAGAACCTGCGCGTCGTTTCCTGCCTGCCCCTGCTCGTGGGCGTTTTCCACTGCGACACCGATGGCCTCTTGCTCAGTGGCATATGGGCCGGCCCGAGTACACATCCTTGAGCGAAACAGCCCATTGACCCTTGTAGCGCGTGACGAAGTATTGAACACCCGGTCATCGGCATAACCTCTGGTGAACACCACCCGCTCGGATCATCCTTGGTAGAAGTTAGCGGCCACGTGACTCGGCGCCCGTGCATACGAAAAGCGCTGTCCCTACCACGCGCGCCGCTAACTCCACCGCGCCAGCCTCAAAGCAGCGGAAGAAGCTCGCGGTGGGATACATTCATCGGGGAAAGCCCCCGGCACAACTACCAGAATCGGTCGGCCCCACGTCGTCAGACACGCTCTAAGCTGGTCCGACAGCGTGCAGAAATGGGAGACACCCGCATGGCAAAACGCGTGCGCATTCGTTGCATAAACAAGACCGACAGACCCAACGCACATGAGAGAGTTAAGAATGTTGGCGGGCTGAATTCAGACGGAACGCGGTGGAAGCTATCGGTCGAAAAGGCTATCCGAGACATCGAAAGCCACGAGTGGGAGTACTACGTCGAGGAATCTGGCAAGACTGCGCGCGTCATCGTCGCCACGCACAACGGACACAAATACATCAAAACAGCTGCGGACGGAATCCAACCGGACAACCTCCTTTCGCTCCCTGAGTGTCCGTGATGTCTATCGATCCTTCAGATCGCAGGCAGTGCGGGCGAGACTCGGCGCTGTTCGGTTGCGTTCGATCAGACGCTGTCCCTATCCCGCCCGCACTGCCATTTTTGAAGTTAGCGGAAACGTGACTCGGCGCTGACCGTTCTGGTGCCATCGCGCTGTCCCTGCCACGTCCCGCTAACCCGGGGGCTCCGTATCCGCACTGGCTGACTAAAAGCTGACGAGGCTGCGCGGCCATACATAAAACGAAAAGCGCCCCGTGTGGGCCGTTCAAATCTAGCCACCTTCCACGGTGGTGCGTTCAATCTGCTCCGGGCAATCTTGCAGCCAAGCAAACACGTCCTCAAGGCTGTAAGGCGTTACGACCTCACGGGCGTCGGGTCCAAGGCCGGGACCTTCTATAAGATAAAAGCGCCAATCGGGTGTTCTGACCATACGATCCCGTATCTCAATCCGCACACGCGTGGTCGGGTCGCAGTCATCAAATACACGCGTCGCGAAACAAAATGCGTTGGCGAGTTCCTGTGCCGTTGGTTTCCGTTTTTGCGCGCGCCGAATTACGACTTTGGTTCTTTGCGCGCCCGCATCCGTTTGGAGTCCAGATTGTACCGCCATGATCGTCGTGCTCCGTCTTTTGGATCAACCGGGTATCGGCTGACTGGCCGTGAGCATTCCTCGACTTCCTGTAGGTCTTCAATCTGGGAATACTGCGGATTGACCGAAAGCGAGTTTCGGATATAATACATCCATAACTTGTAAGGTTTGTAATGCGACCTACCTTACAGCACTGAGCGACTTAACGCCGCTCGGTGATAGATCGATGTCTGTGAGAAAGCAGCGTGGATGCGACTCGGCGCCTTTATCGACCGGGGGCCTTAGGTAAAGGCGCTGTCCCTGCCGCATCCGCACTTCCGGGGAAGTCAGAAGCGACGTGAGCCTCCCTCTGGAGAGCAAAGGAAAGCACGGTCACTATCGCGTGCTGCTAACTTCGGTGGCCAGCCCTGAATCTCAGACCGTTAGGCCCGTTACCACGGGATGCAATGGAGGCTAGCGGGAAAGCTATCCGAAGTGACCTACCAGGATTGGTGGTCAGGAAGACCGAGCGACTTAACGCCTCTCAGCCCTATCAGGCTTGCAATTTCCGAGAGTTCGTGTCGTTTAACACCCCGTCGGTGCGGACCGCCATGTTCTTGTCTCGCAAGAGACCTCATAGACGATGTCCGCACCGACCTCCGCCCTATCAGTCTTTCAGAGCGATCAGAGCGGTGCGAATGGTGCGCTGACCTCCCCATATCGCTGCTTTAGCCGCCGCAGTCTGTGAAGGCCGAGCGCTCTTTCAAGCATCGGTTCGCCGCAACATTTCATCACGACCCTGATGGCACGAGCCGGAATGTCCTGCCGTCGTGAAGCCGCCCAAGCAAGGAACGGCAACACCACCTCAGGAAGCTCATCGGTTAGACGCAGGACGTTGATCGCATCGCCCCCGCATCGCCTAAGCTTCGCAAGCGCGTGAGCCAGGACATCGGGGCAATCAGTTTCGACAGGGGCAGTGCGCGGTGCGAACTGTAGTTTTGCTACGCCCATCACTCTAAACCCCTGCCGAGCCTTACGACCTTCACTTCGATACGCGTGACGCTGTCGGATTTGATGTCGGTCACCTCGAAGGCTTCGCCCGTGCGGATGAGCGTGATGCGATAGCTTGGCAGCAACGGCCACGGCAACGCCTTGTGATCGAAACTGAAGATAGGGACGCTTGTGGTGATTAGCGGGCTCAGCGAGTGGCCGCGCGTGTGCACCTTGCCTTCACCCATTACAACAGTTTCAGGCTTGGCTGTGAATACGGCGACCGCCAGGACAGCCCTGTCAGGCTGAGGGTCTCCGGGGAAGTTGGGCCTCCCCGGAGTAACGGGCGTTACCAAGACTGGCTCGCCCATGGTCGCGTCGACGGCCGCGCTGACCCTCTGCATGCCAGCGCGCCACGACTGTGGAAATAGCATCGTCATTCTTGTGATCCTGTCGGCGGCCCTCGTGTAGACTTAACCGAGTTGTCGCCAGGTCCGTGCATTGACGTTCCGAGCTGGCCGTTGAGTTGAACGCGTGACGCCGCTTCTGCACGAGTCACAACGGAAGTATGCGGACGGCTCGACTGTGACCGTGATGTTCTGGTGCATCTCGGCCGAACCTTCCACGGTCCCGTGCACTTCGGTCGACGTTGATACCTTGCCGTCACCCCAACCCTGCGAGGGCCGAGTTGACCCCGCAATGATGGAATCCTGCCAGCCCTGAGACTGTACGCCCGTGTCGCCTGAAGGAAGCCTTCCGAGATCAGGCTGCAAGATCGCATCGGTCCTAAGCGCTCTGTGCCCGCCGCCAGTCCTGGGATTGTAGTTATCGGAATCGGTCTCCCAAGGTAGCGCCGTGGTCATCCCCGTGAGGTTTGTAAACGTCAGCTTTTTGCCGCCCCCAACTCTCGGGTTGCTGTTAGTTTCTGAAGGCGGAATGCTCTGCATGAACTGGATGGCCTCATACACGCCTGCCGCCACGAGGGTTGCCGGTACGACCGCGCCAGCGATCTTGCCCGCTTTGCCGATCAACCCGCCTGCCGCGCCCGCTGCCCCTCCGGCCGTGTTAGCACCGCCCGCAATCACTGCGCTGCCAGCCAATCTCTGCAAGGCCGCAGACGCTTCGACCGCTGACGTGGTCAGCGTTGCGAACGTCTTGACGAACATGCCGCCCGCTGTAATTCCCGCAACTGCGGTGCCTACTGCCGCGAACTGAGTGGCAAAGGACTGCATAGACGGGCTGAGCGTATTGAACGCATTCGCGACCGCCGTAGCCCCATTCACAAGTGGGGTGATCCAGCCCTCTGAAGACTTCACGAGAGTGTTTTGCAGAGCATCGAACGAAGCGGTTAGTCTGTCCGTCGCGGCGGCCAGCCCCTGAGACATTTCCTCGAAGACCTTCTGCGAATAACCGTCCGCGTGTTGCTGATCGTTCTTTGCGTCTTCATACTGTTGGCGTGCACCCAACAGCGCGTTCGCACGTGCGCCCTGTTTGTCACCCAGGAAGGCTTGAAGCAGCATGGGGTTATTCGCGCTCAGCATTCTGTCAAGCAGATCTCCGCCGCGAATGCCGCCCTTGGTCAGGTCGAAGTAATCGTTCGCGGTTTTGGTCAGGTGCTTGCGATCAGTCTCTGAGAGCTTTTCGCCATCAGACGTTCGGGCTTTGACCACAGCCTCAGCGAACTTGCCGCGATCAGACAGCAGCTCATCGCCTTGTTCTTCGATGGAGCGGTTGAACGTGTCGATGGCCTGCTTCGAGAGGCTCTTGCCGAACTTGCGAGCGAGTGACGCTGACAGCCCTTCGCCTGAGATAGTGCCGTGCGAAGAGTATTCGTCCAGGGTGATTCCGTTCTGCGCTGCGGCCTCACGGCCCTTTGCTGTCGGGGCCATCATTCTAGCATAAAACTGGCGTGCAAAAACGCCGCCTTCACTACCCACGATGCCACTGCGCCGGAGAGCCATGCCCATGGCTAGATTCTGCTCGGGCGAGACATTGACCGTATGGGCCGCTGCTGCGGAATAGCGGGTGTAGTCGAGCACGTCTTCAAACGACATGTTGGACTTCTTAGTGGCAACGGCCGCTAGGTCGTTCAGGTGTTTGACTTTACGTGCCGCATCGGAGGGATTATCGAAGTGGACCCCGTACTGCGAGATCATTGCCTCTTGCAGCTCTGCGTTGCGTTCGGCAGTGACGCCCATCGCCTTCGCGCCAATTGCGGTCGGTTCGGTGATCGCGAGGTTAGTAGCTGCGTCGTACCGCAGGCGCCCGAATATCTCGTGGTCCTTCTGCGTACTCTCAACCTTATCGCCTGTACGCGCTGCAAGCTCGTTTTGCTGTTTCCGGAGGCGCACCATTTCGGCCTCGGTATAGCCCGTGCGCGCCTTGATCGACTGATCTTCGCGAAGGTATGGGATCGCATGCTTGATTGTATCTATGCCAGCATGTGCGACGCGGAGGCTTGCGTAACCAGCTACGGTTGCGGCTATTGCTTTGTGGGCTGCGTGTACTTGGTGCAGCACGCCAAGGTGCTTTTGAGCGGCGGCCGTGGCAGTGTTAAGTCCAGCGGCGTGCTTTCCCAAGCCGTCGCCGCTAAAGGCTTCCTTCGCTACTCTTTCCGCCTGTTTGAGTGTAGCGATGAGTTCTCGCAGCTTGGGCGATGCAAGATCGTTCGCCGAGATAGTTGCTGTAACTGAGGGGTTAGACAAGGGTTACCTCGTTTGTCTTTGTGCGGCCCACCTCACTGCAATGCATACAGATCGGGCCAGTAGTCATCGTGCTTCGTCAGGTTCATGCCTGCCGGAATTGCGATCAGATTGTTTAGGTGATGCAAGCCGCCCTTCGAGAGCGGCAAGATGTGATCGACGTGCCAGGTGGTGCCCGTCTCTCGCGTCTTGGTTTCTGCCTCCGCGTAGATCGCCTTGATGCGGGCCATTTCATCTTGCGTAAGCGGGACGGTTGCCTTGCGCTTGCGGGCGCGTCTGTTGGCGTTGATCGTGTTACGCTTGTCGCGGTTGGCCTTCTCCCATGCAGCCCCCTGTGTCGCGCGCTTGTCGCAGTTGGCTGCGTAGTAAGCGGCGCCGTAGGCCGCAAGCTTTTCGCGATTGGCCTCGCGGTAGGATGCGCTCTTACACACCCGCGAACAAAAACGCACGTCGCGTCGCTTAGCCTCAAACTCAACGCCACAACGCTCACAGACTTTCTGCACCATCACCCTCGCCCCATCTCATGTTGTGCAAGTGAAAAGGCCGCCCAGCTAGAGCGGCCCCACTATCGCTTTCGTCGCTTCTCGCGGTACGCGTCCAATTCAACGAACATATCTGCGTATCTGGCGAGCTTATCCAGCGACATGTCCTCGACGTGTGCGGCATCGACGTGACGGTCACCGATCAAGGCAGCCATCGGCCGTCTAGCCGCTAGGTATCCATCGCGTCGGCCGTCGAGAGTGTCCTCAGCGCCGCGTCGCGGGGCAAGTCACTTTCGACCGTGGCCGCAACCATGCTTTGCACGAGCGCGGCAGCCAGGCCAAATTCCCGCAACGTCGACTTGGAATGCGCAGGCGTGAGTGCGGCAGCAAGCGGCGAGATGCCCCGGATTTGGCCAGGGACGATGAGGTCAAAAAGATGACCAACTCGCGTTCGACCCCAAGATGTGCGGGCCTTCACGAAGACCGCCTGAGGCGCTGAGCTGAAGTTGCCAAGCACAAACGGCCTGATCCAATAGCCCTCAACCCTGCCGTTCTTATCGAACTGCACGCCCTGCATGATGCTGCCCCCGCCATCGGGCGACTCTGGGCAACTGGTCCGGCCGCGCCTGCTTCCATCTTCAGCCCATCGCGGACCACATGCGCCGCCACCTGGCCATGGCGGATCGCCTGTTCATGGACGAGACCACGGCACCGGTGCTTGATCCGGGGCGAGGTCAAACGAAGAAAGGCTACTTCTGGGCGATCGCGTCAGACGACCGTGGCCACAGCGGCCTAAGTCCACCGATCGTGTTGTTCCGATATGCCCCCGGTCGCAGCGGCGCCTTCGCGGAGCAGTTCCTGGACGGCTTTGGCGGAAGCTTCCTGCAATGCGATGCCTACGACGGGTATTGACCGGCTGACCGAAGTCGTTCGACCGCAAGGGCCTTGGACGCTCGTGCATTGCTGGAGCCATTTGCGCCGGCGCTTTGTGAAATTGGCCCGCAACAGCAAGTCGCCGATCGCCGAGGCCGCCATTCGGCACATCGCCCAGCTTTACGCCATCGAAGCCATGGCGCGCGGTGCATCGCCGGACATCCGGCTGGCCGCGCGCAAGGAGCACTCGCTGCCCATGGTCGCCGCGTTGAGGTCCTGGTTCGAGAAACAGCTGTCGATGATCTCCAGCGGTTCGACACTCGCCGAGGATATCCGCTATGCGCTCAATCATTGGCAGGGGCTGACCCGCTTCCTCGAAGACGGCCGTCTCGAGCTCGACACCAACCCGGTCGAGAACGCCATCCGGCCGATCTGCTTGACCAGGAAAAATGCGCTCTTCGCCGAACATGAAATCGGGGCGGAAAACTGGGCTTTGCTCGCCTCGATCGTCGCCACCTGCAAACTCAACGACGTAAACCCTGCTGCCTACATCGCCGAAACACTCGAGGCGATCATCGACGGCCATCCCCATAGCAGGATCGAAGACCTCATGCCATGGCGATTCCGCAAAGCGTCAAGCCTGCATCAATAGGGTGATCGCTAAGCGCTTACATTTCGGCGGCCTCTCGCGAGAGTCCGACTTCAGAGGGAGCGAACCCGTTGTTGGTAATTTTATTTGTGGTTGGAGCGATCATCGGTGGAATAGCTGTTCTCAACAATGTGCGGCGCAGGGCTCGCAGGCAGCGTCTCGTTGCCAAATATGGAGAGCAAATCGCAGACATGATAATTGCGCGCCAAGTCTGGCAGGGAATGACGGAAGAGCAGCTTGTGGAGGCCTGGGGCGCTCCCGTGGATCGCGACTACGAAGTCAAGAAAGCCAAGACCAAGGAGACCTGGAAATATGGGCAAACGGGGAAGAACCGTTTCAGCAATCGAGTCTATCTAGAAGACGGTATCGTGATTGGCTGGAAGCAGTAGGCCACAAGGACCGAACTAGCCGGACACCGCTTTATAGTTCACATCCGCTTGAAGATAGGCTTTGTAAGCTGCCTCTACAGGCCCTCGCAATTGGGCCCGTGCGTGAAGAATCCTTCCGTGAAGCTGTTGAAGCTCTTCATAGCCGCTCCGGACGGCTTGCTCTAGCTTCCGACGCTCGACGGAAATCTCGTGCTCGATCTTGTCCATGTCACGGCGATCTACGCCAGTTGCTGCGTTGAATACGAAGCGCTTCTCCAGCGACTGTCGCCAAGAGTACAGAACGCCACACAGCTTCGGTCCAAATCCGGGCACTGACTCGACCGCTGGCCCAAGAAGGTCAGCAGCGGTCTCGATGCCGTAGGATTGCAGGGTGCGTTTCCGCCCTTCGCCGATGCCATCCAATTTTGCCTTGTCGATCTCGAAATGGTCGAGATAGCGTGAGAGCTGCGCCTACCTCACCGACTTCTTGAGCTTATCTAGTTTTGAGGCACGTACTTGCGGGAGATAGTCAATAGCGGTCCGAAGCTTCAGCACCTCTTGCTTCTTCGCGTCGAACGTGGCGGAGCCGGTTCGTTCGGCCCATTGCTGCTGGGCGCGTAGCCAATTTTGCTTTGTGGCTGCCTCTGCGTCCCGAAATTTGTAGACATCGCTCGACCTATCAAGCCACCTACGTGCGCCAAAGAAGGCGAGAAGAGCGGCGACAAGCAGGATGAGGGGCGCTGGAGCCTTCAGACCGCCAAAGACGCCAAAACCACCGATCAATAGCGCGAAGCCGAACGCCAAAATGTTTGCACGCTTGAACGAGCCCGCGATTGACACTGCTTCGGCGCTGGCATCTGGACGCCCCACGCGGATGTCAGGAGATGGTCCCGGGCTAGTGTCTTGAACCAGAAGTTCGCAACATCGGGTCTTGTTTTTCCGGGGCACTGTAACGACAGAAGCGCTCGATG
>NZ_LBJU01000100.1:0-75410 GCF_028128835.1 Bradyrhizobium sp. CCBAU 65884 | reverse complement strand
TTCGGGTGATTTCGATTTCGGTTAAGAAAATGAAAGACGCATACGGCCGGCGCTTGTAGCTATCATGATCGATCTGGGCGCCGCCCCGATCGTCCGGGTCTCGTCGCAGTTTCCGTTTCAGCGGGGCCGATACCCTGCGCGTGGCGCAGAGACCTATGGGAAGCGCTCCGCCTGCCAAAACCCACGCCGCCAACTTTTTTCCCCGCCGGACAAATGCGTCCGGCTCCTCGCGGCCGTTTCGCTTCAAAAAAGCTTCCGGCTCAGGTGCTCCGCGTGCGCTACGCCCCGCATGCGGGTTCGAAGGCGTTTCGCTTCCCATAACGGTCTCGCCATCGCGAGGGGATCGGCTCCTCGCGAGCAACAGAAGAGGACAAGACCATGACCGCGATCGGATACGTCACCAAGAACGACAATGGTAGCTACAAGGGTCAGCTCAAGACCGTCTCAATTCGCGCCGATATCGATATCATCCCGAACCGCGACAAGAGCGCGGAGACCCATCCGGACTTCCGGGTCTTCACTCAGGGGGTCGAGATTGGGGCAGGGTGGGTCCGCCGCGGCGAGAACAGCCGCAAGGACTATGTGAGCCTGTCCCTGGCGGCGCCCGAATTCGGCCCGCGCAAGCTCTACGCTAATCTCGGCCGCGCCGCGGGCCAGGATGACGACGGCGTGTTTGCCCTGATCTGGAATCCGGCGGACTGACGCCAATCGGCCCCGCGAGAACTGCTCGCGGGGCCGTTCTCTTGCCCTATTTGGACAGGACGATCCAAAGTTGTATTGGAATTTGTTGGGACGCCTGTTTGATCCATTCAGCTAATGCGAGCCGTGGTCTTGCCCATGATCATGCGGCTTCCTGCATTCCCGCCGACTATGACGGCGGCGATTGGGCATGGGAGTTCCTACGACGCAATGCCGACTACGTCGCCGATTGGCGAAGCTCTGTACCTCAGCACTTGCCGTGCATCACACTCAACGACGGCACCAAGCTATTGCGCCTCAGGCGTAGGTTTCCGCGGGCCGAGAGGTGGGGACTTTACGCCTTCGCCGATCCAAGACTTTGCGCTCACGAGGCAATCGCGTTCTGGCATACCAATACCTTGAAGCGGGTCGTTCGGCTGAATGCGAGGAAGCCGGTCGAGGGCGAAGAGGCGAAAGTCCGACGGCTTGCTGATTTCAATGCTGATCGACAGGCAGTGATAGGTATCGACGGCGTTCCACTAGTGGTGATGAAGCGCAATGGTGTTCGCGTGCCTCTCGAAATCCACGGGCTTTCGGTCCTGACCGCGGCATTTACGCCGGTCTTTGAGCTGCACGATCTCCATGATCTTGCGGCTCAAGCCGAGCTTCTAAAGCGCCTGCAGCGCTTCACCGAGGCGGACTTTAGAACGTTTCAAAAGCCTTCCGCGGCAGCCGACGAGCGGCTTCGTCAGGCTCTCATCGCGCTCGACGAAAGCCTGCACGGTAAGACATATCGACAGATCGCAATTGCGATCTTCGGAGAGAATAAAGTTACTGAAGAATGGTACGGGCATAGTCAATTTTTGCGCGATCGCACGCGCCGCCTTGTTGCCAAGGGCACCGAATTGATGAAGGGCGGTTACCGCGACCTTTTGAGCTGATCGAAATTTGTCATTCTCTTTTGACGAAGTTTGCTCGCGCAGGATGGCGAAAGAGAAACTCTGAACTTCGCCACTCCACAAAGCCTCTCCAATCTGACGACGCTTCTTCTTGCACCTCTTGGTTGTACGAGGTGTGGGAAGGAAAGCTGGATGATCACGAAAGCTGACGACAAGGAGCCGGACAAGCCGTTCCTCAACACTGCGGAGGCGGCCACCTGGCTCAGGCTCACGAAGAACACGCTGGAGAAGATGCGGGTCCAGGGCAGGGGACCGACCTACCGCAAACATGGACGCTACGTCCGCTACCACATCGAAGACCTCGTCGAATGGTCGCATGCGAGCAAGAGGAGGTCGACCTCCGATGCCGATTGACCGCACGAGACTATGGCGCCAGGCCTCAACGCTCTCAGCCATGTGCGCCGGCATCATCACGCTTCTGATGTCGTCCGCTCCGGCGGTGCCGCTGCTGATCTACAATGCCACGGGCAGCGCGCCGCTCGGTTTCTACTATCTGGAGCCGCGCCTGCCGGTGCGCGGCGAGCTCGCCGTCTTCAAGCCACCTCCTGGAATCGAGCTCCTGATCATCGCGCACGAGATCCTCCCCATGCCGGTGCCTCTTCTAAAGCGGGTCGAGGCCATCGGCGGAGACGAAATCTGCCGCACCAGGGAGCCGATCGGCAACATCTCCATCAACGGAAAGGTCGTTGCCGAGGTGCTCGACAAAGACCGGCAAGGGCGGCCTCTGCCGGCCTGGGAGGGCTGCATGCGGCTCGTTGAGGGCGAATACTTCCTGCTGCAGCCTCACCCGAATTCCTTTGACTCGCGCTACTTCGGGCCGGTGCTCCGGTGCGACATCCTGGGGGTCGCGCGTCCACTCTGGACATGGAATCCCGATATGTGAGCCGTTGGCGACGACCGGCGCGCGTCTGAAGAACGCGCGCCCGTCAAATTTGGCTCTCGGCTCGAGCCCTGATCGCCTGCAACCCGTCAGGCCGGCAGGCAAGGTCTTCAGCACTGGGCTGACAAACCTCTACGACGCCCCGTCCGATCATGACGGTGGTGATCAGAGGATCGATCGCAACAGCTCGCGCACGGGTTGGCATGCGAAAAGCGCTTTTCCTTTAAGCAGGGGGACTTGAGGGGCGCTGCCCCGTCACCCCTGCAAGACCTTCTTTCGTCCTCCGGTGCAGCAAGTCGGTCGCACGTCGCAGCTCACGCGGCTCGGTGCAACCGCGTTGCGCACCATCGGATTCGCGCCGGCGCACCGGCGCCGAAACAAGCTCTTGCCCCCGAAACCCCGCTCTCGCCGACGGGCAGGCGGCATGGCGAAGGCCATGCGCGCCGCGCCGATCAAACGCCCATCAAGGGCCCACAAGCGAGACACACGATGGCAAAATTGACGAAGGCGGAAGCCAAGGCACATGCCGAGGCTGTCGAATTGCTCAAGAAGGACGTCCTCACCTATGATGAGCGTGTGTTTGTGCTCGACAATTGGCACGAGGGCGCAAGCCACATCAACGGAGCGGCGGGGGCGTTCTTTACCCCTAGGGGGCTTGCCGGAGACTTCGCAATTGATGCTTACGGCGGCCGAACGGTCGACCTTTGCGCCGGGATTGGCGCGCTCGCATTCCACGTCTATTGGAGGGCACACTATGCGCGCGGTCGCGACGAGCCACAGAAAGAGATCGTCTGCATCGAGCGCAATTCTGCCTATGTCGAGGTCGGTCGCAAGGTCCTGCCGGAAGCCAATTGGATTTGCGCCGACGTGTTCAGTTTGGACCTGACAAGCCTCGGTCGTTTCGGCTGCGCGATCGCAAATCCCCCATTCGGAGCCACTTCGAGGATCGGAAGCGGACCCCGGTATACCGGACGCTCTTTCGAGTTTCACGTGATCGATATAGCTTCCGGTATTGCGGATTATGGCGCGTTCATCATCCCGCAGACGTCTGCACCGTTCCAATATAGCGGCGTGCAGTGCTACCGCGAACGCAAGAGCGCGGATTATCTCAAGTTCACCGAGCAGACCGGAATTCACCTCGAAGCGGGCTGCGGCGTGGACTGCTCTTTCTATCGTGACACATGGAAGGGCGTCGCGCCCAATGTCGAAATCGTCTGCGCCAATTTCGAGGAAATCCCCCGCAACAAGGCTCGATCTTCGGCCGAGCCAGAGGCCGAGCTGCGTGCTCTCTGGAGCAAAAACGGAGTTCCGGTGGATCGGCAGGACGCGATAATTCGTGAGGTCGAGGCCAAAGCCAGGGGCGGAATTCGGTTTGACGAACGCCCCCTCCAGGCGGACTTGTTCAACGATCTTGGACCCTACGCGCCCAAGCGCTGACGGTATTTGCGGCGAATTTCGTCTCGCAAATTGTCTGAGCGAGCCAGGCTGCCAAGCCTGGTTCACTCGGTCGGCCTCTGTGCGCCTGATGAACTTCAGCGCTCGTCGGACAGCCCAAAGGCCCGTTGTACAGCGCAGCCATTTTTCATTCAGACGCTGATCACCTTTGGCCCATCTGCGAACTTGCGCCGTGTCCGATGGAGGTCGTCTCATCAAGCCCAGAGCGGACCAGACTTGCTCAACCTGAGTTCTTAGCGATTTTACCCTGAGAGGACTTTTGACCGTTCTCATTCCGTGCTGGGGTCGCCGTTTATTCCCATTCAACGGACGGCGCTGCCTGTTGCCGACCCCAGTTGGCCTAGTTTGAATTGCTCGGTGGCCTGTTTTGTTTTTCTGGCGCATAAAGATGCATGCCAGAGTCTCATCATCGATCCTGTCAATGCGGCGCTGTTTACAGCCGCACCGAGGCGATGGCCCCTTCGCGGGAAATAGCCAGCTTCGAGTGCTCGGTTTGCGGCGCAACCATGGAATCGTGGAACACCGCTTGGGTGCCCACATATCGCTTGATAGCTGGCCCAGTTCGTCTGCCTCACAGTAGCAACTAGCGACACGCTGAGGCATTAGCGAGCGATGGCGGAGTCGTTCGGCAATTCGTTCACTATCGTTGAGGCGACCTCGGACGAGGTGCCATCCACAAAGCAGTTGTGGCTTGCCTTAGCCAAGCCTAGCCAGGCGTTGACATTGGTCCTCGCCGCCGTTCCCGAAGGCTGGACGGCGGAAGTTGTTCCAGCAATCCTCACGGAAAAGCAGCAAAAGATGTTCGAGGAACTAAACCTCGGCCCCGGCGACGTTTATAGGATCGATTCATAGTAAGGCCACCTCAGTTGCCGGCCACTTTTACTTTCAGCCTACGGTGACTTCCGCTGCTAGCCCTTCAGCGACATCGGAAGATTGCTGCTTCTCCGCCACTCTTCGGGCCTAATCGGAAATCGGTCGGCCAGCCCCTTTATGAATACCAGGACCCTCGCGTACGCGGGCAAGAATTCGCGGAGGAGTACGATAATAACGTGCTGGGCGATGCCTTCGGCCCGCGCTCTACTCGTCGCTTCGCTCCTCACCGAGCCACCCTACGGGTGTCTCGGCCCTTCGGGTAACGATCGCTATCGCGGGCCAAGTCGCAGCGGCTCTTTCGCAATGAATCGGCCACCTGTCGACGTGTTCGGGCAGGCGCTATTGGAAGCATCTACCGCAATGACCCGAACTGCGTTTCGTCGCAAATCGCCGAGTACCGAGTGTTTGTTGGCTTGGAATTTGGGGCTTGGGAATCAGCGACCGGGAGACGACGACTTTTGATCTCGTGGTAGGAAAGCAAAAAAAGCGGGAGGGCAAGATAAAAGCACTGGCGCTACGGAGCGCTTAAGCCGTTGTCTGCACATCCAAGATTTGGCGCTCTCTGGATCTTCGCTGTCGCCAGGTGAGACCCAACGCAATGGCGAACTTGGGCAATTGCGTCTGCGTCTTGGCGAGCCCTCGTCGGCTTCACATATCGGCGTCTTCTCCAAACGTCGGATGCATGCCATGCGAGAGATCGAAGACGAATTCGAAGTGAAGCTCGGACGGATCGGCAACCGGAGAGCCAAGAGAGCGGCCAGCTATCTTCGACGGGTCCGCCAGGAGGCGGCCAAGGCCGGCGCCCGTGCACGGGCAGGTACGTCGTTCACAGGCGGCCGCATCGGCCGCGGCCACGCGCAAGGTGCGGTGTTGGCCGGACGCGGACGAAGCCAGGGACAGCGCCGTGTCGTGATCAAGGCCCGGATCGTGCGGATCAAGTCAGGTGACACCGGTGCTGTGCGAGCGCACCTCCGCTACGTCCAACGCGACGGCGTCACGCGCGAGGGTGAGCCGGGGGAGCTATACGACGCCAGCAGTGACCGCGCCGATGGCAAGAGCTTTACGGAGCGCAGCGCCGGCGATCGCCACCAGTTCCGGTTTATTGTGGCGCCGGAGGACAGCGCGGAGCTGGCAGACCTGAAACCCTTTGTCCGCGACCTCATGCGGCAGATGGAGCAGGACCTCGGCACCAGGCTCGAATGGGTCGCCGCTGATCATTTCAACACTGGCCATCCCCACACGCACATCATCCTGCGCGGCAAGGATGACGAAGGAAACGACCTCGTCATCGCGCGCGACTATATCGCTCATGGCTTTCGGTCGCGGGCAGCGGAGCTCATCACGCGAGAGCTCGGCCCAGAAACGGAGATCGAGGTTGCTCGCAAGCTTCAGCAGGAGATCACGGCCGAGCGGCTCACGCGGCTTGACCGGAGCATTCTCCGAGATGCTCCGGGCGGAGCTCTTGAGCTTGGGGCTCTGTCTGGGCGGGAGCCTACATGGCAAGCGGCGCGGATCGGACGGCTGCGAACCTTGGAGCGAATGGGCTTGGCAGAAGAGGCTGAACCGGGGCGTTGGCGGATCGACCCTGAGCTCGAGCCCAAGCTGAGACGCATGGGGGAACGCGGCGATATCATCAAGACCATGCATCGCGAGATGGCAGCCGCAGGAGTTACGCGGGCGGCCAGCGACTACACGATCTTCGATCCGGAACGAAGCGCTCATCGCCTGGTCGGGCGGGTTGTTGGCGAGGGGTTTGCCGACGAACTGACGGAGCGCCGTTATGTCGTGATCGATGGGGTGGACGGGCGGACGCACTATGTCGAGATTGGTACCCTTCGCGCCAACGAAGAGCCGCCTGTCCGGAACACGATTCTGGAGCTCAGGGCGCGCGTCGCTGAACCGCGCGCAATCGACCTGACGATCGCAGAAATCGCCGCCCGCCATGGCGGCATCTACAGCGACCGTTTGCATCGGGAATTCGACCCGCAAGCGTCGGGCGAATTTGTCGGATCCCACGTGCGGCGCCTGGAGGCCATGCGGCGCGAAGGGATAGTCAGCCGTCTTGCCGATGGCAGTTGGAGCGCCGGGCAGGATTATCTGGACGGGGCGCTTCGATATGAAAAACTCCAGCAATCGCGCAAACCGGTGCGGGTCGCAGTGCTGTCATGGCAAAGGCTTGAAGATTTGCCGCAGGCAGTAGGTGCAACCTGGCTCGATCGCAAGCTCGTTGGGAAGGAGCCCGATGAGCTCGCGCCGACCGGTTTTGGCGCGGACCTCGAGACCGCGTTGCGAGGAAGGCGGCAGTGGCTGATCGAGCAGGGGCTTGCGCGAGAGGAAGGTGGCCAGATGCGCTTTGCGCGGAACATGCTCGAGACGCTCGAGACGCGCGAACTGGCGCGGACGGCGGCCGACATATCCGCGCGCACCGGCCTTGAACATGTCGACGTGAAGGCCGGCAGCAAGATCGATGGCGTCTACCGGCGCATGCTGACACTAAACAGCGGGCGGTTCGCCGTGATCGAGCGGTCCCACGAGTTCGCGCTGGTGCCGTGGCGGCCGGTGCTGGAGCGAGCGCGCGGGCAATTGGTCACCGGTCAGGTCGGCGGGGAGGGCATATCCTGGTCGATCGGCATCAAGCGCGGGTTGGGCCTATAGATCTACGTAAGACACTGATAAATATAGAAGTTATACTATTTTTACGGAAATAGTATAACGGGCTTGCCCCTTTGGGGAATTGGTTATACTATTTTCGCGAAAATAGTATAACTGGGGTTCCCGGCATGACGTCCGCCCGCCTCGATATCACCTATCAAACGCTATATTCGGAATTGGCCCAGCGTAGCCTCGATGAAAGCTTCACCTCCGAATTCTCCTCGAATGGAAGATTCGTGGCCGTCGAGGTCAAGGACAAGAAATACTGGTACTTCGACACACCCAAGCCCGAGGGGGGTGGCCAGGATCGCCGCTACGTCGGTCCAGTGGACGATCCCGAAATCACCAAACGGGTTGAGGCATTCAAAGATTTGAAGGCCGACCTGAAGGGACGTCGCCGCCTTGTTTCCACGCTGACCCGCGAAGCCTATCTGCCGCGCCCCTTACCCATGGTTGGCCAAGTCGTGGAGCAACTGGCCAAGGCTGGCTTCTTCCGCATGAGGGGAGTGCTCGTCGGTACTGTGGCCTACCAATGTTACTCCGCCGTGCTTGGCCGACGCCTCGATGCGGTCGCCATGCAGACTGGTGATGCCGACTTTGCGCAATTCCATGAAATCTCGGTAGCCATCAAGGACTCCATACCTCCCATCCTGGAGGTACTTCGACAAGTCGACCAGACCTTTCGTGAGGTCCCAAGCCAAGCCGATGGCAGGGTTTCCACCCAATTCGTGTCGAGAGGCAACTTCAAGGTGGAATTCCTGACACCGAACCAGTGGTCCGATGATCAGGCAGGCAAGCCAGTTCCGATGCCGGCGCTCGGTGGTGCGGCGGCATTTCCGCTGCGCTTTCTCGATTACCTGATCTACGAGCCAATCCGTGCCGTGCTGCTGCACGGTGCAGGCGTGCCGGTTCTCATTCCATCTCCAGAGCGATATGCCATCCACAAGCTCATCGTCGGATCCCGCCGGAAGCAAGACCGCGACGGGACGGCCAAGAGCGCGAAGGATCGGCTTCAAGCCAGATCGATCATTGAAGCAATGATCGAGAACCGGCAGCACGCTGATCTTGCCTCCGCCTTCATGGAGGCATGGGATCGTGGTGACCAGTGGAGAGCTGCGATCCGCACCAGCATTGCAACCTATGACGATGACTTCCAGACGTTGCTCCGAACCGAATTTGCGAAGGGTGTATCCGAGTTCGGCTCCAATCCAGCCAATTACGATCTGGCAGACAAGTCCACCGACAAGCCGGCTCCTCCATCAAAATGACCTATGGACGGGCAGGCCACGTCCGGCCTCGCGTTTCCTGCTCCAACGTCGCCTCGACCAGCAGAAGCACAGGCCTTGCTGGCTTTTGCATGCCAAACGGCATGTTGGTCACTGACCCATCCGACACTTCGCGCCGAATACAATTAGATCCAGCTCGGTCTTGCAGAATCGCATCGTGACGCTTCGTGACCGCGCCAACTCGCACATGGTCGCTCCGGTATTGAGCGCCATTCGCCAGGGTTCAGTGGGGAAATGCCAACGAGATGCTATTTGCGCCACGCGTTCACGCGCTGTTGAGGGATGCGACGACGCTGCGCTGACCTTGATCTTCAAGTCCGGCGCCTGATCAGACTTGATCAACCTCGCGCTCGCTGCCGGCGCGACTTTTTATTTCGATTGAACGCAAAGCGCATTCGTCTCTTTCATCGCGCCGCTCACGTTGCGTGAGTATGGGGCGAGCGGGATGTTTCCAGCTAAAATCTATGTCGGTCAGATCACCGTCGTGCTCGGCATCGTCGTTGTGTCGACCTGGGCCGCAACACAGTGGACCGCCGCAGCTCTCGGCTATCAGCAGCGTCTGGGGGAACCCTGGTTCTTGATCGTCGGCTATCGCGTCTATCTGCCCTGGCGGTTGTTCGAATGGTGGTTCGCCTACGAGGCCTATGCGCCCGAGATCTTTGAGGAGGGCGGAGCGATTGCGGCGGCTGGCGGCATCGCGGGCGCGCTCTTTGCGATCGTCAACTCTGTGTGGCGCGCGCGCCAAAGCCAATTGGTGACGACTTACGGTTCGGCTCGGTGGGCGACGTCGAAGGAAATCAAGGCGGCCGGCCTGTTCGCGTCCAAGGGCGTTTTCCTGGGGCGTCTCGAGAACAACTATCTGCGGCACGATGGACCGGAACACGTCATGTGCTTTGCGCCGACCCGCTCGGGCAAGGGCGTCGGACTGGTCTTGCCCACCTTGCTGTCGTGGACCTCGTCGGCGGTAGTGCACGACATCAAGGGCGAAAACTGGGAACTGACGTCCGGCTGGCGTTCGACGTTCTCGCATTGCCTCTTGTTCAATCCCACGGATTCGCGGAGCGCGCGTTACAATCCGCTGCTCGAAGTGCGCAAAGGGGCGGCCGAAGTCCGCGACGTCCAGAACATCGCCGACATCCTGGTCGATCCCGAAGGAGCGCTCGAACGCCGAACCCATTGGGAAAAGACCAGTCATTCGCTTCTGGTCGGTGTGATCCTTCACGTCCTCTATGCAGAAGAAAAGAAGACGCTAACCCGCGTCACCGAGATCCTGGCCGATCCAGCGCAGTCCTTTGAGAAGACGCTCAGGATCATGCTGGCGACCAATCACCTCGGCACCAAGGCCGAGCCGAAGGTGCACCCCGTCGTCGCCGCGACCGCGCGAGAGCTGCTCAACAAGTCCGAAAACGAGCGCTCCGGCGTTCTGTCGACAGCTGTGAGCTTTCTTGGGCTCTACCGCGATCCCGTCGTCAGCCGAAACACCGAATCTTGCGATTGGCGCATCGCCGACCTCGTGAGTGCCGATAAGCCGGTCACGCTCTACCTCGTCGTTCCGCCGTCGGACATCAGCCGGACCAAGCCGCTGATCAGGCTGATCCTCAATCAGATCGGCCGCCGGCTGACCGAGACGCTGAATACCAAGGCAGGCGACCGCAGGCACCGTCAGCTCCTGATGATGCTGGATGAGTTTCCTGCGCTTGGCCGGCTTGACTTCTTCGAGAGCGCGCTCGCCTTCATGGCCGGTTACGGCATCCGCGCCTACCTGATCGCCCAGTCGCTCAATCAGATCGCAAAGGCGTATGGCGAGAACAATGCGATCCTGGACAATTGTCACGTCCGCATTGCTTTCGCCGCCAATGATGAGCGCACCGCCAAACGGATTTCGGACGCCCTCGGCACCGCAACGGAACTACGTGCACAGCGCAACTATGCAGGCCATCGGCTGGCTCCCTGGCTTGGCCACGTGATGGTCAGCCGTCAGGAGACCGCGCGTCCCTTGCTGACGCCTGGCGAGGTGATGCAACTGCCGCCCGACCAGGCTATCGTGCTGGTCTCGGGTCTTGCGCCGGTCCGGGCGACAAAGCTGCGGCACTACGAGGACGCAAACTTCGTCCGTCGCCTGCGTAAGCCGCCGTTCTTGGCCGGGGACGGGTATGCCGATCGTCCGCCGGCTCGCCCTGACGATTGGCGTGGCGAGTTGCGCACCACCGACCTTCGCCTAGCGACCCTGCCATATCGCGAGCTGATGCAGACGGGCGGCGAGGACGGCGGTCTCAAGCAGCAATTGCCGTTGTTCGACGAGGCCGCACCAGTTGCGACCGACGTCCGTGCCATCGAGGAGCGGTTGCTCGACGACGAGTCCGACGTCGCCGCCGACCGTAGCCAGATGCGGCAGGCAGCAAACGCGTCGAGCGCCGTGCGGCGAGCCCATGCCGTCACCCGCGACGACGACGATCTTCTCCCCTCGTTCTGAAGAGCATCCCGATGAAACCTAAACTGTCGGCTTACGTCTCTGAGAGTGTGGCGCAGCGCCTCGAGCTCGCCGCCAAGCGCCCCGGAGCCAACAAGTCAGCCATTGTCGATGCTGCCTTGGATCGCTTTCTTAATCCCGAGCGCGACACCAGCGGCGACGCGGCACTGATCCGAAGGCTGGATCGGATGAACCGGCAATTGGAACGTGCCGACCGCGACCTTGGCGTTCTCGCTGAGACGATCGCGCTATTCATCCGATATTACCTGACCATCACCCCGCCGCTGCCTTCGCAGGATCAGGACGCAGCGCGCGCGCTCGGACGCGAGCGGTTCGAGATGTTTGTTGCCCAGGTCGGCAAACGGGTCGCCTCTGGCGGCCGGCTTGTCGCTGACGTCATGGATCGCGTCAGCGCCTCGAAGCCTGATCTCTTCATGCGGAATCTTGAGGAGGGCGCCCCTCTGGGCGCTGCCCAACCCAGCGACCCTGGATCCCGCGCGCAGAGCGCGACGGGTGAGCCGCCGGAGCATTCTCCGGCTGGGCGAGAGGAGGTCGGCAATGTCTGATCTCCTCTCGCCAGAAACTCGCGAACGACGCCGGGGCATGCTGCGGACCGCGATGGGACCGGCGATCGCGCTGGCTCTGGAGGAGCCGGATGTGGTCGAGGTTATGGTCAATCCCGACGGGAGGCTTTGGCTTGATCGGCACGGGACGGGCCGCGCGGACACCGGCGTTGTCCTGACGCCACAGGAGGCGGAGCGGATCATCCGGCTTGTTGCCAGCCACGTGCGGGCGGAAGCGAGCGGTTCGTCTCCAATCGTCTCGGCAGAGCTCCCCGAAACCGGTGAGCGCTTCGAAGGCGTCTTGCCGCCGGTTTCGCTCGCACCTTGCTTTGCCATCCGCAAGCCCGCAACGACCACGTTCCGCCTGTCCGACTACGTCAAGGCGCAGATTGCATCGCCTCTGATGGCGAAGGTGCTGACCTCCGCAGTCACTGAAGCGCGCAGCATTCTGATCGCCGGCGGCACCGGCTCGGGCAAGACGACGCTCGCCAATGCACTTCTTGCGGAGATCGCCGGCCTCGAAGAGCGGGTGGTCATCATTGAGGATACCCGCGAGCTGCGCTGCGATGCAAAGGATGCCGTGACGCTCCGGACCAAGCCGGGCGTGGCGAGCCTTGCCGATCTTGTTCGCTCCACGCTGCGCTTGCGGCCCGACCGCATCATCGTCGGTGAGGTCAGAGGCGCCGAGGCCCTCGACATGCTGAAGGCCTGGAATACCGGCCATCCCGGCGGAATCGCCACGGTCCACGCCAACTCGGCGCGCGCCGCGCTCTACCGTATCGAGCAACTGATCCAAGAAGCGGTCGCTACAGTCCCGCGTCGGCTGATTGCCGAGGCGATCGACGTAATCGTCTTCATCAAGGGGCGGGGTCCCGCACGGCGCATTGAGACCGTCGCCGAGCTCAAAGGCCTCGATCCGGCAGGCGACTATCTGCTTGAGACCCCGCCCGGACTTCCAAACACATCCCATCGGCCCTGACCACAAGGAGACTGCAATATGTCCATTCGTCTGCGTCTAAACGTGCGTTCCCGCCTTCGCGGATTCTGTTCGATCAACGCTCTGCCTCTGGTCGAGCTCGGCGTGGCCTCGGCTTGCGTGCTCCTCAGCGTCTCGGCGGCGCACGCCGCGGGTTCAGGCATGCCGTGGGAAGCGCCGCTCGAGCGTGTCCTGGAATCCGTGCAGGGGCCCGTCGCCAAGATCGTCGCCGTCATCATCATCACGGTAACAGGCATATCGCTGGCTTTCGGCGACACCTCCGGTGGATTCCGCAAGATGGTCCAGGTCGTCTTCGGCCTCTCGATCGCCTTCGCCGCAAGTTCCTTCTTCCTCTCGTTCTTCTCGTTCGGTGGGGGAGCACTGATCTGATGCGCCCCGATGGTTTTGAACTCGTGCTCCACCGCTCGTTGACGGAGCCAATCCTGATCGGCGGTGCCCCGCGTGCGGCCGCCATCCTGATTGGGACCCTCTCGGCCGTGCTGGCGCTCGGCCTGCGCCTTTGGCTCGCAGGCCTCGTCCTCTGGATCATCGGCCATAGCGCGGCCGTTTGGCTAGCAAAACGCGACCCGGCCTTCGTCGAAGTCGCCATCCGTCACACCAAGCACAAAGGGCGGCTCGCATGCTGAACTTGAGAGAATTCCGCGGCAGTGCCTATCGGCTGGCTGATTGGCTGCCATGGGCATGCCTGGTGGCTCCGGGCGTCATCCTAAACAAGGACGGCAGCTTTCAACGGACGATCCGCTACCGCGGACCGGACCTCGAGAGTGCGACCGAGGCCGAGCTGATGAGCGTCGTATCTCGCGTCAACAACGTTCTGAAGCGCTTTGGCTCAGGCTGGGCTCTGTTCTTTGATGCCACGCGCATTCCGGCTGGCGAATATCCGAGGTCGGAATTTCCCGATCCGGTGTCCTGGCTGGTGGATGAAGAGCGGCGCGCAGCTTTTGAAGGGCCCGCTGGCGTGGCATGGGAGGATCCGTCACGCCCCGGCGGGCAGCATTTCGAGAGTGTGCTGCATCTGACGTTGATGTATCTGCCGCCGGCCGAAAGGGTCTCGCGCCTCGAAGGTCTTTTCCTCGAGCGCCCTAAGGCTAGGGATAGCGTGGCGGAAAAAGGACAACGCATTCGGCGTGGCCAATCGACCAAAGCTGCTGCGCAAGGTGACATCGACGACGGTGAAGTCGATGGCCAACAGAGATTTGATAGCAACGAGAAAGGCTATCGCGATCATCTCCAGAGGTTCATCCAGGAAACCGATCGGGCGATCGATCTGCTCTCGTCAATCTTGCCCGAGATCTGGCCTCTCAGCGATGCGGAGGCGCTCACCTATCTTCATAGCTGCATCTCGACGAAGCGCCATCCGGTCAGCGTTCCCAAGATCCCGGCCTATCTCGATTGCTTCCTAAGCGATGAGTCCTTGACAGGAGGATTGTCCCCGGCGATCGGGCGGAGCCATCTGCGGGTGTTGACGGTCCTTGGGTTTCCACACGTCACCTTTCCCGGCCTGCTCGATGAGCTGAACCGGATCGGCGTTGCCTATCGCTGGTCGACCCGGTTCATTCCGCTCGATCGCACGCAGGCAAACGCGACGCTGTCGCGCTACCGGCGGCAGTGGTTTGCGAAGCGAAAGTCGCTCGGCGCGATCCTGAAGGAAGTCATGTTCAACGAGCAGGCGGCGCTACTCGACACCGACGCCAGCAACAAGGCTCTTGACGCCGACGCGGCTCTCTCCGAGCTCGGTGACGATCTGGTTGCCTTCGGCTATATCACCACGACTGTCACCATAAGCGACGAGGAATCGCATCAAGCGGACGAGAAGATCCGTGCGGTCGAGCGAGTGATCAATAGCCGGGGTTTCACGGCTATTCGCGAAAGCGTCAACGCGGTGGAAGCCTGGCTCGGTGGTCTGCCGGGGCAAGCCTATGCCAACATACGCCAGCCTATCGTTCACACGCTGAACCTCGCCCACATGTGCCCATTGTCGGCTGTATGGGCCGGGCCCGAACGGTGTGAGCACCTCGACGGCCCGCCGCTTTTGATCGCCAAGACCAAGGGTGCGACCCCATTCAGGCTGTCGCTTCACGCCGGCGATGTCGGGCATACCATCATTGTCGGTCCGACCGGAGCGGGCAAGTCGGTATTGCTGTCGATGCTCGCCCTTCAATTCCGCCGCTACCCAAACGCTCAGTTGATCACGTTTGACAAGGGCCGGTCGGCACGGGTCACGACGCTTGCGTTGTCGGGGTCTTGGTACGAACTAGGCGCCAAAGGCGGTATCGCGTTTCAGCCGCTCAAAGACGTCGCGGAGGAGGGGGCGAGACTCTGGGCGCTCGACTGGCTCTGTGGCGTGCTTGCCCATGAGCGCGTGCCCGTGACACCCGACGTCAAAGAGACGCTCTGGTCGGCGCTGAGGAGCCTTGGTTCCGCGCCGGTCCCGCAGCGGACGATGACCGGGCTCGTGGCGCTACTTGCCCGCGACGCGCTGCGGCAGGCGCTGCAACCCTACACGTTGGAAGGACCGTACGGCCGTTTCCTGGATGCCGACGCTGATCGTCTTTCCGGCGCCGACGTGCTGACCTTCGAGATGGAAGAACTCATGGCGTTGCCAGGTCTGGTTGCGCCGGTTCTGACCTATCTCTTCCACACCCTTGAAGAGCGCTTTGATGGCCGGCCCACGCTGCTGGTGCTGGATGAAGCCTGGGTATTTCTGGACGATCCGCTGTTCGCGAGCCGCATTCGCGAATGGCTGAAGACGCTGCGCAAGAAGAACGTCTCGGTCATTTTTGCGACCCAGTCGCTCGCCGACATCGCCGAGAGCCAGATTGCGCCTGCGATCATCGAATCCTGCCCAAGCCGGATATTCCTCCCGAACCCACGTGCGCTGGAACCGACCCAGACCGAGACCTACCGCCGGTTCGGCTTGAACGAGACGCAAGTTCGCCTGATCGCGGAAGCGTTCCCGAAGCGCGACTACTACCTGCAGTCCCGCGCCGGAAACCGCCTGTTCGAGCTGGGTCTCGGACCAGTGGCGCTCGCGCTCGTCGCGGCGTCCTCGCCTGAGGATCAACGGACCATCGATGCGGTCCTGTCCCGCTCCGGCCCCCATCACTTTGCCAAGCGCTATCTCGCTGAACGAGATCTGCACTGGGCGGCGAACCTGATCAGCACCTTCGAACAGGCCCAGAAAGCCTGATCCAACCCCACGTTTAAGGAGCCATCAATGCTGAAGATTTTCGGCACGCCTGTCGCATGCCGCACGCTAAAGGCGACCGCAATTGTCGCGCTATCCATCGTCATTGCGCTGAATGGATCTCGCCGGCTCGGCGCGCAAGTCGTCGTCTTCGATCCATCGAACTACAGCCAGAATCTCCTGACGGCCGCTCGCACGCTCGAGCAGATCAACAACCAGATCAGGAGTCTGCAAAACCAGACACAGTCCCTGCTCAATCAGGCCAGGAACCTTACGAGCCTCCCCACAAGCGTCGTCGGCCAGCTCACGTCAACGATCAATCAGATGAACACGCTGATTGGTCAAGCAAAGAACGTCTCATTCGATGTTCAGAAGACTCAGCAGGATTTTGAGCGCTTTTATCCTCGCCAGTATGCGGCAGCCGTTTCATCAGACAAGATGGTGCAGGATGCGACATCGCGTTGGGACAATAGCTACGACGGACTCAAACAGTCGCTCACAGTTCAATCGGCCATTGTCAGCGGTTTGGATCAGGACGGCCAGACACTACGAACCCTGATGGCAAATTCGTCTGCCGCGGTCGGCTCGCTGCAGGCTCAACAGTCCGGCAACGAACTGCTCGGCCTCCAAATCAAGCAGTCGTTGCAGACCCAGGCGCTCATTGCAACACAGGCGCGCGCGGACGCGTTACGTGCTGCCGAACAGCAAGCATCGTCGGCCGCCGCGAAGGAGCGCTTCAATCGCTTCATCGGTGATGGCCATGCCTACACCAGCGGCAAGTAGGTGAGGGCGCCATGGCTGATCTCTCCGTCATCGACCGCTTCACCGAGACCTTCTCGCGCTATATCGACTCTGGTTTTGGTCTTCTGTCCGGCGACGTCTCATTCTTGAGCTCAACGTTGATCGGCATCGACCTGACCCTCGCTGGGCTTGCCTGGAGCATGCGCGCGGATGACCACATCTTGGTCACGCTCGCCAAGAAGGTGCTTTATGTCGGCGCTTTCGCGTTCATTATCGGCAACTTCAAGGGCCTTGCCGATATCGTCTTTGCGTCGTTCTCCAGCATTGGACTAAAGGCATCCGGCGAGACCTTGAGCGCCGCCGATCTGGCGCGGCCAGGCTTTGTCGCCTCCGCCGGGTTTACGGCCGCGCATCCTCTTCTGGAGGAGACCGGCCAGTTCTCTGGCTTCGATGTCCTGACCAATCTGCCGACGATCTTGATCCTGCTGTTTTGCTGGATCCTGATCGTGCTCGCGTTCTTCGTGCTCTCGGTGCAGCTCTTCGTCACGCTGATCGAGTTCAAGCTGACAACGCTCGCAAGCTTCATCCTTGTACCGTTCGCCCTGTGGGGAAAGACCGCATTCCTCGCGGAAAAGACGCTCGGCAACGTAGTCGCCTCGGGGGTGAAGGTGATGGTTCTCGCGATCATTATCGGCATCGGCTCGACCATCTTCGGTCAGCTTGCCAGCACGCTGACGCGGCCGGTCGATATCGTATCGGCCATGAGCTTGTTGCTGGCGGCCCTTTCGCTGTTTGGCCTTGGCATCTTCGGCCCAGGAATCGCGGCGGGACTGGTCTCAGGTGCGCCTCAGTTGGGCGCAGGTGCAGCCGCGGGAACGGTGGCGGGTGCGGCGGCTGTCGTGATCGGCGGCGGAGCGGCAGCCGCAGGAGGCTTACGCCTTGCCGCGGGCGGTTCAATGGCTGCGGTTCGCTCCGCAGCATCGCTCACCGGAGCGTCTTCGACTGCGGGCACGTCAGCTCGGGCCGCGACCGTGGATCAGCTATCGAGTGCGAGCACTGGCGGTGCAACGAACGGAGCGGCCGCTTCAGGCGCGGGGCGTGCGACGGCGTCGTCAGCACGCGGACACGCAAGGGAGGCGGCACAAGTCGCAGCTCACACTCTGAAAGAGGGCGACAAAGGTGGGCATTCGTCGGGCCCGAAGCTGGGGGAGGAGTAGGATATGGCTGGTCACCCCTTTCAGCGCGTGTCCGTCCGCTACGGCGAAACGCCAGAGCCGGTCACGCCCTATCAGAGGGCAGCTCAGGTCTGGGACGAGCGGCTCGGGTCCGCCCGTGTTCAGGCCAGCAACTGGCGGCTGGCAGCCCTGGCAGCAATCGGCCTGTCCAGCATCCTCGGATTGACGATCCTCACCCAGATCGCTCGCTCGGGTGTCGTTCCCTACGTGGTCGAGGTCGATCGGCTCGGTGAAGTCCGAGCGGTCGGACCGGCGCTTGAGACCTACCAGCCGTCCGACGCGCAGATCGCACATTTCCTTGCGCGGTTCATCGAGAACGTCCGCTCGCTGTCAATCGATCCCGTCATCGTCCGGGCGAACTGGCTGCGTGCCTACGACTTCGTCACCGACCGGGGCGCGCAAGCCTTGAACGACTACGCGCGCGAAGCCGATCCGTTCACGAAGATCGGCTCGAAGACCGTGACCACCGAGGTCACATCCGTGGTGCGCGCGTCTGGCGACAGTTTCGAGATCCGCTGGAAAGAAAACACCTACGAGAACGGCGCGATCGCGAAGACCGAGCGCTTCACCGGTCTCGTCACCACCGTTCTCAAGCCGCCCGCAGACGCCGAAACGCTGCGGAAGAACCCCCTCGGCCTCTACGTCCATTCCCTCAACTGGTCGCGCGACCTCATCGGAGACGCCAAATGAATTCCACAGCCCTTACCAAGCTCGCGTCGGCCAGTGTCCTTGCCTTGTCGATTGGGCTTGCCGGATGCGCCACCAAGTTCAATCTTGAAGCGCCCTATGATGAGATGACGTTTGAGAAGGCGCTGCCAGAGAGTGATCCGCCGGCGCCCGTGCAAGTCGTCGAAACGCCCAAGGTCCTGCCGTTGCCGGGTCAGTTGAAGCCGTTTCCCACAAAAGGTGCCAAGGAAGAAAAACTGCCGCCCGAGCAGGCGATCGCGAAGGCGAACAAGGCCGCGCGGATGGAGCCCACGCGCGCCGGATATATCAACGCCATCCAAGTGTATCCCTGGACGGAGGGCGCACTCTACCGGCTCTATGCCAGTCCGGAGAAGGTTTCGACGATCGCGCTTCAACCCGGCGAGGAACTAATCGACGTCTCCACCGGGGATACGGTTCGCTGGGTCGTCGGCGATACATCGAGCGGTCAGGGAAGCGCCCGGCGAGTGCACATCCTGGTCAAGCCGACGTTGCCGGATATCCAGACTAATCTCGTGGTTCTGACCGACCGGCGCGCCTATCACCTCGAGGTCGTCTCGACCAAGCAAACCTATATGGCGTCCATCTCGTGGACGTATCCCACTGACACGCTCGTTGCTCTCCACAAGCAGAACGTCGCGGCCCAGGAAAGCGAAGAGCGGATCGCCGATCGCGGCGTGCGGCTCGACAGCTTGAACTTCCGCTATCGCATCGAAGGCGACGATCCGCCCTGGCGGCCAGTGCGCGCCTTCGACGACGGCCGCAAGGTCTACATCCAGATGCCGACCGGCCTGTCGCAAGGCGAGGCGCCACCCTTGTTCGTCGCCGGAGCCGACGGCCGGCCGAACCTCGTCAACTACCGGGTTCGCGGCTCCTACTACATCGTCGATCGGATGTTCGGTGCCGCCGAGCTTCGCCTTGGCGAAGATCCCCAGCGCATCGTCCGGATCGTCCGGATCGACGCGCGACCCGTGTCGCGAGCCTTCAGCAGCGGGAGCGCTTCATGACGAGCCTGGACCAGGATCCGGAGCCGCTGGAGCTGCGGTCGCGGCCGCGGCCCGTTCGGCGCCTCAATAGGCGGGCCCTCATGATCGGCTGCGCTGTCGCGGCGCTGTTTGTTGGCGGAGCGATACTCATTGCGCTCCGGCCTCACTCGTTCAAGCAGGCGGAGCGAACAGAGCTCTACAACACTGACCGCAAACAGACCGCCGAGGGGCTCAGCAAACTGCCAAAATCCTATGAGGAGCTGCCGCCGTCGACGCCCCGGCTTGGGCCGCCGTCACCTGGGGACATTGGCCGGGCCTTTGCCGAAAACGAGAAGAAGGCCGGCGTGGCATCGAACACGGGCTTCCGCACCAACCCAGAGGAAGACGCCGAGCGGGCTGAGCGGATCCGCCAGACACGGGTCGCTCAACAGGCAAAGGAGTCGGGCTTGTTCGTCCGCCTGTCGGAGAAACAGGAAAGGCGGAAGCAGACAAGCACGACCGAAGCCACGGCTGCTGCTGCCCCTTCGGCATTCCGGCCTTCAACACCCGACACAGGACCATCTGCGGCGGAGCTCGCAAGAACGGCGCAGGCGATGATCGACCGCTCCAGCGAAATCATTCCCTCGTCGCAGGCGCGAAAACTGGCCTTCGCTGGCGCGAAGGCTGACACGGAGACCACCAATCCCCATGCGCTCAAACCAGCACCATCCACCTATGCGGTGATGGCAGGGGCGATCATCCCGGCGAGCCTCGTCACGGGGCTCAATTCGGACTTGCCAGGCACGACCATCGGCCAGGTCACCGAGAACGTTTACGACACGGTAACGGGCGAGCATCTCTTGATCCCGCAAGGGACAAGGATCGTGGGCAAGTACGATAGTGTCGTCGCGTTTGGCCAGAAGCGGGCCCTGGTCGTCTGGAGCCGGCTCATCCTGCCGAACGGCAATTCGATCGTAATCGAGAACCTGCCGGCGACGGACGTTGCTGGCTATGCCGGGCTCGAGGACCAGGTGGACTTCCATACCTGGCAATTGCTCAAGGGCGTGGCTTTGGCGACCCTGATCGGGGTGGGGACCCAGCTATCGATCGGCAACGACGAGAGCGATCTCGTGAAGGCGTTGCGGGAGAGCACGCAGCAAACGACCAATCGTGCTGGCCAGCGCCTCGTCGAACGCGAGCTCGACGTGCAGCCGACGATCACGGTACGGCCGGGATGGCCGCTGCGGGTGATTGTTTCGAAGGATCTGGTGCTGAAGCCGTATCAAGACGTTAAGACGGCGGTCAAGGCGAGATAGTGCCGATGAAGCTATCGAAGCTGCCCGACCGTACCCCTGTCAAACTCAGCACGATGCTAACGCCAACCCTTGCGGCGCGGCTTCGCGACTATGCCGATTTCTACGCAGAGACCTACGGTACACGGGAGGAGGTGGCCGATCTCGTACCGTTTATGCTGGAAGCGTTTCTAGATGGCGATGCGGATTTCAGGCGAACCAGCCGGGGAGGCGGCGCGAAGGACCCGGCGGTTGGTACGTCCCGACGTCTCAATAATCCGTCTACCCAGAAAGAGCCGTCGGAGGGCTCCAGCAAGAGCAAGGAATCATCCTACCGGCCCGCTCACACGGAGGAAGCGAACCAGAGATTTCCGCAATCTAGACCGGAGTAATCGGTTCGCTTGACATCTGACTGATGGCATCCTTGACCAGACTGATAGAACGCTCAAGTCGCTGCAGGAGTCTATTTAGGTCTGAAACAGTTGCTTCCTCCATCCGAAGATTTTCGAAAGTTACGGCTCGTCGAACCAGGACGTCTAGCGCTTCGAGGTCGGTCGATGAATCTGGCATGGTGTCTGAAGCATGTGACCACAGCACATGCGCAATTACCATTCCGTCCGGACTAATTTCTACGGTTGATGAAGCTCTTGTCCGTACCGCTTGTTCTACGAGTTGGGCAGGCATTTCGACTGCAGAAACGTATTCGCGGACGCCGATAGCGCGGTAGCCAAATCGATAGGTGTCCCCCGCAACTTCCGCGAACGGAAATAGCTGTACTGTTTCAGGACCATTCATATGGAATATCGCCTCCCCAATCCGTTTTGTTGAGTATACTCAATTGATGAGTATGCTCAACAAGCAGCATGCCGTCTTTCATGGACGGAATGCGAGACATTGTTGCGAAGAACCTTCGCCGGCTTCGGCATGAAAAGGGATGGAGTCAGGAAGAACTCTCATTTCGAGCGAAGGTAGATCGAAGTTATATCAGCCAGCTGGAGACCAGCACCTACAGTGCTTCGGTTACCATGCTTGGCAAGCTTGCAAAGGCGCTGGGCGTGGACGCGGGCGACCTACTGAAGCGATAACATTGAGCCGCATACCCGAGCCTGCGGCGCTGAAGCGGTTCCACAGAGCTGGCACGCATTAAGAAGTCTCCGAACTTGCCGGGGAATACTCCCGTTTCGCGCAGACAGTTTCCGGAGACGATTTCGATCACACCCGCCGCCGATGAAGGTAGTCGGTTTCGGGACTGATAACGTTTTGAGAGAAAGCTTATCAGTTCCTGTTTGGCTCGATGTTTTGATCGGGCAGAAGCGAGAATTGTTACGACCACGAGACTAGTAGATTGACTTAGATAAGCGGGTGGCGGACTTGCCACGACCTTTGCTAGGAATGTAACAGAAGCTGACGGTACGTTTTTTGACGGCACCATTGGTACCTCTTCGACGGCACTGCTAACAATAAATCCGGCCAAAACAAAGCTTAGTATCGGCCTCCCTGCTGGCCCGACCACCGAACTTGAAGTCTCCGGCACCATCAGCGCAACGCATTTTGTGGGTGACGGCTCAGGCTTGACAGGCATTGCTTCGGCCGCAACGACTGGTCGCATCATCAGCGGTACGACTAGCATGCTGGCGATTTCTAGCACCGGTTACATCAGCCTCGCCCAGGCCGGGGCCAACACTGGCTGGTTCGACCCGGCAAGGGGCCTCGTCACCATTGGCGTCTCCTCCACCGGCCCCGTCAGCGCCACCAGCGGCTACTTCAGCGGTAATGTCAGCAGCGATGGCAATTTCGTGTTGAATGCGAATGGTGGACGCCTGACTTGGGGAGCTGTGACGAATGACAGCATTCACGGTGATGGCGTGAACCACTACATCCGCTTCACCACCTCCGGTACCGAGGCGATACGCATCGTCAGAGTGTTTTCGTCGGCATCGGCACCAGAGCACCGAGCGCAAAGCTCGAGGTAAATGGCACTATAAGCGCCACCAATCTGGTGGTGAACGGCGTCAGCATCACCGGCAGCGGCACGACGTCAGACCGTATCGTCAGCGGCAGCATCAACGCGGTTGCCGACTTATCGTCTGGTGCGGTGCGCGTGAGCGGCACGCTGGCGCTCAATAACACCGGCAGCGAGCCTTGCGACGCGGCCCACTGGTACACCTTCCGCGCCAACCCCGTCACCCAGCAGATGCAGATGTGCCGGCCCTAGCGTTCTACAGTTGGATGCACCCATTTGTACGGTGTGATGCTTTGGGCTTCGGTCAGCTTGATCATGTGGACCGGTGGCGCGTAACGGCCCCTGCGGCAGGAGCGGCACTTAAGGGACGCTTCGAGCTTCCAGATTGGCGTGTCGCGCGGTCGGCGGATCGCGTCAAGCGGCAGGCTGGCGCGGCTCTTGCAGCGATGGCCCAGCCACCCCATTCCGCCGTTGATGCATTGCGCCGTCGTCGGAGAGGGCTGGGAGGGCCCGCCGTACCCTTCCATCCGCACTGACCAGGCTTGCGCCGATCTGGCCGCCCCAGATAACCTCCCGTGATTTCGTGCCCATGGCAGGCACTACAGCTGGACTTGTGGTGGCCTGCAACGCCACTAGAATTTGCGGTAGGAATCGGTTTCCAGACCCCACAGGTCGGTCAATGAGCAACCTAATTTTGATGACTAACAGCCAGAACCCGATTCGCCGGCTGCTCCGGGTCGCCCAGAATATAGCTTGTCTCGCACTCCTCACTGCCGCGGCATGCGGGCTGTTGTTTCCTGGCATTCATGCGGCGCCGATCGACGCCAACTCTATTCTGGTGGTGGATGGCGATACCATCCGCGTTGGGCCGCATCGCTATCGCCTGGTGGGTTACGATACCCCGGAAATCAAGACACCCCGGCGCAAGGTGTCACCAGATGAGCGGGCGTTGGCGACCGTCGCAAAGGAGCGGTTTGGCGAGCTGCTTCGAAGTGGGGCGTTGGACCTGACCGAGGTCGCGTGCTCCTGTCCTGCCAGCACCATCGGCACCGAAAAATGCAACGGTGGCCGGAATTGCGGCATCCTGCTGCTCAACGGCAAGAACATCGGCGAGACGCTGATCGCAGAGGAATTGGCCGTCCCATTCGTATGCGGGGAAACCGAATGCCCGGCGATGCCGAACTGGCCGAAGATCATTGAATCGCAATTCCCTTCGTGGAGCCCGCAATGACCGCGCAGTACGACGAAGCCAAGAGGCTCCTTCCGATTATCGCCACAGCCGCCAGAGCCGGCCAGCACCTGACCTACCAGATCGCCGCCGAAAAGCTGGGACGCCCCAAGAACAACGCCCGCACGGTCGCACAGGTCTGTGATTTGCTCGATGCCGCGGCTGCGCTCGCGGACGTGCCGCTTCTGGCGCTGACTACGGTGCTTACCGTCGGCCTGCGCGTCAATCCCGCAGCTTGGGCGGATACCGAGCCGGAGATACGCAACGCGATTATTAATCGCTCGAAGGCCCATAAGTTCACGAACGCCGAGATCAAAGCCATTGATGCAGCCCTTGACCGGTTGAAGGGCTACAGCAACCGCACTGCCTGGCCTTATCTGGCAACGCTAATGCCATCGGGGGAGCGGCGGCTGCGTCTGGCTGGCGTGGGCACGGCCGCCTATTCAGACGCGATCGACGACCTGGGGACCGATAGCCCTGGCGTGACGACATTTGTTGGCAAGCGGTACGCCCGGGACCCGCAGGTACGGGCGGCCGTCATTCGGCGTGCTGGCGGCAGATGCGAGTACTGCGGCGAGTTGGGCTTCGAATGCGCTAATGGCTCGCGGTATCTGGAGTGTCACCACATACTTGCCCTGGCGGATGACGGCGCCGACCGCATGACCAACGTCATTGCCATCTGCCCCGGTGAACACCGGGAGGTCCATTTCGGCAAGCGACGATCCGTCATCGAGACGGAGATGATCGCGAAGGTTAAAGCCGCTGAAGCGCTCCGCGCGACCAGGCCCGCTGGTTAGCTGCCATGATCGAAGACGCCGATCTTTCACTGAGAGAACGTACGCTTTACGAGAAATTGCACGCCTCACATGGCGACATAACCATAGCTAGCTTGTGCGCCCAATACATCCTCAAGAAGGGGTGGCATACCCTTTCATTCCTGCGTCGAGGAAGCATTCCCATTCAGCAGACCGCATTCACCACGACGATGATTGTTGCTTATGCCCGCCCATTTGCCGGAGGGCGGGGAAAGAGCATCAATTTTCCTGAGAGGTTGCTGCAGTACGACGATAAGGAAACCGCTTTCCATGAACGGCTGCTCAAGCTGAGAAATCAGGAGTACGCTCACACGGATGCCTCAACGATTTCGGTGCGGCCGCTCAAAGGTAACCTTATCACCAGCATCCAGTCGCTGCGGGATCTTTGCTTCTCTCCGGCCGAGTTAAGGCTGTTCCTTGCGATGACATCGGGCCTGTCGCGTCGCATTCAGTTGCGACTTGAGGAAATACGGCTCAGCGGGAGCTAAAGGGAGCGTCGCAATGAGGACTCCAGCCTAACTGAGCGTTGCAGAACTCAAAATAAGCCCGCCACTTCGCTGGCGAGCAAATTACAGGATGGTCCCGAAGCTGGGAGAGGCAGACATCTAGGATGACGCCGCGACTGCAAGTGTCGATAGAAGCTCTAGAAGCAAGATCCCCTTTTTCCGGATTGCGAGAGCGCGATATAGATCTGTTACTCTGTGCCGAGCTGCATGCCTGCGGCGGCTTCGCTAATCTCCTTGCGCGCCGCGCGGGGTATCCCGGCTCGGTGT
The DNA here is from genome assembly GCF_028128835.1 of Bradyrhizobium sp. CCBAU 65884. Taxonomy (NCBI): domain Bacteria; kingdom Pseudomonadati; phylum Pseudomonadota; class Alphaproteobacteria; order Hyphomicrobiales; family Nitrobacteraceae; genus Bradyrhizobium; species Bradyrhizobium sp. CCBAU 65884. The sequence continues at coordinate 49,693 of NZ_LBJU01000100.1, read as the reverse complement.
TCTCGGGCGCATGGGTATCGCATACCGAGAACGATGGCGAGAGTGATCTTGTTGTGGCGTTCGAGGCAGAAGGCGGATTAGTCCTGGCGCTCGTTGAGAACAAGATCGCCGCGCAGTTTCAGCCCGAGCAGGGACTGCGCTACGTCGCGCGAGCGCAACGATGGTCCGCCACGGAAGGCATATCGCGCGTCGTTACGGTGTTGATCGCCCCGGATGGGTACATGTCAAGGACTGGCGCGGAGGCCTTTGAGGTTCGGATTCCTTATGAAGAGCTGTCTGCAGCGCTTCGGGGAGAAAATGATGCCAGGTCGATATTCCTGGCGGAAGCCTTGGAGGCCGGCGTTGAAGCGCTACGTCGTGGCTACGTCATGACGCCGGATGATGCCGTGTCGGGGATGTGGCAGGCGTGCTGGGAAATATCTCGCCAAGTCGCGCCGAAACTCAATTTCAACCGACCCGGCCTGAAGCCGCGCTTATCCACCTGGTTTCATTTTAGAGATGCGGAAGGCCTTTCCGATTTGGATTGGTCACGTGTCGTTGTGGTTTACAAAGCCGAACGCGGCCAAGCAGACTTACAGTTTGGCGCCACTTCCGTCGCCCAGCTTTCGCAGCGGTCTGAGGGCATCTTGCAGCCTTCTATGAAGGTAGAACCGGCTGCCAAGTCCTCGAGTATTCGGATCATAGTACCCATCGTGGACTTTGCTCGGGCCCCCGAGGACCAGCATCAGGCGATCATTGAGGGCCTTACTTCATGCGAAGTGCTCCGGTCCTTTTTTGTGATGCATCGGGAGAAGCTGCTGTCCTGCGATGAATGAGGCTACGCGATCCAGCTCGTGACTTGCGCTTTTACAAGCTGGATGTTCAACCGGCTCTACTCGGCGATGGGGCGCTCGCTCGGGAGTAGATCGACGGCCGCGAGCCAGCTCTCGAAGATCGTGGGCGTTAGTGTGTGGGCCCGAATGAGAATGTCGGCCGCCCCGATAGACGTTTGCAGGTTTTTAAACCGTCCCGAACTCGGACCACCTTCGAAGATTATCCCCACCGGAATCAGCTTGTTCTCGGCAGGCGAGATGAAAACCGGTCCTCCGCTCATGCCGCTGAAGAAAAGACCATGGGCTTCGTCCACGACGGAAGAGAGCGTAAACGTTGGGAGTTGTGGCCCGATCGACGAAGCCAGCTCAGCGACGGCGAAATTCATGGGCGTCGCGACTTTGTCCGCCAGGCTGTACTTGTGCTCGTTTAGATAACCGGCAGCTGCCAATGTGCCTTCTGTCGACCATTCAGGAGTTTCCCATGCATCGAGATCGATGGCAGCCTTCCCCTTGCGGCTCTGCATGAGTTCAAAGTGAAAACCCGTCATCGGCGCTATTGCGATGTCGTAGTTCTCCGGAGAACGGAAATTATGCCGATAGACTCTGTCCGGATGCATACTGGCGATGTTCAGTATGAGCTGGCCGGCCATTAGGGCCGGCACGAAATCGCCCTTTGCCGCCTCGGCAACATGGCGGCACGTGCAGATGAAGTGATGGTCCTTGAATTTGATGAAAGTGGCGGTGCCATTCTCAAGCGTCTCGTCGTGACCAGTCGCAAGAAAGCGGTGCTGAATCCATAGAGGGTCACAGCTGGCGCGCGCGATTTTCAACATCGGGTCGGTTGGTGTCATTGTCTAGTCCCGACAAGCCAGCAGCGGTGATTAGATTGGCTCCTCCGTGCCAAGGGGCTCAGTCGCTGCGGGCAGAGGCTCGTTCAGGACGTATCCGGCTTTAGCAATCTTTTGCAACGCGGAGATCGCCACCATATGCTTATTGTCGCGCGCGGAGTAGCGCGCCGCGTTCCTAACCAGCCCAAAGTCACCGTAGTAAATTTCCGTCCAGTCGCCGGTTAAGTCGATTTTCAAGCAAAGCAGCATATCCGCTTCGCCACGAAAGCCGATTTGGGATGCCGCGAAGTTAGCCTTCACCTGCACTTTTTTGCCGTCCGGCGTTACGGCGTCGTAACCGTTCGCGCCACGCGAGGCTTGCCGAAGCCCATATACCTCGGTTGCAATAAACTCACCGTAGTCGCCCAGCAAATTGCCTAGACCAGCCCATTTGAATTGAGGCGCAAGCGACTTCAGAGTCCGCTGCGACGCAAAGAGCGAGGCCAACACGCCCCTCATGGCTTCGATTCGCTGTTCTTTGCTGATCATGTTCGAACTATGCGTGTCTTCGGAGCGATTTCAAGCGTGCTTTTGGGGGGCACCCAGATGCCACACTGCTTAGCCTCAAAGAACATGTGTCACTAGAGTCGATTTCGGAATTTCGTAACAGACAAGTCATCGAGTCTCAGACTTCCTGCCACAGAATGAAAGTATAGGAGTTGACGGGACAGGTTGTCGGTTACGTACGGGTCAGCACACTCGGCATACAACTTCACCGCACCTTCACCGACTACGCCTCGGGTAAGGATACCGACCGGCCAGAGCTGGCGCAGATGGTGGCCTATGTGCGGGAAGGGGACACCGTCGTGGTCAATTCAATGGACCGTCTGGCCCGCAAGTTCGAAGATCTCCGCCGTCTGGTCCGGGAGCTGACCGGGAAGGGCGTCCGAATTCAATTTTTGAAAGCGGGCCTTACGTTCACGGCTGAGGCGTCGCCGATGTCGCAGCTGCTGCTCAACGTCATGGCTCGTTTGCTGAGTTCGAGCGGGCGCCGATCCGCGAGCGGCAGCGGGAAGGTATCACCGTCGCGAAATCCAAAGGTTTCTACATGGGCCGTCGGCGCGTGTTGACGTCGGCCCAGGTCGAAGAACTGCTCGCGCGGGTCAAGGCGGATGAGAAGAAAGCCGCGCTGGCGCGGCAGTTCGGAGTCAGCCGCGAGACCGTCCACCGCCATTTGCGCGCTGCCAAGACAGCCACGTCGGCCGTCCAATCACAACAAGAGGAGGAAATCGCATGACAGCGATCATGCTCACCCGCATCGACAATCACCGCAATATGGCGCGGTTCTACAAGCTGGATATCCAACTGACGTTGTTCGGCGAGTGCTCGCTGGTCAGGGAAATGGGGGCGCATCGGTCGCGGTGGCACACTGAGAACCGAATTGCACGCGACCCGTGGGCTCGCCGACAGGGCGCTGATCGCGCACTGGGCCAGGAAACGCAGGCGCGGTTATCGCTAGGGCGCCTACCGGCCGGCGCGCAGAGCCGCCGTATCGATCCAGGCACCGATGTTCTTGTGGCCTTCCTCGGCAACGTAATCGTAGATGGCTGTGACATCGGAAAGCGGCACCACGAAACCTACCTTCGGCGGGTTGGCTTGCATGTATTTCGGCAGCGGCACGGGCGAGCTGTACTTGCTGTACTTCTCCCACTGCCAACCCCAGGTCAACTGTCCGTTCTGCACGACCTGACGCCACACGCGCTCGTAAAGGTAATAGAGGCCCTGCTTCGGGGAGCCGACGGCCATGAAGTCGAGCGGGTTTTCTCCGTGCATATCGGGAGCTTGACGCTGATGGTGCCGCAGCCTGTTGAGGTGAACCGCCAGCAGGCCCTTCTTGTCGATGACGGACCGGGCGATTTCGTACCTCACCCACGGCCGCTCCCAGGTTTCGGTACCGACCAGCACGCAGACGACAGAGGCGTGGGTCATGCCTCCGCGAATCAGGCTCTTGAGGCCTTCCGGATTCTTGCGCTGCACGGATTCCCATAGGCTGCGGTCGAAGAACTGGCGCTTGTCCTCGCGGCCGGGGCAGTTGATCTTCCAGGACTGGCGCACGTTGTTGACGCGCCAGATGTCTGCATAGTGGAACGAGAAGAAGCCCTTCCGCTTCACCGTGGCCGGCGCGTACATCGGCGCCGGCCTTGCAGGCGCCACAGGCGGTGCAACGAGGCCGGCGAGCCGAGACAGGGGGCGGCCAGGCGCCACGGGTGGGGCGACCGGGGCAGGCGTGAGAAAAGGCGCGAACAGATTCTGCGTGGTCGATGGCGGCGCCGGCCCGAAGGCGTCGAGCAGGCCCGATACCGCATTGATGGAAGGTGGCGAAAACAGCCCAGAAAAGGGCTTCGGTAAAGACGAAGAGGGCTGTCCGATTAGGCCGAGCAATCCCGCCAGGGCGTTTTGCGCTGGCGGTGCCGGGGCAGGCGTAGGGACGAACAGTGAGCCGAATTCAGCGTTCCGCAGGGCCGAGCCGAACGGCGATTCCGTGGTTGGCGGCGTGGACTTGCCGAGCAGCGCATTCACCAGTGCATTCCTGTCATAGGAGCTTGTCATAGACCTGCCTTGCAATGACCACGGCTAAGACCGCCACAACGACCAGCGGCAGATAGAATCCCGCGACCGACCAGCTGAAGAAGGCAGGCCAATATGGCGATTCCGGGTTCTCCTTGTTGCCCACGTTGAAGGTCGGCGGGCCGTCCCACCCTTCTGCGGCGACCGCTTCGAATCGCTTCCGGAATCGGCGCTCGACCTGGAGATAGCGCGCATCCAGGAAGGCAAAGGCCAGGATCGGCACCAGCGTCAGCAAGGCGACGATGGGGCGCTGCAAGGTGATGGCGAAGCCGGCGATGGCGACCGAGATGGTGACGCAGTAATTCTTCAGGGTCGCGCACTGCGCCGCCATGCGGGTCACGACCCCCTGGAGCATCTCCAGCTGCTTCAACCTCAGATCGGCGATCTTTTCGGGCGACAAAGGCATGACGGCAGGTTAGAACGGATTGAGAACATCAACAAGGCGGTTCCCGGCGCTATCCCTCAGAATTTCAACTAGAAAGGGCTCCGGCTCGAGCATTTTCGCGCCTTACGAAACCGTGTCGCCTATTACGAGCCGATCCTGGGGCTGCCGCTGGCCCAGCGATACGCCGACATCATTACCTTGACCGGTTGGCTCTCTCCCAGCGCCGCGGCCTGGGCCATCGCAGCGTCGAAGTGGAACGCGTTATATCCAGGCGTCCCAATTCTCATTGTCGACCCGGCCACGAAGCAGTCGCCGGTTTCCAACGGCGTGCTGCAATTCCTGCCGGTGATATGATCCGTCAATCCCCAGATGACCAAAGGCAAAAAGGGACTATCGCGGTGAACTCTTCCGCTGTTTGATGAAACGGCGATTCTTCGCAAAGAGGTTTGCCCGTGATTAAATTTTCAATGGGGGGCAAAGCGCTAGATCCCCGCGATCTCAAGGATGCCGTGATGGCATCGGTGCTGGAGGGCGTTCGCGAGCAAATACGCGATAAGCTCGGCAACATTCGCGATCCGGACACTGGGGAATTCCCGACCATCGTCATTCGTGGCGACAGCTTCGATGATCTTAAAATTCAGGTTGAGGGCTCTCCCGCGCTTGTTGCGCTGGTGAACGAAAGGCTTGGGGGAGAGACGATGGGTGAACCCGAAGGAGCCACAAACCCAAATCCGCGTGTATTCCTGAGTTACACATCCGACGACGAGGAAATCGCGCGTCGTGTCGCTGAGGCGCTGGAACGTGCTGGCATCGAGGTATGGTGGGACAAGTGGTGTATCGCAGCTGGTGACAGCCTTCGCCGAAAAATCGACGAGGGGATCGGCGGTTGCAAGCATTTCCTGGTTTTGCTGACGCCACGCTCGATCAATAAGCCATGGGTCAATCAGGAAATGGACGCCGGCTTGGTCCGCAAGCTCAACGACCAATGCCGTTTCCTTCCGATCCGGCACGAACTGCCAGCATCCGAACTGCCACCCCTGTTGTCGGGCATCGCATCGGCCTCTATTGCGGCAGATACTGACATCCACCAATTAATCAACGACATTTACGGGGTGACACGAAGGCCGCCACGCGGTCCGGCGCTTGCGACCGTGCAATCCGGTCAAGCAGTCAAGACGGGCTACTCGCCTGCCGCCAACGCGATTGCCCGCTACTTCGTCGAGGGCACCCAAGACGCCTTGTTCGGCGACCCGATGCTCGATGTCGATGAACTTGCCAAGGCTGTCGGCCTAAGCGTCGAGGACACGGAAGATGCCATTCATGAGCTCTCGGGCTTCCTCCGACTTTCGAACGATCACGTTTTGGTAGAAGGGGCCCTGTTTGCGGAGTTCGACCGTTACTGGATGCCATGGAATACAGCCGATGATGCACTTCGGCTGGCGGCCGACATTATGAGCGATCCTAAGTTTCCTGATCCCAGCGAAGAAATCGCAAAGCTGTACCAGTGGCAGCCGCGACGCTTAAACTCGACCGCCTATTATCTTTTGGAGAGGTCTCTCATCGTCGACTACCAAGGCATCGGCACCGCGCCGTGGGCCGTTTTCAGAATTGTCGGCAACCAAAATATGAGGCGTTTTGTGAAGAGCCGCTCGTAGCCTACGCTTCGGTACACTCTCACGCGAGGAGGGGAGCAGTCAGCGATTGGAATCCAGATGAGTGATGACGGCACTGCGCCGCGCCTTCAAGTTCAAGCGCCACTAGACTCCGGATTTGAAATTGCCCCTGAGGCGGATAGCGTAAACCTTGGTGAAGCCGAAGTTCAGCTGCTGGCCGGCTCTGAAGCGGTCCAAGGTAGAGGCCGGGCTGCGCTGCAGTTACAGCCCAAGCTCACCCTTATGGTTCGCGCAGAGTTTCTGCAGTCCGCGCTCACGGCTTTTGCTGCATTCGATAGGCCGGACCATGTTGAATTTCGGTTTGGCGACGGCTTTCAAAGCACCAAGGCAATTGCCGCGTCTCTCGCCTTCAATGCGGATGAGAGTTCGTCCACAGTGCTCGCCGAGCTAATCCCGAATCCGCAGAGGATGCGGCGAGGTCAGCCAAACGAGTTGATCTCGCGACTGGTCTTTCATGTCGCCAACTTTCCGAACTTCTTGGGCACCGCTGGTCCTTCAGGAGACTTTATTCTTCCTACGTCTGCAGGCGGTCGGAAGCGGATGGCCAATGCCGTTCTTACCGACCCGCCTTGGACTATCCAGCTGCAGTCAATGATGGAAACCGACAAGACGGTCGAAAAGCTTAGTAGAAGCGGTGGCTACGGAATAACCCACATCGCCCAATTGACGCGCGCAGATGGCCAAACCTTTGCGGCCGACGATGCTGAGAACATGCTGCAGAGGGTCTATCTCTTCCTCTCTTTCGCGCGAGGGGCTTGGGCACCCGTCGTTCTCAATGTGGGATTCGATACGACAGGCAACCGTGTCTACGAAAACTGGGGTGTGCGGATCGGTACGCCTTGGGAATCCTGCCGCGGCTGGTTTGATCGCAACCGAGGGCAAGCCCTGGGCGCTGTCTATCCCGGTTTCTGCGCTCTATTGCGTGAGCCTACGATGGGGCGGGCAGTAAATCGCACGGTCTATTGGTACTTGCGGAGCAATCGAGGCGGAGATGGATCGGGCATCGATAGCGGGATCATCCTCAGCCAGGCCGCACTAGAACTATTGGCATCGGCCTATCTGGAGGCACAGAACATCAAGATGCCTGCCCGGAGCAGGGCGGCCGACCAACTGCGGGAGGTGCTGAGCCGGCTCGGCATTCCTGTTGCGATTCCGGATGCGTTGGCCGGCTTGCAGGAAGGGCAGCGGCAAAATTGCTGGCAGGACGGGCCCGAGGCGATCACCCGCATCCGGAATGAGCTTGTGCATCCTAAGCGGAAGCTGCCGATCAAATTGGGAGCCGTCGTTCCGAACGCCTGGAGCCTGGCTCAATGGTATATCGAGCTTCTGATCTTGAGGCTTTCTGGCTATAGCGGCCAGTATTCCAACCGTCTGCAGGCGCGCTGGGTTGGCGAGGTCGAAGATGTTCCATGGGCTTAGCTGATGGAGTGTAAGACCGCGCGGTAGACAGATTGCTTCAGTTCTGACACGCGCGACGAACTTCGCTCCCTATCCGCAGCTGCAGGTCGTCGGGATATCGGCCGTCCTTCTCAAAGGCGATCATGTCGGCGCGCGTGAGCTTGGCCGCAAAATTGGTCGCAAAGCATTCGCACTGACTCGCGGCGCGTGCCGGCAGCTTTCCGTCGAATCCGACGGTCTTGAGGGCTTCCGCTTTGCAGGCCTGTTCGAAGCCGGGGCGGACCACCTCGGTTTTGAAACGTTCCAGCTCGGGCTCTGAAAGCGTTGAGATGCTGAACGTCTTCGTCGATGGAATCGCCGCCTTGTGCCAATCGAAGTTTGCATCCCACACATAGTACACGCCCATCGCTGCAAGGACTAGAAAGCCGAGCTGGCCGATGACGGGGACGCAGGCAAATAGGATCGCTCCGACAAGGGCACCAAGCCAAGACCATCCCCAAAGATGCATTAATGCGATGACGTTCAGCGGCAGCGAGAAGAGCATGAAGGCGCTGATCATCAGGCCGAACGCCGAGCCGAGCAGGCTGGTAATCACACCGAGAATCGCCTCGACGGTACCCCGCCGCTTCGTTGGCGCGGGGTAGCGTGAGGCCTCCTGTGTTGGCACAGGTTGAGGTGCCGGCGCTGGCCGTGGCGTGACGGGCAGCGGTGTCGGCGTGGTGAGACGGGGCTGCTGCGGTGCCGGCGCCGGACGTGGAGCTGGTGCGGGCGCAGGTGGAGAGACAGGGCGGGGAGGCGCCGGTTGTGGGCTTGGAGGTGGGTCCTGCGGGACCTTGGGATAAAGCGGCTCGAAGGGGACCGGCATAGCTGCGGGCGGCGGCGTCCGGGGCCTCGGGGGAGGTGGCGCCTTTTGTGGCGGAGCCGGCTCGTCACAGACATGCTGCTTGTCGCCCTCGAAGGCTACCCACTGACCATGCGGCATCTGCCGCAGGTTGATCCTGCGCCCGCAATGCTTGCACGGTCTGGTGTAGCTGGACATCGCCCCCCTGCTCAGCCGGAAGTACCACCGATGGTAGCAACGCTTCAAGCTTTTGTGATAATATGCGGGGCTGGCTGCAGGGAGGCATATTTAGGTGTCGCGCCAATATGCGAGTTGGTCGATCGCGCAACTCGAAGAAGAATTTGAACGCGCCCAGGACAACGGCGACAGATCGGCGGTAGAGAAAGTCGTCGGCGAACTCGGCTTCCGCACCACCGCGAAGGCCCGTTCGTTGCTCCAGGCTGCAGAGAGATTCCTGGGTCTTACCGAGGAGGCGCGCAACGAGCCTCGGGGCGCGCCGAAACCGCCGCCGAAGGCGAAGGCGGACCCAGCGCCAAACCGGCGTCCCGCCGGGAATCGTAAGCCGTCGCGTAAACCGACAGCTGAGCAGCAGCAAGCCATCGATCAGTTTCAGCGCGGTGGCTCGGTGAAGATCAACGCCTATGCTGGCACCGGCAAGACCTCGACGCTCGAATTCCTCGCGCACAGCACATCGCGGCGCGGGCAATACATCGCGTTTAACCGGAGCATTGTCCGCGATGCCGAGGAAAAATTCCCCAATACGGTGAACTGCGCGACGAGTCACAGCCTCGCCTTCAAGGCGACGTCGTCAGCCTATCGAAACAACTCCGAGAAGATGACAGGGAAGGTCAACGCCAATCAGCTTGCCGAGATGCTGAGCCTGAAACGGTGGAACGTCGACGGGCGGCACGTTCTGCAACCGCGGTCGCAAGGCTATCTCATCCTTGATACTTTGCGGCGCTACATGCAGAGCGCCGATACCGAACTGGCAGCACTTCACGTTCCTCGCCACGGCTCACTGCTGGCCGCCCCAGAAGCCACAATGCGCGCCGTGACGGAGTTCGCCCTTCATGGTGCAAGGTATGTGTGGAGCCGCATGAGCAGCGCATCGGACCCGATGCCGCTCGGCCACGATGGCTATCTGAAACTGTGGGCTCTGAGTAATCCAGCGATTGCCGCCGATTTCATTCTTCTCGATGAGGCGCAGGACACCAATCCGGTCGTCCTTGACGTACTACGGAAGCAGCCGGCCCAAATGATCTACGTGGGGGACAAGTACCAGCAAATCTACGAGTGGCGCGGCGCGATGAATGCGATGGAAAAAATCGCTACTCAGGGGGAGACCTACCTCACCACCTCGTTCCGCTTTGGCCCGGCCATCGCGGAATGGGCCTCGAAGCTCTTGCTTCTTCTCGGCGAGAGACGGCCACTCAAAGGCAATGCAGCAGTCAAGAGCCGGGTCGGGAGCGTTGAGCCGCGGACCATCCTGGCGCGCACTAACGCGACCACCATTGCCGCTATCATCGAGTGCCTGGATGACGGCAAGAAGCCTCATCTTGTCGGCGGCACCGATGAGTTGATGGACATGCTGCGCGGCGTGCAGGATCTGAAGGACGGTAGGCAGAGCACCGTGCCGGACTTTTTCGGCTTCGACAAATGGGCGGAGGTTGTCGAATTCGCCAGAAGCGGCGAGGGCGATCACCTGATGTCGTTTGTGAACCTCGTCGAGGGGCGAGGAGAACGCCAATTGATGTGGGCTCTCAACCGCACCGTCGACGAAGAGCGAAGCGACTTGATTATCTCGACCGCCCACAAGGCGAAAGGCCGCGAGTGGAGTACCGTCCGGCTCATGGATGATTTTCTGCGCAGTCAACCAGGAAAGTCGAGCAACGGTCCTGATCCCGCTGAAGTGCGACTTTTCTACGTTGCCCTGACTCGCGCAAAGGAAGCGGTAGAGGTGCCGCCGGCCATGTTGTCGCAGATCAGATGATTATGCCCTAGCTTACTAGTCTAGCTCCTAGATACCGTCGCTCTCCTGAGGCGGCAGCCACGGAAGCGATCCTCCTTACGAATCACGCAAGGAATGGATAATGGCTGTTCCTTTCCTTAGGTCCGCGGTAGCCCGTTGTTAGGGAACAGCTTTCTCGGGCCCTTCTCGCTGCCCGAGTCCTCCTCATTGGAAAGTCGGGGATTCCCACCTGGATATGCGCCGCGCCGCCGCTTTTGGCTTGACCCTCTCACTCGGAGCGTTCTAACTTTGTTCTCATGACAGTCTGCTGCCCGCCCATAGCCCAGAAAGGACGTTGGCAGCCTTTAGTTCGGTTCGCCAGAATTTTTCCGAATGACATCACTTGCTGCGACGAACTTTCGGACGGGAAAAATGCACGAGATCATCTGTCCACACTGTGACAAGGCCTTCAAGGTCGACGAGTCCGGTTATGCCGAGATTCTAAAGCAGGTCCGTGACGCCGATTTCGCACAGCAACTCCACGAACGGTTGGAATTGGCCGAGCGCGACAAGCAGAGCGCTGTTGAATTGGCCCGGGCCAAGGTAAGTAGCGATCTGCAGAAGACCGCGGCTGCTAAGGACGCCGAAATCCAGGAGTTAAAGTCCAGGCTTCAGGGGAGTGAAGTCGCCCAGAAGCTCGCGGTCACTGAAGCGCTCAGCGCCGTCGAAAAGGAGCGGGACAGGCTCGCGAACGCGCTAGCCGAGGCCGAGCGCGAAAAGAAAGCGGCCTCGGAGCTTGCTGAAGCGCTTTTGGCCAGCGAGCAGCATAAAATCACTGCTGCCAAGGAAAAAGAAATCCAGGAGCTTAAGGCCAAGCTCCAGGCTGTCGAGCTTGAGAAGAAGCTCGCCGTCACGGAAGCGGTCGGGACGCTCGAAAAAGAGCGCGATGAGCTGAAGAACGGCATCAAGCAGGTCCAGCTTGAAAAGCAGCTCTCCGAGCAGTCGCTCAAGGACAAGTACGAAACGCAGATCAAGGATCGTGATGACGCGATCGAGCGCCTTAAGGATATGAAGGCCCGCCTGTCGACCAAGATGGTCGGCGAGACCCTTGAACAGCACTGCGAGACCGAGTTCAATCGGGTGCGTTCGATGGCATTTCCGCGAGCCTATTTCGAAAAGGACAATGACGCGCGGACCGGCAGCAAGGGCGATTACATCTTCCGCGACTTGGACGAGGGCGGCACGGAGATCATCTCGATTATGTTCGAGATGAAGAACGAGAGCGACAAAACCGCGTCGAAAAGCAAGAACGAGGACTTCCTCAAGGAGCTTGACCGGGATCGCACCGAAAAGGGCTGCGAATATGCCATCCTGGTTTCATTGCTTGAACCGGACAATGAACTCTACAATACCGGCATCGTCGATGTCTTCCACCGCTTCCCGAAGATGTATGTCATCCGGCCGCAGTTCTTCCTGCCGATGATCACGCTGTTGCGGAATGCGGCTATCAACTCGCTCAAGTACAAGACCGAGCTGGCGCTCGTGAAGGCGCAGAATATCGACATCACGCAGTTTGAGAGCCAGCTCGAAACGTTCAAGACCGCATTCTCGAAGAACTACGATCTTGCGTCCCGGCACTTCCAGACCGCGATCGCCGAAATCGACAAGTCCATAGATCACCTGCAGAAGACCAAGGACGCATTGATCGGCGCGGACCGCAATCTCAGGCTCGCTAACGACAAGGCACAGGATGTGACGATCAAGAAGCTGACCCGGGGCAATCCGACGATGGCTTCGAAATTTGCGGAGCTTAAGAGCCCGCCAGCGGAAGCGGCTGAATAGGCTCGTTCCTCAGCCAATTTAGGAAGCGGCCAAGTCAGGGGCGTGAAATCGTGCATCGCATTCACAATTTTAAGATTCGTCCCTGGAAGGGGCGGCCTTTACCCGGAATATCACAACCGCAGTTCGGGCGCTGAGAGCAGGTTTATACGCGAATTGCGCTGCAGTCGCCCTAAAGGTCGTAAACCCTGCCTGCTTCCGGTCTGTTTCTAGGGCCGGAATAAACGTGATCCGTCCAGCCCAACCGTTTCCTATCCAGGTGTGGGGTGGTGTCTTGACAACCGAAGTCAAGCGCTCTCCATTGATGCAATCCATGATTTTGCATTTCCCGATATACAATTGCCGCCGGAACGCATATGGCAAGCGATAATGAGTTGTTCGATTGGTGCGCTGCACGTCCGCGCTGGCAACAGGAAGCCATACGGCTCCTTACCACCAAACCGGCCCTCGACGCGGATGAACTCAAACAGCTTGAGGACGCGGTAAGGGCGGAAGCAGGGATTACCGCCGGAAAGCCACCAGCCTGGCCTGCGCTGACGAAAACCCACTTGAAGGCGGGCAATCAATTCGCGCCGGTCACCGTTCTGGGCTCGATCGGGCCGCTGCGCAATATCGACCGGTTGGCTGCGGTGCAGCCGCCACTCAAGTTTGCCATCAACGGCGTGACGCTGATTTACGGTCCGAACGGTTCGGGGAAGAGCGGGTATTGCCGTATTGCCAAGAAGATTTGCCATTGCCTGCACGACGTAACCCTACGGGGTAACGTGTTCGAGCCGGCCTCATGCGATCCCCGGGAGGTGAGCCTCACCTTCCGCGTCGATGGCGACAAAACCCGCAGCGTACTTTGGGATGACCGAAGCGCGGCACCACCGGAACTGGGCCGAATCTCCGTATTCGACAGTGACGCCGCCGGCCTGTACGTCGACGCCGAGCGCAACATCGAGTTTTTGCCCTTCGAGCTCGCTCTCCTGACCAACCTCGCCGAGGTTCTTCGCATCCTGGACGCCCGCTTTAAGGCTGAGGAAACAAACTTGAATAAGGCGCACCAGGCGCCCCTGCCGCTCGGATACGAGAAGCGTACCAAAGTAGCGGCGCTGATTGCGACCCTGAAGGCGGACCAGAACCTTCCGAGCGAACAGGCGATGCGCGCGTTGGCAGCCTGGACTGAAAAGGACGAGTCTGCCTTTCAGGCGCTCACGCTCGAACTGAGCAAAGACCCGGTTCTTCTGTCCAAAGTGAAGGAGGCCACCAAGTCGACCATCGAGACGTTGGTTGCCGATGCAAACACCATCGTCGATGCGATCGGCAATGCCGGGCTTGCGAAATTGAAGGAGGCGCGAGAGAAAGCAGCGGCCACGCGCGAGGCGGCGAAGGCAGCCGCTTCCGCCTTGGCGGAGGGTTCGGCGGTTCCGCAGCTGGGCAATGAGACCTGGCGCCAGATGCTGAGGTACGCGCGCGACTTCGCCACCGAAGCGTACCCGGACCTTCATCCTCCTCAACTGGCTACGGCTGACACCTGTGTGCTCTGCCATCAACCTCTCGATGGGCCGGCCCGCACGCGACTCACCGCTTTTGACGAGTATATCGAGGGCCGAGCTAACGCGGACGCCGAAAAGGCAAAGAAGGAGTTCGCGGATGCCGCGCGCGCAATCCTTGAACTCAAAATCCTCAGCAGTCAGGAGGTCAAGAGCCGCCTCGTCAACTTCGTCGAGGGCTCGCCGCCCCGCCAGGCGTTGGCGGACAAGCTTGAGCGGTTCTACGGCATCTGCCAGGAACGTCACGCTCTGGTTTTAGCAGCCATCAAGACAGTCGAGTACGCGGGTCTTGAGGGTCTCGTGGATCTCGACCGGTCGACCATCGACGAATTGATAGCTGAAGTCACCGCCCTTGCCAACGAAATCAACGGGCTTAAACCAAGGGCGGACGAGACAGCCAAGCGACTGAAGCGTCAGCAAGAGTTCGACGAGCCGGAAGCGCGGAAGAAGTTCGCGGCCGACATCGAGACCTTCGTGGCGCGGCGGAATTCGCTCGCTCTGCTCCTGAAGACCAAGGCGTGCGTCTCCGCCTGTTCTGTCGCCGGGATTACCTCACATATCACCCGCATCAGAAGGAAGGTTCTGACCGCTTCCTTGCAAACCAGCCTCGAAGACGAGATCAAAGCCCTCGACCTCCAGCATCTACCGCTGAAACTTGCCGACCGGGGCGAGGTGGGCAAAAGCAAGGTGCATATCGGACTGGAGGCCCAGCAGAAGGTCGGGAAGAACAGTGACATCCTGAGCGAAGGAGAGAAACGGGCGCTCGCCCTGGCAGGCTTCCTTGCGGAATTGAAGGAGGTCGGCGCCAGGCATGGAATCGTGGTCGATGATCCGGTATCGTCGCTGGATCATGCCCGAATGGAGGCCGTGGCGAAACGCCTAGTCAAAGAGGCTGCCGCCGGACGGCAGGTCATTATCTTCACGCACAATCTCTTCTTTCACCATGCCGTTTTCGAAGCCGCGCGGGACATGAAGGTGCCTCTGCGAGAGGAATGGATCGCCAAGCACGCCGATGGACGATTCGGCATCATCGACGCCGGTCAGGAGCCCTGGATTTCCATGGGTGTCACGAAGCGAATCTCAATCATCGACGGCTTGCTGCAAAAGAAGAAGCCGACCTATTCGGAAACCGATGAGACCGAGCGCTCGTTTGTCACGGATGTGTACAGCAAGATGCGCGAAACCTGGGAGCACGCCATCGAAGAGATTCTTTTCGCGGGCGTTGTCGGCCGTTTCCGGCCCAATGTCGCGACCCTCAAATTGAGGGCCGCCCGCGTCGAGCAAGCGGACTACGAGGCGGTGCACGCCGGCATGACGCGGTGTTCGAAGTATTCCGGCCACGACCAATCAGCGGGGGTGCCGGGTGATCTTCCGAAATTTACGGAAATTAAAGCCGACCTCGACAAGCTCAGCGCCTTTGTCACGGCCGCGAATACTCGTCGGAAAACACTTGAAAAAGAAGGTCAACTCTATGAGGCGGGGCCTGTGGCGGCTGAGGTCCTCGACTAGGCGTCAGAAAGCGGACTCTACAGGCGTCGCCCTTGGATCTATGCACCGAAACGCGCATCCGAAACGCGTCGTTATCGCCGCGGTGCCAGGAGCCGCAGAAATTCGTCCTCCGGAAAGCAGGCGATGTTCGCAAACATATCATCATGCGCCTTCTCGATTTGGCGCAGCCGGGCGGCGTATTGAGCAATTCGCTGGATCTTCGCGATGTAGGCTGCTGGCCCAACGATGACGCCGATAGCCCCGAGTAGGCTCGCGTTTGTGATGCCGCCGAGGATGTGTTTGGATGAAGTGCTATATTCCAGCTCGATCGCCAACAAACAGCGCGGGTTTGGATTCAAGTAAAAGCCGCCGTGGTTCTGCCGCTCGACTTCGGTGCGCAACCAGCGAATGAAGGGATGACGCCCATAATCATCAATGCTGGCCAGATCATCGTGCTTTCGCTCGCGCGTGACATTGAACGGCCCTACCGCGATGTCTAGGCGCGGCGCGTAGGTTGAGCGATCAAATACTTTATCGGTCGCATCGGTGCGAACGCTCCACTCAGACTTCACCAGATCGGGGCCAAACAGGCCGCACAGCGCCTCGTGAATTGCCAACTGCGTTACTCTAGCGTTCATGCTCCATTCATAGTCCAAGGAGCCGAGAGGCTTCAAGGTTTGCTCGGCTTCTCTTGTGCCGTTCGGAGGCCTCGCGGTTGGGCGCCCGCACCACCCGGCCGGTAGGGTCGGGGTGAATAGGCCCGCAGCGCGTGCCTTGAATTCTCCCGACCGGCCGCGACGGCGCAGCCGATAACCAAAGGGAGAACCTCACATGACCGACAGCATCACAATCCGCAGCCTCATCTCGATGGCGTAACGGAAAACGACTTATAGGCGGGAAATGCACCTTAAACCTTTTCCCAACGTTGTAACCTATTGAAATTACAGCAAACCACTCCGCCCTCCGAGAGCGCCATAAACCCACAACGCTCGCAGGTACGGACGGCGCGGAGCTTCGTCTACTCGCGTATCGCCCCCTAGCTTGTTGGCACCCAGGCCGCGTCCCTCGGCGGTGGGGCTTTCGGCCCAGCTTCAGTCGACAATTGGTAGACCGGCAAACGTGCCGCCGTTGAACAGGGGCGTCAGGGCCGTATTGTACGAAGATTTTGGTTGCTTGTCAGGCGAGAGCTTGTAGGTGGCGATGTAGCGATGGGCGATGTCGTTCCGAGTCGGCTGGCGCCGACTTTACCTGGATCGGCCTGGATACATCGAGCGGCAGTGCTCGCCGGCTGGAGACGTTGCGCACCGCGAGACCAGAGCGGATGCTCGCGACGCCGGCGATCCGGGATATGCGTGCAATCAGATTTTCGAGGTCGGATACGTCGGATACAATGGCACGCAACAGATAATCCTGATCTCCGACCATGAGATAGCAGTCCATGATTTCGGCGATGCGGCCGACTTCAGTCGCAAAGCCGTCGCGGACACTCTGCACGTGTTTTTCCAACGTCACCTGGATGAACGCCATGACGCGCAGGCCAACAATCTGCGGATCGACCACGGCGACGCGCCGATTGATCACGCCGAGCCGCTCCAGATTCTTGACTCGGGCAAGACAAGGGGACGGGGAGAGGTTGACGCGCGAGGCCAGCTCGACATTGGTGAGACTGGCGTCATTCTGAAGTTCTTGCAGGATCCGCAGATCGATTTTGTCGAGCGTGTCAAAGCTCATCGAGACCTCCTTAACTTTCCCCAAATACCCGCGGGCGAGTTTTTCTGGGTAAGAGCCGCAGCTTCGGGTATTCCAGGAAGCTAAGGCGGCTCTGGAGGTCTGTATTTCGCTAAATTGTCATCTTATATCGAAAAACAGACAACTTTGAAATTTATGTCATAAGCCGCCCTTCGAACTGACCAATATCGATCCAATCGCCTGATCAGGATTGGATCAAATTGCTCAATCAGAGTGCTACGTTCTCGCCGGGTTGGGTCGAAGGACCCGGAAACGCGGTGCAGCAGAAAAGTCGGCACGGAGCGCTCCGAGCAATCGTTTCTGCCGTCGATCGGGTCAAGCCTCTCACAATACGGTAGCTCATTCAACGCGGAGCCCGTTAGTTTATCGGGCATGATGGATGCAGACATTCTCAAGATCAGGCGTGAGCCGGACCTCGTCGTCCTCACGATGAACCGGCCTCCCGCAAACGCCCTTAATTATGCATTGATTGCGCGATTGCTCGAAGAGATCAGGCGCCTGGAATCCGAGCGGGAACCACCCGGCATCGTTCTGACCGGCGAGGGAGATCGCTTCTTCAGTGCTGGCGGCGATATTCGCGAAGTCACCGGGCTGCAAGTCGCCGCGCAGCGCATTCGATTTTTCCATGCAGTGTTGTGCGCTTTCGAACGCTATCCGGGTCCCGTGGTCTGTGCTGTGCGCGGTTACGCGGTCGGCGGCGCCCTCGAATTCCTCCTGCATTCCGATCACGTGATTGCCGACCACAAGGCCCAGATCGGCTTTCCCGAGATCAATCACGGTCTTCTGCCGGTTGCCAAAGGCATGCGCCAGGCCGCGCTGCGGCTGGGAAAGCGGGCGGCGCAGATCTTGCTCTACTCAGGAGTCCTCGTCGATGCGGCGAAAGCGATTCAGATCGGTGCCTTCGACGAAGTGGTTAACACCGACGCCGTACTGGATCGCGCGATCGATGTCTGCCGGGACTTCCGAAGCAAGGACCCAAAACTCTTTGCGGCCATCAAGCGATCGTTGAATTTGACGGGCCAGATAAGCGACGACGAGCTTGAACAGATGACGGTCAGCGACCTCAGCCAATATCTCGACAACGACCAGTCTGCAGATGCCCGCGCACGGTTCCTCGCCCGGAAATGAAAGAAAAATGGTCAAGAACACACCCACAGGCGCTTTGAAGCTCGAACTCATGACGTTCGAAGACGTGTCGAACGCGTTGAGTGACGGCTTCGATACTGTGCTCATCCCCTGCGGTGCGATCGAGCAGCATGGTCCCCATCTGCCGCTGTGCATGGATGCCGATCACGCCGAACATCTGGCGGTGCTGATCGCGCAAGAGCTCGGCAGGACGCTGATCGCGCCGACTATCAAGGTCGGTTGCTCCGCGCATCATCTGGCGCTGTCGGGGACGATCTCGTTGCGCAAGGAGACATTCGAAGCGGTGTGCCAGGATTATTGCACAAGCCTCGTCCTTCACGGCTTCAAGCACATCCTGCTGTTCTCCGGCCATATCGGGAATTTTCCGGTTTTGGCGGACATGCTGCCGCGGTTGCGGCAGGCAACGAACGGCAAGGTTCGCATAGCCGCCTATACGGACTCCCAGGCCTGGATCGGATGCTGGAAGCACTGCGTGCAGGAGGCAGGCGGTGATCCGGACCATGTCGGTGGGCACGCCGATATCGCCGAGACGTCGCTGATGCTCAAGCTTCGGCCGGAGAGCGTCCGCGTCGATCGCTTCGCGCGCGGCCATCTCGGTGCGCTGACTCCCGATCAACTGGATCTAATGTGGAAGAACGGCATCGTATCCGTGTCCAAAAACGGTATCGTCGGCGATCCGCATGGCTCGACGGTCGCAATCGGTGAACGATGCCTGCATGACGTCGCTGGCCTCCTGACGAAGTTCTTTCGCGCGGTCGATTGACGCGACGACGTCCTCCCGTCGGCAAGGATTCAGCCCCGCAACTTCCATTGCGGGGCTTTTTTCTTTGCCAGGGTTGCGAGAGCCGCATACGACAGCGCACGTTTGTCGCGCAGCATAAAATAGGGAAGGTCGCATCTCGCAGGGTCACCTTCGGGAGAAAATGTTGCGCGAGCTGTGACACTCTCTCCTCGCATCAAAAGCGACGCCAAGGGAGCGCTGAATGTCACTCAAGTTTGGATTGTGGTCGGAGCAGGAAACGCAAGTCGGACACAGCTATGCTCGCAGACTGCACGAACTTGTCGACGAGGCCAGGCTGGCCGAGAAGATGGGTTTCGACTTCGTCGCGCTGTCGGAGCAGCATGTCGCACTCGGCGGCATCTCGAGCTCCGCACCCGAAGTCGTGTTCGGTTACCTCGCCGCCGTCACCGAGCGGATTCGCCTTCGCACCGCAGTGACTCTGATGCCCCAGCGTATCAACCACGCGCTGCGTTCCGCCGAACGGCTCGCCGTCAGCGACATTCTGTCCCACGGGCGCATGGAGATGTATTGCGGGCGCGCCAATACGACGATCGCCATGCGCGCTTTCAACGTCGACCCCAAAGAAACCCTGCCGCAGATGGAAGAAGGCATGGCCCTGTTGCGTAAGGCGATGCGCGAGGACATCTTTACCTTCGAGGGCGAATACTACCAGGTTCCCCCGCGCATGCTGGTGCCGAAGCCGGTGCAGAAGCCGTATCCGGTCATCGGCATCGCTGCGACGAGCGAGCGCAGCCACGCCTGGGCCGGTGCCGAAGGCCTCGCTCTCATGAGCGCGACGATCTACCAGGGCTTCGAGAATCAGCAGAAGCTGATCGATGCCTATCACAAGGCGTGGAAGCGTGACGAGACCGGTCCTCTCGATCGCCCGCGCGTCGGCGTGCCGCTGTTCTTCGGCATCGGCAAGACCGATCAGGCCGCCAAGGAGGACTACGCCGAAGCGCTGATGCACTACGCGCGCATCTCGACTGACGCCTATCCGCGTCTCGCCAAGCTCGCCGACGACTATTCCTACATGAGCGAGAGCGTGCCCGCGATGGAGCGTGCAGGCCGCGATTGGGACTATCTGCTCAATCACTCAGGTACGACGGTTTGCGGCAGCCCCGACACCGTCATCCGCCAGATCGAGAAATTCCAGGCGATGGGCATCCAGGAGGTGCTGCTGCATCTCGACTCCGTCACTCACGAGAAGATCATGGAGGGGATCGAGATGGTCGGCCGCTATGTCATCCCCCACTTCAACGACCGCAACAACGTCGTTCGCCCGACCGACGAGATCCTCGACAGGATCAGGGCAATGCGTCCGCAAAATGAAGCGCCGGCGGCCAAGTCGGCCTGAGGAGAGAGTCATGACACCCCATAGCTACACCTATCTGCTGGTTGAAAAGCGTCCCAGCGGCGTCGCCGTCGTGACGATGAACCGCCCGGAGATTCTTAACGCTGTGAACTGGGAGATGCACGACGAGCTAGAGCGCGTCTTCATCGACCTCGATTCCGACAAAGACGTCCGCGCCATCGTTTTGACCGGCGCCGGCCGGGGCTTCTGCTCGGGCGGCGACCAGAAGACGCTCGACAAGAGCACGATTCCGTCGGCGACCCGCGGCGGGCGTCATCTGATCCGCAACATTCTCGAGGTCGAAGCGCCGATCATTGCCGCGGTCAACGGCGCCGCCGTTGGTCTCGGCGCGACGCTCGCCCTGATGTGCGACATCGTCTTCGCGCATTCCAGCGCCCGATTCGCCGATACGCACGTGACGGCCGGCGTCGTTGCCGGTGACGGCGGCGCGGTCATGTGGCCGCTCCTGATTGGGCCGGCGCGCGCCAAGCACTATCTGATGACGGGCGATTTCATCTCCGCAGAGAAGGCAGCTGCGATCGGGCTGATCAACGAAGTGGTGACCGGGCGTGATGTCCGCGATCACGCGATCGAATATGCCGAAATGCTGGCGAGTGGCCCGCGGGACGCGATCGTTTGGACCAAGTATTCCGTCAACAAGATCATCAAGGAATACACTCACCTGCTGCTCGATACGTCGACTGCGCTGGAAACGCTGACCTTTGCAAGTCCCGAGCGCCGCGAAGCCGTCGCGGCCTTTGCCGAAAAGCGCAAGCGCTTCGCGGAGAAATGACGATGACCGTGCCGTCGCCAGCGTCCGGCGCCCAATATGCCAACGTGACAATCCCGAGCCTGCTGCAGGCCAGAAGCGTCGAACGGGCCGGGGAGGTCGCCTTCCGTCAGAAGCGGAACGGCCAATGGCTTTGCACCACCTGGCAGGAGTACGCCTCGCTGGTTTGCCGCATCTCAGCTGCGATGAAGGCCGTCGGGCTCAATCGCGGCGATCGAGTCGCGATCATGGGCGACGTGTCGCAGGAGTGGCTGCTGGCCGACATGGCCACGATCTGCTCCGGCGCCGTGACGGTCGGCATCTACTTCACGTCCTCGCCCGAGGAGGTCGACTATTACCTGCGGGACTCGGGGGCGCGGATCGGCTTCGTCGGCGGAGAGCCGCAGCTTCGCGCGTTTCTCGCCGGCAGCCAGGCGGCCGCGCTCGATAAGATCGTCATTATGGATCCCGGCTGGAGCGGGGCGTCGCCGGCAAACAACGTCACGACGTTGGTAGACTTCATCGGCGCGGTGACGGTCGATGCTGCCGCGGCCCTCGCTGAAGAGGCCGCCATTGCGAAAGCCTCCGACATCGCGACGATCGGCTATACTTCGGGAACGACGGGTTATCCCAAGGGCGCCATTCTCAGCCACACGGCGCTGCTTGCCGGGGCCCATACAAACATCACGTTCTGCCCGCCACTCGCCACCGAGCCGCAGCGCGTCGCTGTGCACCTGCCGATGTCGCACACCGTCGCGCGCGCGCAAGCAACGACGAAGCCGCTGATCACGCGGGTCGTACCGCATTTCGGTGAAACCACGGCCGAGTTCGCTGCGACGATCCGCGAAGTTAAGCCGACCTTCTACATGGCGCCGCCGCGGTTCTATCAGCGCAATGCCGCGCTGATCCTGAGCAAGGTCCAGTCCGGCTCCGGGCGGTTCCGCCAGAACTACAAGCACGCGATGCGGATCGCTAAGACAGTGCTGGCGCACCGCCAGGCCGGCCGCGAGGCGAATCCCTTCCTCGATGGTCTGTTCGAAGTCTGCCGCGAGCAGGTGTTTCGTCCCCTTCTTGCCGAAGTCGGCTTTGATCAACTCACCTATCCCTATACTGCCTCGGCCCCCATGCCATCGGAGGTGATGACCCTGTGGCAGCTCTGGGGACTAAACCTCAAGGAGTGCTACGGCCAGACCGAGATGGTCGGCGGCAATCTCGGCCAGATGGCGGATTGGTCGAAGGCCGGTACGGTCGGCATCCCGGTCCAGGACCCGGCGTGGGAAACCCGGGTTCTCGAAGACGGCGAGATGATCGTTCGGGGCCCGGGGCTATTCACCGGCTATTGGAACAAGCCTGCCGAGACGCAGTCCGCCCTCAAGGATGGATGGCTCTATACCGGCGATATCGTCCAGGTTCAGCCGGATGGATCCTACAAGCTCGTCGATCGCAAGAAGGAGATCATCAACACCTCGGGCGGCAAATCGGTCAGCCCAACCCAGATCGAGAACGAGCTGCGCCAGAGCCCCTACATCTCTGAAGCCGCCGTGATCGGCGAGGGCAGGAAGTACCTAACGGCGTTGATCGAGGTCGACGCCACCGCCGGCATGGACTGGGCGAGGTCGCGTGACGACCAGGTGAGGGAATACAAGGATCTCGCCAAGTCCGAGATCGTGATCCGCCTGATCGAAGGCGAGGTAGCGAAGGCCAACATGCGTCTTGCGCGCGTGGAGCAGATCAAGTCGTTCCGCATCCTACCCGAGGAGCTTTCACCCGACACCGGCGTCATGACGCCGACGCGCAAGAAGCGACGCAAGCCGCTGATGGAACGCTACAAGTCGCTGATCGACACGCTCTATGACGATTCCGAAGAGCAGCTCATCAAGGAGCAATTGTCGCCGACATCGAGATCGCACGGGGTCAGCCCATGAAGATCAAACACGCGTACCTGACGGCGTCGGACCCCGAAGCCCTGGCGCACTTCTATCGCGAGATCGGCATGCCGGTTCGCTTCGCCGATGGCGAGCGGTGGATCCAATTTGCAACGGACGGTGCCGCATTCTGCATCGCCGGCCTCGAGGAATCGGCGGTGCAACCCTCGTCGAATGCCGTCGTGGTTCTCGAAGTCGAGGGGCTCGAAGCCGCGCTGGCGAAAGCCGTCGATGCCGGCGGGACCAATATCTCGGGCATCCGCGACATGGGCAGCCACGGCCGCACCGCCCAGATCCGCGATCCCCAGAACAACCTGATCCAGTTTTTCGAGCGAGCCAAAGCATGAGCGGGGAGCCGTTTGTTGCTCGCCCAGAACGATCTGCCAACGCAGGAAGAGAAGCCATGACTGCCGAAGCTCAATTCGATCCAAACGATCTCGTCGACAGCATTTCGTTCAAGAGGGCACTCAGAGGCGTGACCGGTGCGGTGTCGATCGTGACGTCTGGATCCTACCCCGCGCGCCACGGCTTGACCGTCACCGCCGCCTGTTCGCTGTGCATCGAGCCGTCGACGGTTCTCGTCTGCGTCAACAAATCGGCAGGTGCGCACGACACGATCGTCAAGACCCGTTCGTTCGGCTGGAATGTGTTGTCGTCATCTCATGTGCCGCTGGCTCAGAAGTTCTCCGGCCAGGACGGCAGCAAGGGCGACGTTCGTTTCGCCGAGAAAGAGTGGCATTCGCTCAGAACGGGAGCACCGATTCTGATCGATGCCCTTAGCAGCTTCGACTGTCGGGTCATCGGCGTACATCCGACCGGCACGCATACCGTGTTTGTCGGTGCGGTACTCGCCGAGATGCACCGCGAGGACCTCGAGCCCCTCGTCTACGGGCAGGGACGATTTGCCGTACCTGCAAACCTCGATCGTGCCGGACCTGAAAAGTCCGTCTGATTTATGCACGCATCACTTCTTCATGAACGGAGACTTCGATGATCAACCTGAAGGGACCAACGATTAACCGACGCACGGCGATGAAGGGCGCTGCAGGATTCGCAGCTGCGACGATGGTTCCCTGGGTTCGCGCGGCAGCGCCGCCGCCCGTCAAGGTCGGTGCGATCATGCCGAGTAGCGGCATACTTGCATTTCCCGGTCAGGCCTGCGTGCGCGGCATTGATCTCGGCGCCAAATTTGCCAAGGAGCGCTACGGCGTCGACATGACCGTCGTGCACGCTGACACGCAGAGCAAGCCGGAGAACGGCCGGATTGCGGCCGACTCTCTGATTCAACAGGGTTGCAACGTCCTGATCGGCGCGTGGGACTCC
Organism: Bradyrhizobium sp. CCBAU 65884; assembly: GCF_028128835.1. NCBI lineage: Bacteria > Pseudomonadati > Pseudomonadota > Alphaproteobacteria > Hyphomicrobiales > Nitrobacteraceae > Bradyrhizobium > Bradyrhizobium sp. CCBAU 65884. The sequence continues at coordinate 25,272 of NZ_LBJU01000100.1, read as the reverse complement.
GGCGCAACCATCTCGGCGCTTCAGGCCGCCGAAGCGGCAAAGGTGCCCATGGTGGTGCATGTCGCGAGCGCCAACCAGGTTACCTCGCAGGGTTTCACGCAGGTGTTCCGGTTCTATCCGCCTGCTGCCACGATCGTGCGTCAGTCGCTTGCTGAAATGAAGGCGCTGGTCACAAGCGTGAAGGATCCTCCCAAGGGCGCAGTCGTGCTGCATCTCAGCAATACGATGGGAACGTCCACCGCGACCAGCCTCGATGCCGCTTGGAAAGAACTCGACGTTCCGGTCAAGCTGCTCGAATACATCCCCTACGACGAGAAGGCGCGCGATCTTTCGGTCGAGGTGGCGAAGGCGAAGGCATCCGGTGCCGATGCCCTGGTGTCGGTTACGCGCGTCAACGACGCCATCATGATCGTTCGGGAATGCATCAAGCAGGGATGGAACCCGAAGTTGATGTTCTCGCCGAATGGCAACGGCGTGCCCGACAAGGCGTTTTACGACGCGCTTGGAAAGTATGCCGATGGCGCGATGTCGTCGAACCTCTGGTACAATCCGAAAGGCGAAGATACCCGCACGATCGTGGACAGATTTCAGTCTACCTATCCCAACGAATGGATGGACGCGAATTCTGGGTGCGCGTTCGAGGCGGTCCATATCGTGGCCGATGCGGTCGCGCGTGCCAAGTCGGCGGTCTCGTCCGAGATCCACGCGGCGCTCAAGGCGACGGACCTGAAGCCCATCCTCATGTACAGCGGCCCGATCAGATTTGATGCGACCGGGCAGAACACCGGCGCGGCCGTGGCGGTTCTTCAAGCGAAGGAATCGAAGCCCCACGTCGTCGGCCCCGACGGCATCGCCGAGTACAAGCCGCAATATCCCCTTGCACCGTTCGGGAAGCGCTAGATGCTGATATTATGGGGCAACGTTCTCGTAAGCGGGATCCTCATGGGTCTCGTTTACGGCATGATTGCGCTGGGGCTGACGATCATCTTCGGCGTTATCCGCATCGTCAATTTTGCGCACGGTGCGATGGTCGTTTTAGGCCTCTATGTCGGCTATTTCGCCGGAGCTTGGTGGGGCATTCCGACCATCGTTGCGGCCGTCAGCGCCGGCGCACTGCTGTTCGTTTTCGGCCACTCGCTGGAGACGTCGGTGGTAAAGCGGTTCGTCACGCGGCCACACCACATCCAGTTCATTCTCTTCATTGGCATCTCGCTGGTCCTCAGCGGAGCGCAACTGATCGCGTTTGGACCCGACCCGCGCCCTTCGATCTCGCATCTGTCCTTCGAGACCATCGCTCTTGGACCGATCCGGCTTGACCTTGCCAGGCTGCAGGCGGCCATCGTCGCGGCCGTGATGATCCTGGCGCTCGCCGGATTCCTCAAATACTCGACATTCGGTCGCTTCATCCGCGCCGCCGCCGACAACCGGCTGGGCGGCCTGATGGTCGGGCTGCCGATCCCGAAGATCTACGCCATCACGTTCGGCATCGGAGCGGCCTGCGCCGGCGTCGCCGGTGCGCTGATATCGCCGTTGTTCGATGCCCAACCTTTCCTCGCCGTCGACTTCACCCTGCTGGCGTTCGTCACGGTCATCGTCGGTGGTCTCGGAAGTTTCGTGGGCGCCCTCGTCGGAGGGTTGACCATCGGGCTCACGGAAGCGGTCGCAGCACTCCTGTTTGCGCCGTCCCTGAAGTCCGCGCTGTCCTACGGCTTGCTGATGATCGTCCTGATCGCGCGTCCAAGAGGGTTCTTCGGTGCAAAAGAAACGTGACGTCTTGCCGGACCGTGGCGCGGTTCTCGCCAGTCTTGCGGCCTTCAGCGTCCTTTCCGGACTTGGCGGCGTGCTGAACCCCTACCTGATCTCGCTGCTGACGATCGTCTTCCTGTTCACTTTTATCGGGCAGTCATGGAGCATCATGCTGGGCCTCGGGGGCCAGCTCTCGATCGGTCACGCGCTGTTCGTCGGCATCGGTGCCTACTCCGTCGCGGTTCTCAACATCCGCTACGGCCTGAGCCCTTGGTTCGGTTTGGTCGTCGGGATGGCGCTGGCAGCCACGGTCGGCGCAGCACTGGCCTGGCTGAGCTTTCGTTTCGAGGTCCGGGGCATCTATTTCGCGCTACTGACGATCGCCGCAGCCGAGTTTGCTCGGGTCGTCTTAAGCGGCTGGGAATTCGTCGGCGCCATGCAGGGGCTCTTCTTCCCGGCACAATCCGGGCCGAACTCGCTCTGGATGTTACGCGGCGATGCGCGCTTTTATTATTTCGTGGCGCTTGCCGCGGTCTTTCTCGGCATCAGCGTCACGGCTCTCATTCGCCAATCCTTCCTGGGCTATGTTTGGCGCGCAATGCGGGACGACGAAGAAGCCTCGCGCGCGCTGGGTGTACGTACATTCCTGCATAAGATCGTCATCGTTTCGTTCTCCGGGGCTTGGGCGGCGGTTGGCGGAGGATTGCTCGCGCTTGTTCAAGGCTCGGTATTCCCGGATTCGATCATGGGCATGGGAATCTCGGTCGACATTCTGGTCGGCCCGGTGGTCGGCGGATTAGGAACGGCCTTCGGGCCGCTGGTCGGCACGCTTATCACGCTGCCCCTGGATCATCTCGCGAGTGCCATCGGCAACAAGTTCGGGATTCCCGGGCTTAACAATGTCGCCTACGGCTTCGCCTTGATCGCCGCCGTCTGGCTGCTGCCGGATGGCATCGTACCGGCCATGGTCAATCTGGCCAAATCAGTCACCCGATTTTCCTGGTTCGGTTACCTCCAGATGGAGCAGGTAAAGAAGTGAGCGATCTTCTCGAACTCGACGGTGTCTCGCGCCGGTTCGGCGGGTTGCTCGCAGTCGACAATGTCAGCTTTCGGCTCAAGGGCGAAGGGATCACCGCGCTCGTGGGGCCGAACGGCGCGGGCAAGACGACATGCTTCAATCTGATTGCCGGTGCCTTTCCGCCCACCCAGGGATCGATCAGATTCCGCGGCAAGCTGATCTCCGGCTTTCCGGCCGAGAACATCTGCCGGCTCGGTATTGGCCGTACATTCCAGGTGGTCCGGCCTATGCGCGACATGACAGTGATCGAGAATGCCATGGTCGGCGCGTTCAGCTGGACACGAAAAGTAAGCGAGGCGAGGGACGCTGCCCGCGAGGCTCTCGACTTGGTGGGACTCGGTCCGAAGGCCGACGCCGCCATTAGCAAGCTAACACTCCCCGATCGCAAGATGCTCGAAACTGCCAAGGCTCTGTCGACCCGGCCACGCCTGCTGCTGCTCGACGAGGTCATGGCAGGGTTGCGGCCCCCCGAAGCTGCGGCGGTGGTCGCGGTGCTTAGGCGCCTTGCCGAGAAGGGCTTGTCGATCCTGCTCGTCGAGCACGTCATGCGTATTGTGATGGAAGCCGCCGAACACGTCATCGTCCTCCATCATGGCGCGAAGATCGCGGAAGGCACGCCGCAATACATCGTCAGTCATCCGGAGGTTATTGCCGGCTATCTCGGGGAGGGGTTCCGTGCCTAGCGAGCCGCTTCTCACGGTGCAATATCTGACGGTCGGTTATGGCGGATCCATCGCGCTCAATGGTGTGTCGCTCAGCATCTATCCGGAAGAGCTGCTGAGCGTCGTCGGCGCAAATGGTGCCGGCAAGACATCTCTTATTCGGTCGATCGCCGGCGTCGTCCGGCCCCTGGATGGCGAGATACGGTGGCGCGGCATCAATATTGCGGGCCTTCCACCGTGGGAGATCTGCGAGCTCGGCATCGCGCAAGTGCCCGAAGGGCGCGAGCTGTTTCGAAACCTGTCGGTCGAGGAGAATTTGCTCATTGGAGGCTCGCTCAAGCGCGCTAGGGCTCGCAGGTCGGGCAACATGCAGCAGGTCTATGGGCTCTTCCCGCGATTGCTGGAGAGGCGGCTGCAGGCCGCGGGCACGCTGTCCGGCGGTGAGCAGCAGATGCTCGCGATCGGCCGTGCCATCATGGCCGAACCCGAGCTCATCATGCTCGATGAACCCTCGATCGGGCTTTCACCGGCACTGACCAGCGCAATGTTCGATATCGTAAAGATGCTGCATGCCAAGAAGACTACCATCCTGCTGGTCGAGCAGAACGTCGCGGACTCGCTTTCGATCGGAGATCGCGGCTATGTGCTCGAGAACGGAAGTGTTGTTCTTGAAGGCACCGCCGCCGCTCTGCTCACCAATCAGGATGTCCGGCGCGCCTATCTCGGGCTTTGACGGCGAACCTGTGCCCTCGCTGGTCAAGGCGTGGTCGAGGTGCCGCTCATCTTTCGATCGGCCAGGTATCGGCGAGGACTCTTGCCCAACGCCTTCTTGAACATGGTGATGAAGGCGCTCGGCGTCTCGTAGCCGAGATCCTGCGACACCGTCTGAACCGATATTCCCACCGACAGCCGCTGGAGCGCAACCAGGATATGCAGACGCTGGCGCCAGCGGCCGAACGTCAGGCCCGTCTGCTTTTGGATGAGGCGCGCCAGCGTCCGTTCGCTCATCGCATAGCGCTCCGCCCATTCGTCGAGCGTGCTGCGGTCGCCAGGATCTCGCAGTAGAGCGGTCGCCAGCTGTTGCAGACGAATGTCGCGCGAGATTGGCAGATACATCTGCTCGGAATCCATCTGCACCAGTTCGTCGAGGAGGACCTGCGCGAGCCGGCTGGTCGGCCCGCCTACGGAATATAGAGGGGGGAAAGAGGCAAGCCTGTCGATCAGCTCACGCACAAGGGGTGAGATCGTGAATGTGCAGCATTCGGACGGCAGCTTCATCGCTCGGGGATCGATGAAGACGCAATAGATCTTGCCGAATGACGAGACGCAATTGCTGTGCTGCACGCCACCGGGGATCCAGACGGCCCCTTGCGGCGGAACGATCCACAGCCCGTCGGGCGCCCGGCACATGACTGAGCCGCGCGAGGCGACCACCAGCTGCCCCTTCCGATGCGTGTGCATCGGAAGTTCATCGTCATTTTGTCGTGTCTCGATGGCGATGGAGACAACCGGACGATCGAGAAAGTCGGGATCGAGCGGCTCGTAGTTGATTCGTAAGTCCGGCAGTTGCATCATGCGAAAGCCGGCTTCATCCCGTGATGCTTTTGCCTGCATTTCAGATGGGCGGTACACGACCTTGCTCCAATAAGTGCGGCTGCTCAGCAACCTCGGCGCATTGATCGTTGCTGCCGCGAGATTGTCACCGAGCATATCGAATCCTGCTTGGACACGCCAATGGCAAATCGCCGCTCTTCATGGAATCGCAGCATGATCTGCCGTGGCTGGCGTAATCCGCGGCAGAGAAGGCGGCGCTAGAAAGTAGTGAGCCGATTTCGGCAGGAACTGCTTGCGGCGGTGATGGTATTCATCGTTCCGTCGGACCTCCGCAGCGGGGGTGCCATGGTGTTGGGAAACGATGGGGAAGCCAAGCTCGAGGCGCGTTATACTGACTGTTCAGGAAATCGAGTTCGCGTTCGCGTGCAAGACATTCGTTCTCGAAATGGACCCGCGCGCAGGGAATCAAATTATCATCGAGGGTGATGCCATCGCCGTCCCTGATTCTGGGAAAACCAGGCGAGCCTTTCTGCATTATGGCCTTACACGCCTCTTGCGAGTTTTTAATAAGGCAATCGGGCAACGGGCGATTCCGCTAGAGCAAGTTCCGGGGCTCATCTCCAACCTTGCCATATTCAACGAGAAAATTCTTCGCGCCTTTGACGTCGTTGCCGAGTGACAAATAGACTCGCCAGGAGCATCGCTACTGTCACACCAGAATGACCAGCAGAGATTCAAGAAAGCTTTGGAAAGAGCTTAGGGTGCACCATAAGCACCGCCGCACCATTGCTGGTAAAGATGGGTTACAAGCCTGAGGCAGGATGGTGGGCGCAAAAGGGATCGAACCTTGGACCTCTCCCGTGTGAACCACAATCCGTAGATCCGAGCTAACCAAATCCGGCCATAGTAGGCGCAGCGCTAGGTCGAAATCCACTGTAACACCCACCGTGTTGCCACCCGCCCCATTCGTAACCCAAACCCCCGAACCCGAATCGCTGGTCAGGAGGAGCCATGGCAGAAAAACGAAACGTTCCGAGGCGGCTGTTCAAGTACCGCGCGTTCAATAATCTCACACTCGATATGATCATTGCGGACAATCTCTTTTATGCCGATCCGAGCACATTCAATGATCCGCTCGACACGCGGCCGTCGCTCAACACCGATCTTCCCGCCACAGACCTCGAGCGCGCGTTACGCCAACTCGTCGAGCGGCGCGTCAGCGCGGAGATGAAAGCCGCGGCTAAGACAATCAGGTACAAAGGTCCGAAAACCCTGGATCATATCGATCGACTTAGCCGCCTACAGGCCGATCGGATCATTTCGGAAATCAGCTACAACGCTACCGACCCAAGCTATGAAATAGATGACCCTCTTCAGTTTTTGCTTGGTAGCTATCTGGAGAAGGAACTGCTGCTGCAATATGACAAGGGCATTGTGTCTATGGGGCAGCGCGCCACCTGCCCGTTGATGTGGAGCCACTATGGCGATCAGCATCACGGTGTCTGCATCGGCTACTCGGTGCCGTCTGATGCGCACGATGATCTCCATAAGGTAAAGTACGGCGGCACGCGGCTCGTCGATGCCAGCAAGGTCCTAGCGATGCTCGACGGCGACAAGGACGCTCGTCGTCAGGTCGACGAGGCCGTTCTGTTGCGAAAGGCGGCGAGCTGGCGATACGAGCAGGAATGGCGTTTGATTGGACCGCGCGGGGTGCAGCGTTCCCTACTGGAGCTCGAAGAGGTGATTTTCGGAATGCGCTGCAAGGAAGCCGTGAAGTACGCTATCGTCACGGCGCTGGATGGCAGGCGACGCCCCGTTCGTTTCTATGAAATGCGCGAACTCCACGGGACCTTCAATTTGAAGAAATATCCGCTGGACGACGGAGAAATGAGGGCCTTTTTTCCGAGGCGATCTCGTGACATCCACGAAGCATTCCAATCCGCCGCCGCTTCCTACGCGGAGGGGCAATCGTCGTGATGGATTTGCCTCGCATAGAAGGATGCTCACGACTCCCGTATCCGCTGATGAGAGCTGGCCTGTCTGGCGGTTGTGGCAGTCGGAAGCCCAGCTGCGGATAGGGCGTTGTCGACTACGGCTCTCACGCTCTCCATGCTGCTGAATTCAATGGCGAGTGCGATCATCGAGCGTATACAAGCCCAGGGGGCGGGGGGCTCGTGAACCGAGCCGCGCAGCGTCTCGACCTTGCTGCTTCGATTCCTCGCGTTAGAGCTTTGGTGCTCCTCGCCGGGGACACTCGGAAAAGGGACTCGCCTGCGGCGATCGCTATCACTGCCCCGTTCCCGGGTGCCGCTATTGAACCGGTCTCGTCGCTACACTCGGACCCGCGTGCCCCTTCGGGTCGCTCTATGCTCACGCTCTCCGGGTGCCATTTTCCGTTGAGGCGATGCTCCCCTAGCGCACGCCTGATCGGGCCTGCGGCCCAGGCAGATTGTGAGACTGGGCCGCCGCTTCCGCGCTGGCCGTTCTTTTTCGAGCGAGGAGGGTTGAGACCGGCTAAGGCGCAGCTTGGCGCATCTCGCCGAATCAACCAAAAGCGAGCCGTAAAGCCGATCACCCCCAAGTCAAAGCCGGTACCGAGCAACGTCGTCGACTTAATGGAGGCGCTGCGGCGGTCTGTGGGGCAGGAGGCGGCACCGGCAAAGGCGGCCAAGAAGCCGAAGAAGGCCTCCGTCGGACAGAAGAAATGCTGATGCCAATCGAATGCAAGAAGCCAAAGGAGGCAGGGGCGAAGAAGTCGGCGCCGCTGCCGCAGCAAAAGTCGGCCTAAGTGCTATCGTATTTATCACCGGCAGCACCGACGGACTCGGCCGGGACCCGGCCGAGTCGCTTCCTCGTTAGGCGACCAGTCTGAGCTTCTGTCGCTTTCTTTCGGCCTGCTGCTTCCCTGACGCATTCTCGCGCGACTTGATGAAGTCAGCCCACGCCTGGAGCACCTCGCGTCGCCGCTGGATCATCTCGCTGTCCCAATACGACAGCTCGGCCTCGTCGCCGACTCGATGCGACAAGCAGAACTCAAGGACTTCGCGGCGAAAATTGTGCTCTTTGTTGTCTGCGCCCCAGTTTCTGAAGCTCGTGCGGCAGCCATGCATGGAAGATTTGACGGCGGTGCGCTCGATAGCTCCAACAAGGGCGTTCGCCCGGAACGGCTGATGTTCCTCAGCGTGGTCCGAGGGGAATACATACTTATCTGTGCGCCGCATCGATTGGATGATCTCGATGGCCTGATGCGACAGCGGAACGAGATGCGGTTTGGGCTCTAGGTCCCCCTTTATCTTCATCTTCTCAGCCGGAACCATCCATGTCTTCGCCTCGAAGTCGAGTTCGGTCCATTCCATGAGCCGGATTTCTTGGCTGCGCGACACGGTGAGGATGCCCACTTCTGCGCAGCGCGCGGCATTGCCGGGATCAGAGCGCAGCCCTGTCATCATTTGCGGCATCTTCGTGTATGGCGCGGACCGATGTCCCTTTTTGCGATTCAGCTTGCGGGGTGACGGCAGTAGGTGTTTGAGGTTGCCGCGCCATGCGGCCGGATTCTCACCTGAGCGAAGCTTCAAGGCTTTGGCAGCGTCCATCAACCGCTCAATTCGCTGGCGCGTCCGCGACGCTGTGACAGGCTTGACGGTCCAGGTCGGCTTGAGTGCCTCCAACACGTGCTCGGTGGTAATCTCGTGGACTTTCTTCTCGTGCAAGCTCGGCACGTCGCGGATGGAGCGCTGCCATTGGGATAACTCCTCTTTGGACAAGCCCCGGCACCAATCAGGGTACTGCTCTTCCGCAAATTCCTTGAATGTTTTGCTGCCTTGAGCGGTCGCCCGCTTCTTGACGCGCGGATCGATACCCTCGCGCTTCAATGCGACTTTATATTCGCGGGCCTTCTCGCGCGCGCGGCTTAGGGTCAGAACGTCACCCCCTGCGCTGTCGCGGTCGCCAGCCTTGGCGAACTCCATCTGCGCCCGCTTGCCCTCGAGGTCCGTGAAGCGGAAGGCCCACACCCGATCACCGCTCGCGCGCACGACCAGATAGAGACCCCCGGTGTCCGCATGAACGCCAGCTTGCAGGGATTTAACTTGGTTCGAATTGAGCGCCACTTTAACGTTCCCCTTTCGCTTACCACTTACCGGCACGGATGCTTTGGCCGTCACCGTCAGTAATTCCACGGGAACCGGTGCGGATGTGTGACCATCACGGATACTTTCAAAAGGAGCCATGCGCCACCTTACCACTTTTTTACCTGGGCCGGCTGGCGTTCGGCGGTTTTAGGCGAAGACAGACGATAGCTTGTAAGCCCAAGATACTGTAAATAAAAGAGAATGCGAAGGGTGACGATGCTCGGTGATAGCAGACACAGCACTGAAATTGGATACATGATCCGTGACGGCATTCGGTAAACTCGTCCGCACCACGGCGTTCCGGCTGACGCTGGTCTATCTGCTGCTGTTCGCGATGTTCGCGGCCTCGCTGCTGGCCTATTTCGCCTGGAATACGCGGCGGCTGATCACCGAGGAAATCACGCAGACGGTCAATGCCGAGACCTCGGAGATCTCCGAGATCTACGGCCGCCGCGGCCTGCGCGGCCTCGTGCTCGCGATCGAATATCGGGCGCTACGCCCGGGCGCCAACCTCTATCTCGTGACGACGCCCACAGGGCAGGCGATCGCCGGCAATGTCGGCTCGCTGGCGCCGGGCGTGATGGCGACACGCGGCTGGTCGGAGACCGCCTACCGGCGGATCGAGGACGCCGATGACCGCGACCATCGTGCGCTCGTGCGCGTCACCGAACTGGAAAACGGCTTCCGGCTTCTGATCGGCCGCGACCTCGCCGAGCGGCGTCGCCTGTTCGGCATCGTCGCCAAGGCGGCGCAATGGTCGATCCTGATCGTCGTCGTGCTCGGTCTCGGCGGCGGCATCTTCGTCGCGCGCCGCGTGCTGAGGCGCATCGACGCGATGACCGGGACCGCGCAGCGCATCATGACCGGCGATCTCAGCGGGCGTCTACCGGTGGGGCGTAGCGGCGACGAGCTCGACCGCCTCGCGGAAAACCTCAATGCCATGCTGGAGCGGATCGAGGCGCTGATGGCTGGCTTGAAGGAGGTCTCCGACAACATCGCCCACGACCTCAAGACGCCGCTGACGCGCTTGCGCAACCGCGCCGAGGAGGCGCTGGCGAAATCGGGCTGCGAAGCCGATTACCGCGCCGCGCTGGAGCGGACCATCGAGGAATCCGACGGTCTGATCCGCACCTTCAACGCGCTGCTGATGATCGCGCGCGCGGAGTCCGGGCAGGCGCGCGGCAACATGGATGATTTCGATGCGGCCGATGTCGCAAACGGCATCCACGAGCTCTACGAGCCACTGGCCGAGGACGACGGCATGACCCTGAAGGTCAGGTGCGAGCCGACACCGGTTCACGCCAATCGCGAGTTGATCAGCCAGGCGCTCGCCAATCTTGTCGAGAATGCGATCAAATACGGCAAGCCGGTCGCACAGACCGGTGGAACCGTGGTCAGCATGGATGCGAGGCCGATCACGATCGAGGCCAAACGCGACGGCGACAAGGTGCTGCTCAGCGTCACCGATCGCGGTCCCGGCATCCCCGAAGCCGACCGCGCGCATGCTGTCGAACGATTCGTTCGCCTGGAAGCGAGCCGCACGCTGCCGGGCTCGGGCCTTGGTCTCAGCCTCGCCTCTGCTGTTGCGACATTGCACGGCGGTGAGTTGAAATTGGGCGATGCCCAGCCCGGTCTCGTCGCCACGCTGGTGCTGCCCGCGCGCGCCGGGGCCGGCGACAGGGTTGCTCCGCCAATACCGGATGTGCCACAGAAGGTGGCATGAACCACTCCGCGCCGGGAAACGCGGACAAGCATGGTGAGAGGCTGGCCGCGCGGTTCGCGGAGGCTCCCCATATTGCCGCTTCCACAACCGACGAACGACGTCTTGAAAGCTGGCTGTCCGAGCTCGAGCCGGCCCAATCGGCGCGTCTCGAAACGCTGCTGGCGCATCCCTTTGCGCAGGATATCCTGGCAGGTATCGCGGAATTCTCGCCCTATCTGTTCGATCTGGTGCGCGCCGATGCCTTGCGCCTGATCCGGTTGCTCGAATGCGATCCGGATGCGCATCTGACGGCACTGATCGCGGAGGCGAGGGGGGCGGTGCTCGCGGCCTCTGACGAGGCCGAGGTGATGCGGCTGCTTCGCCGCATGAAGGCCGAGGCCGCGCTCCTGACCGCCTTGTGCGACATCGGCGGGGTCTGGCCGGTGATGCGGGTGACGGCAGCGCTCACGGACGTCGCGGTGTCCTCGGTGCAAGCGGCGCTCCAGTACCTGCTGCGGCAGGAAGCCGCACGTGGCAAGCTCACGCCGCCCAATCCCGAGGCGCCCGAGGAAGGCTGCGGGCTGATCGTGCTCGCCATGGGCAAGATGGGCGCGGGCGAGCTGAACTATTCCAGCGACATCGATCTCATCGTGTTCTTCGATCCTGATGCCACGACGCTCGCGCCCGATATCGAGCCGCAGCCGTTCTTCGTCCGGGTCACGCAGGGGATGGCGCGCATCCTGCAGCAGCGCACCTATGACGGCTATGTGTTCCGCGTCGATCTGCGCCTGCGTCCCGATCCATCCTCGACGCAGGTCGCGATCTCCAGGGACGCCGCGCTGGACTATTATGAGCGGGAAGGGCGCACCTGGGAGCGCGCCGCGATGATCAAGGCGCGCGCCTGCGCCGGCGATGCCAAAGCGGGTGAAGCCTTGCTGGCCGAGATCGCGCCTTTCGTCTGGCGCAAGCATCTCGACTTCGCCGCGCTCGCCGACGTCCACGACATGAAGCGGCAGATGCAGACCTATCGCGGCCAGAGCGAGGTCGCGGTGGAAGGGCACAATGTCAAGGTCGGTCGCGGCGGCATCCGCGAGATCGAGTTCTTCGCGCAGACCCAGCAATTGATCGCCGGCGGCCGCCATCCGGAATTGCGGGTGCGGCCGACGCTCAGGGCGCTCGACATTCTCGCGTCCAGGAACTGGATCACCCCTGCTGCGCGCGACGAGCTGACCATTGCGTATGAATTCCTGCGCCGGGTCGAGCATCGCCTCCAGATGATCGCCGACGAGCAGACCCACGCGCTGCCCGAAGACAAGGACGCGGTCGAGCGTTTTGCGCGCTTCTTCGGCTATACGGATCGCGAGGCCTTCGCGGGCGAGCTGCTGCGGCAGCTCAAGATCGTGCAGGGGCACTACGAAAAGCTGTTCGAAGGCGACGATCCGACCGGCACGGCCAGGCTGCCCGCGCTCGACTACAGCGCAGGCCCCGACGATCCGCGCCTGCTCCAGCACCTGGCGACGCTCGGGTTCAAGAAACCGGCCGCCGTCGCGCAGACGGTGCGCGACTGGATCACCGGCGACTACCACGTGTTCCGCAATGAGGCGACGCGCAGCGCCTTCGTCGAGTTCGTGCCGGCCCTGATCGACGGTCTCGCCCATGCCGAGGAGCCGGATCGCGCCGTCGTGGCGTTCGATCAATTCCTTGGGGCGCTCCAGCGCGGCGGCCGGCTGATCACGCTGCTCGGCCAGAACCGCGAGCTCGTCGCGCTGGTGGCGCTGGTGCTCGGCGCTGCGCCGCGGCTCGGCGAGATGCTGGCGCGGCAGCCGCAGCTCATGGATGGCCTGATCGATCCGCGCTTCTTCGGCGCCATGCCGGACAGGCAGGAATTGTCGGGACGGTTAGCTGCGACCGTGCAGGATGCTGGCTCATACGAAGAGTTCCTCGATCGCCTGCGCCTGTTCGGGCAGGAGAGCCTGTTCCTGATCGGCACGCGCATCCTCTCCGGCACCGTGTCGGCGCAGCAGGCCAGCACGGCCTTTGCCGATGTCGCCGAAGGCATCGTCCACACCGTGCACGGCCTCGTTGCCGACCGCTTCGCGGCCCAGCATGGCCGGATCAAGGGACAGGAGACCGCGATCATCGCGATGGGCCGGCTCGGCAGCCGCGAGATGACGGCCTCGTCCGATCTCGACCTGATCCTGCTCTACGATTTCGACAGCGACAATCCGGACTCGGACGGACCGAAATCGCTGCAGGGCGCGCACTACTTCGCGCGCTTCACGCAGCGGCTGATCAGCGCGTTCACGACGCGCACCAACTACGGCGTGCTCTACGAGATCGACATGCGGCTGCGTCCTTCAGGCCGCGCCGGTCCCGTCGCCTCGAGCCTGGTCTCATTCGCGGATTACCAGGCCAACGAGGCCTGGACCTGGGAGCATATGGCGCTGACGCGGGCGCGCGTGGTGTCGGCTTCGCCCGAATTCCGGGAACGGATCGAGCGCGTCATTCGCGACGTCCTGACCCGTCGCCGCGATTCCGCCATCACCGCCAACGACGTCGCCGACATGCGGCGCGCCATCGCCCAGGAGAAGGGCGAGGCCGATTGCTGGGACCTCAAACATGCCGCCGGCGGCATGGTCGACATCGACTTCATCGCGCAATATCTGCAGCTCGTGCACGCTCACGACAAGCCGGAGATCCTCGACGTCAGCACGATGCAGGTGCTGGACAATGCATGCAGGCTCGGCGTCCTTCCGCAATCGGAGACCGAGATCTTGCGCGCCGCGGCGCGGCTCTATCACGACCTGACGCAGATCCTGCGGCTTTGCGTCAGCGACCGCTTCAAGCCCGAAACCGCCGGCACCGATCTGCAGCGTGTGATGGCGCGCGCCGGCGACGCGCCGGATTTCTCGTCGCTGGAGGCGCGTGTGAAGGAGACCCAGAGCGAGGTGCGGCGCGTGTTCAGGGCGCTGCTGGAAGGGACGTCGCCTTCAACGAGCTGAGCGCCTGGCGGACGTCAGGCTCCAGGCCCGCGCCGCCGGCGTCGAGATGGGCGAAGATCGCGCGCTTCATCCGAGGATCCCAGAACTTCTTGATGTGCTCGGCAATCCCCGGCACAGCCTTGCCGTGGCCCTGGCTCTCGAAGAACTTGCCGATCTGGTTGGCCATGTAGATCAGGCGGTCAGGCGACATCGGCAACCTCCGTGGCATGGCGAGCGGCGACCCGGTCACCATGCGAAAACACTTCGAACCCGTCCTGGCGGGCAATGGCGATCAGCGTGATGCCGGCGGCCTCCGCAGTGCGTACTGCGAGTGCGGTGGGCGCGGACACCGCGACCATCACCGGCGCGCCGATCGCGGCGGCCTTCTGCACCATCTCCACCGAAACGCGGCTCGTAAGCAGCACCATGCCGCCGCGCGTATCCGTGCGGCTGCGCGCCAGCGCGCCCGCGAGCTTGTCCAGCGCATTGTGGCGGCCGACATCCTCGCGCAGCGCGACGATGTGGCCGGTAGTAGACCAGAACGCGGCGGCGTGAACGGCGCGGGTCTGCAGATTGATCGATTGCAGCGGCGCGATCGCCTGCATCGCCGCCATGATCTCTTCCGGCGTGAAGGTCTGCCCCTGCGGCACGACCGCCGCGGGGCGCACGGCTTCAGCGATGGACTCGATACCGCAGATGCCGCAGCCGGTGGGCCCCGCGATGTGGCGGCGGCGCTCGCTGATGAGTGCCGCATCTTCAGACGTTAGCCACATCCTGAGCTCGATGCCGTCGTCGAGGCGAACGACGTCGAGCGATTTGATGTCATCGACCGACTTGATGATGCCTTCGCTCAAGCTGAAGCCGACGGCAAAATCTTCCAGGTTCTGCGGCGTCCCCATCATGACGGCATAGGTGCCGCCATTATAGGTCAGCGCCAGCGGCGTCTCCTCCGGAATGAACCGCGTTCCTTCGGACGCGACGCCGTTGCGCCAGATTCCGCGATCAATCGCCTGGACAGCTACATGCATGCGGTTACTCCGCTGCCTCGGCTGGCGCGATGCGGCGGGACTGCCGCGCCTGCGCGTCATAGGCCTTCTGCCAGTCGGACGGGCCGTTCGAGGGCGAGACATCGACCGCCGTCACCTTGTATTCGGGGCAGTTGGTGGCCCAGTCCGAATAGTCGGTCGTGATGACGTTGGCCTGCGTGTCCGGGTGATGGAAGGTGGTGTAGACGACGCCGGGCGCGACGCGGTCGGTGATCTCCGCACGCAGCGTGGTCTCGCCGGCACGGCTCTTCAGCCGCACCCAGTCGCCGTCGCGCACGCCGCGCTGCTCGGCATCGTGCGGATGGATCTCGAGACGATCCTCGGCGTGCCAGACCACGTTCTCGGTGCGCCGCGTCTGCGCGCCGACATTGTACTGGCTGAGGATGCGGCCCGTGGTGAGCAGCAGCGGATAGCGTGGGCCGGTACGCTCGTCGGTGGCCACATATTCGGTGACCACGAACTTGCCCTTGCCGCGAACGAAGCCGTCGATATGCATCACCGGCGTACCCTCCGGCGCCTTCTCGTTGCAAGGCCACTGCACCGAACCAAGCTCGTCGAGCTTGGCGTAGGAGACGCCAGCGAAGGTCGGCGTCAGCGCCGCGATCTCGTCCATGATCTCGGATGGGTGGCTGTAGTTCATCTCGAAGCCCATCGCCTTGGCAAGGCCGATGGTGACCTCCCAGTCGGCCATGCCGTTCTTCGGCGTCATCACCTTGCGCACGCGCTGGATGCGGCGTTCGGCGTTGGTGAAGGTGCCGTCCTTCTCGAGGAAGCTCGAGCCGGGCAGGAAGACGTGGGCGTAGTTCGCGGTCTCGTTGAGGAAGAGGTCGTGGACGATGACGCACTCCATTGCGGACAGTGCAGCCACAACGTGCTTGGTGTTGGGATCGGACTGGAGGATGTCCTCGCCCTGCACGTAGATCCCCATGAACGTGCCTTCGACCGCGGCATCGAACATGTTGGGAATGCGCAGGCCCGGCTCGGGGTTGAGCTTGACGTTCCACAGCGCCTCGAACTGGTCGCGCACCGCGTCACCGGAGATGTGGCGGTAGCCGGGCAGCTCGTGCGGGAACGAGCCCATGTCGCAGGAGCCCTGCACGTTGTTCTGGCCGCGCAGCGGGTTCACGCCGACGCCGGGACGGCCGATATTGCCAGTGACCATCGCAAGGTTCGCGATCGCGATCACGGTGGTCGAGCCTTGGCTGTGCTCGGTGACGCCGAGGCCGTAATAGATCGCTCCGTTGCCGCCGGTGGCGTAGGTGCGCGCGGCTTCGCGCAGATCCTTCGGGTTGACGCCGGTAAGGATCGCGGTGGCTTCCGGGCTGTTCTTGGGCTGCGCGACGAACGCCGCCCACTCCTCGAACTCGCTCCAGTCGCAACGTTCGCGCACGAAGGCTTCGTTGACGAGGCCTTCGGTGACGATGACATGCGCCAGCGCGGTCATGACCGCGACGTTGGTGCCCGGCATCAGGGGCAGGTGCAGCGCCTTCACATGCGGCGATTCCACCATCTCGGTGCGGCGCGGATCGATCACGATCAGCTTGGCACCCTGGCGCAACCGCTTCTTCAGGCGGGACGCGAACACGGGATGAGCGGAGGCCGGATTGGCACCGATCACGAGGACGACGTCGGTGTCCTCGACCGAGTCGAAATCCTGCGTGCCGGCGGAGGTGCCGAAGGTGGTGGCGAGGCCGTAGCCGGTCGGCGAGTGGCAGACGCGGGCGCAGGTGTCGACATTGTTGTTGCCGAAGCCGGCGCGGATCAGCTTCTGCACCAGATAGGTCTCTTCGTTGGTGCAGCGGGACGAGGTGATCCCGCCGATGGCATCGCGGCCGTATGTCTTCTGGATGCCGCGCATCTTGGCGGCCGCGAACGAGAACGCCTCGTCCCAGGACACTTCGCGCCAGGGATCCTCGATCCGTTCGCGGATCATCGGATTGAGGATGCGTTCGCCGTGGTTGGTGTAGCCCCAGGCGAAGCGGCCCTTGACGCAGGAATGGCCGCGATTGGCCTTGCCGTCCTTGTAGGGCACCATGCGCACGACTTCCTCGCCGCGCATCTCGGCCTTGAAGGTGCAGCCGACGCCGCAATAGGCGCAGGTGGTGACGACGGAGTGCTCGGGCTGGCCGATCTCGATCACCGACTTTTCGGTCAGCGTTGCAGTCGGGCAGGCCTGCACGCAGGCGCCGCAGGAGACGCATTCGGAGCCGAGGAAGCTCTCGCTCATGCCCGGCGAGACGCGGCTGTCGAAGCCGCGGCCGGAGATAGTCAGTGCGAAGGTGCCTTGCACCTCCTCGCAGGCGCGGACGCAGCGCGAGCAGACGATGCACTTGGAGGGATCGTAGGTGAAATAGGGGTTGGACTCGTCCTTGGGCATCCAATTGTCGTTGGAGCAGCCGCCCGATTTGGCGAAGACGTGGTTCTCGCCGTCATAGCCGTAGCGCACGTCGCGCAGGCCCACGGCGCCCGCCATATCCTGCAACTCGCAGTCGCCGTTGGCGCCGCAGGTGAGGCAGTCGAGCGGATGGTCGGAGATGTAGAGCTCCATCACACCCTTGCGCAGCTTCTTCAGCCGCTCGCTCTGGGTGTGCACGACGAGGCCGGGCATCACCGGCGTGGTGCAGGAGGCCGGCGTTCCGGCGCGGCCCTCGATCTCGACGAGACAGAGACGGCAGGAGCCGAACGCGTCGACCATGTCGGTGGCACAGAGCTTTGGGATCTGGTGGCCCGCGTCCATCGCGGCCCGCATGATCGAGGTGCCCTCGGGCACCGTGACCTCATTGCCGTCGATGGTCAGCGTCACCATCGTTTCCGATTTGGAAGCCGGCGTGCCGAAGTCGATTTCTTCGATCAGAGACATTGTCGTTCTCCTATTCCGCGGCTTGAAGCGTGGTCGGTGCGGGTGCGAAATCTTCCCGGAAGTGCTTCAATGCGCTGAGCACGGGGTAGGGCGTGAAGCCGCCGAGCGCGCAGAGCGAGCCGAATTTCATGGTGTTGCAGAGGTCTTCGACCAGCGCGAGGTTTTCGTTGACGCGCTCGCCGTTGATGATCTTCTCGATGGTCTCGACGCCGCGGGTCGAGCCGATCCGGCACGGCGTGCACTTGCCGCAGGATTCGACGGCGCAGAACTCCATCGCGAAGCGCGCTTGCTTGCGCATGTCGACGCTGTCGTCGAACACGACGATGCCGCCATGGCCGATCAGGCCATCGCGCGCGGCGAAGGCCTCGTAGTCGAATGGCGTGTCGAACAGGGCACGAGGGAAATAGGCGCCGAGCGGACCGCCGACCTGCACGGCGCGGACCGGCCGGCCCGTGAACGTGCCGCCGCCGATGTCGTCGACGAGCTCGCCGAGCGTCACGCCGAAGGCGGTCTCGAACAGCCCGCCCTGGCGGATGTTGCCGGCAAGCTGGATCGGCATCGTGCCGCGCGAACGGCCCATGCCGTAATCCGCGTAGGCCTTGGCGCCTTCGGCGAGGATGAAGGGGACGGCCGCGAACGACAACACGTTGTTGATGACGGTCGGCTTGCCGAACAGGCCGTGATGCGCCGGCAGCGGAGGTTTTGCACGCACGATGCCGCGGCGGCCTTCGAGGCTCTCCAGCAGCGAAGTTTCCTCGCCGCAGACATAGGCGCCAGCGCCGACCCGCACTTCGAGGTCGAAGCTGTGGATGGATCCGCCGATCTTGTCGCCGAGATAACCGCCTCGCTTGGCAGTCCGGATCGCAGCGTTCATCGCTTCCACCGCATGCGGATATTCGCTGCGGATGTAGATGTAGCCCTTGGTCGCGCCGACGGTGATGCCGGCGATGGTCATGCCCTCGATCACCAGGAAGGGATCACCTTCCATGATCATGCGGTCGGCGAAGGTGCCGCTGTCGCCTTCGTCGGCATTGCAGACGATGAACTTGCGGTCGGCCTTGGCCTGCGCGACCGTCTTCCACTTGATGCCGGTCGGAAAGCCGGCGCCGCCGCGGCCGCGCAAGCCCGAGGCCGTGACTTCGTTGAGGATCGCATCCGAGCCGAGCGACAGTGCCCGCTCCAGCCCCTTGTAGCCGCCATGGGCGCGGTAGTCGTCGAGCGAGCGCGGATCGATCACGCCGCAGCGGGCGAAGGTGAGGCGGGTCTGACGCTTCAGCCAGGGGAGCTCTTCGGTCGCCCCCAGCCGCAACAGATGCGGCGTGTTGCTCGCGAGCGCGTCGAGCAGGGACGGCACATCGGCTTTAGTGACCGGGCCGAACGCGATGCGGCCTTGCGGCGTCGCTACCTCGACCAGCGGCTCCAGCCAGTACATACCGCGCGAGCCGGTCCTGACGATCTCGATCGCCACGCCGCGCTTGGCTGCAGCCTGCTCCAGCGCCAGAGCAACTTCGTCGGCACCGACGGCAATCGCGCCGGCGTCGCGTGAGACGAACAGACGCAAGCTCATCGCTGTGCCTCCACAATCAACGCATCGAGGCGCTTCTGATCGAGCCTGCCGATGAGGCGGCCGTCGAGCATGGCGGACGGTGCGGTCGCACACAGGCCGAGGCAGTAGATCGGCTCCAGCGTGACGCGATCGTCGGCCGTGGTGCTGCCGAGTGACACGCCGAGCTTTGCCTCGGCCCGCGCCGCCAATGCATCGCCGCCCGCGGCCTGGCAGGCTTCCGCGCGGCAGAGCTTCAGCACATGGCGGCCGGCCGGCTTGTGGCGGAAATCATGATAGAACGTGAAGACGCCGTGGACCTCGGCGCGCGACAGATTGAGCGCTTGCGCCACCATGGGAATGGCCGCCTCCGGCACGTAGCCGAACGCCTCTTGCAGCGCGTGCAGGATGACCAGCGTCGCACCCTCCCGGTTGGCGTGTTCGGCGATGATTTCGGCGCCGCGCGTCTCGTTCCAAGGCTCAAAGACCGCTGTCATTCTTCGTTCTCAACCTGAGCGTTTCCTCGGTGCAAACTAGTTGGAATCATTCGCAGATCAATAAAGCTGTCCCGTGCTGCGATTGCGAATTCGGATCGATTTGCAACCGCAATCGACCGATGCGAATTGGTAATGAAAGTTGTATCGGTTGCCGGTTTTTGCGTGTTGCTGCAGGCCCGGCGTGCTAGCTTGCATGCC
The DNA here is from genome assembly GCF_028128835.1 of Bradyrhizobium sp. CCBAU 65884. NCBI lineage: Bacteria > Pseudomonadati > Pseudomonadota > Alphaproteobacteria > Hyphomicrobiales > Nitrobacteraceae > Bradyrhizobium > Bradyrhizobium sp. CCBAU 65884. The sequence continues at coordinate 5,275 of NZ_LBJU01000100.1, read as the reverse complement.
ACGATGGAATCCGAGGGGACGACCGGTTGATCGACAAGCTTGAACTATTGCTGGCGCTGGCGAAGGAGCGGCATTTCGGACGCGCGGCGGAGGTCTGCGGCGTGACGCAACCGACGATGTCGACCGGGCTCAAGCAGCTCGAGGAGATCCTCGGCGTGATGCTGGTGCAGCGCGGCTCCCGCTTCCAGGGGTTCACTCCCGAAGGTGAGCGGGCGCTCGACTGGGCGCGGCGGATCGTCGGCGATGCCCGCGCGATGCGTGACGAGATCAACGGGCTGAAGCATCAGCTCTCCGGCGAGATCCGCATCGCGGCGATTCCGACCGTGCTCGGCATGGTCGCGGCGCTGACGACGCCGTTTCGCGCCCGGCATCCCGAGGTGCGCTTCCGTATCCAGTCCACCACCTCGTCCGAGGTGCTGGGGCTGCTCGAAAATCTCGAGGTCGATGCGGGGCTGACCTATATCGAGAACGAGCCGATCGGCAAGGTGCGCACCATTCCGCTCTACAATGAGAGCTACCGTCTTCTCACCGCGCCGGACGGCATGTTCGGCGACCGCGAGACGGTGACTTGGACCGAGGTCGGGCAGGTGCCGCTGTGCCTGCTGACGCCCGACATGCAGAACCGCCGCATCATCGACCGCGCGCTGCGTTCGGTCGGTGCGGAGGCGACGCCGACACTGACCTCGAACTCGCTGCTGGTGCTGTTCACGCATGTGAAGACGGGACGCTGGGCGAGCGTGATGCCGGCCAAGCTTGCCGAGACGCTCGGTCTGTCCGACACGGTGCGCTCGATCCCGATCACCGATCCCGACGTCAATTACAGCATCGGCATGGTGATCCCGCAGCGCGATCCGATGACGCCGCTGATCGCGGCGCTGGTCAATGTCGCGAGGGAAGTCGCGCCGTCGCTGCAATTGTAGATTCGAGCAAGCGCCTCGTCCTTCGAGACGACCGCTTCGCGGTCTCCTCAGGATGAGGCTCTACCCCCGTCGCGCTCCCTTGGAACTGCTGCCGCGTACTCCGCCCTCATCCTGAGGGCCGGCCGCAGGCGGGTCTCGAAGATGGCCGCAGGCGCGTTTCCCGCCGCGCGCTAAGCCGCGGCCGATATCCCGGACGCCGCCTTGATCGCGTCGCGTGGCAGGGTCACGCGCACGACGGTGCCGACCTCGAGCTTGGAGCGCAGCCGCATCGAGCCGCCATGGAGCTGCGCCAGCGAGCGGGCGATCGCGAGGCCGAGGCCCGAGCCGTGATAGGTCTTGGTGAGCTGGCTCTCCACCTGCTCGAACGGGCGGCCGAGCCGCGCCAGCGAATGCGGCGCGATACCGATGCCGGTGTCGGCGATCATCAGCACGATCCGGTCGTCGAGCTGCCGGCTGCGCACCACGATGCGTCCGCCGTCCGGCGTGAACTTCACCGCGTTGGAGAGCAGGTTGACGATGATCTGCTTGGTGGCGCGGCGGTCGGCAACGACGGAGATGGATTTTGCGATGTCGGCGTCGAGCGTCAGGTGCTTGTCCTGGGCCCGGCCGGTGACGACCCGCAAGGATTCCGCCAGCGTCTGCGCCAGGTCGAGCTCTTCCATGTCGAGCTTCATGCGGCCTGCCTCGATCTTGGACATGTCGAGGATGTCGTTGATGACCTCGAGCAGATAGTGGCCGCTGGTCAGGATGTCCTGGCAATATTCCTGGTACTTCTCGCTGCCGAGCTCGCCGAACATGCCGGAGCCCATGATCTCGGAGAAGCCGATGATGGCATTCAGCGGCGTGCGCAGCTCATGGCTCATATTGGCGAGGAATTTCGACTTGGTCTGGTTGGCTTCCTCGGCGCGGGTCTTCTCGCGCTGGTACTTCTCGGCGAGGTCGGCAAGCTCGACCGCCTGGCGCTCCAGCGCGGCCTGCGAGCGCTTCAGGTCGATGACGGTGGCGCGCAGGCGCAGATCGTTGTCGACCAGCTTCTGCTCGTGCTCCTTGATGCGGGTGATGTCGGTGCCGACCGAGACGTAGCCGCCGTCCTTGGTGCGGCGCTCGCTGATGTGCAGCCAGCTGCCGTCGTCGAGCTGCGCTTCGAAGGTGCGCGCGCCGGGGCCTTGGGCGGCGGTCTCGTTGTGGCGGGTGCGCACCTCCGGCATGCGGCCGACCTCGAGCACGGTCTCGTAGGAGGTGCCGGGGATCACGGCGGTGTCGGGCAGCTTGTGCAGGCGCTGGAAGTGCGAGTTGCAGAGCACGAGGCGGTCGCTCGCGTCCCACAGCACGAAGGCCTCCGGAATTGTCTCGATCGCGTCGCGCAGGCGGAGGTCGGCTTCCACCGTCCTCTCGGCGAGGCTCTTCTGCTCGGTGATGTCGACGGCGATCCCGATCAGGTGCACGCTGGAATCGGTCGCCCCGCGCGTCTTCTCGCAGCGGACGCGGAGCCAGATCCAATGGCCGTCGACATGCTGCATGCGGAAGGTCTGGTCGATGTGGTCGATCTTCTCGGAGATGAGCTGGTCGGCGATCGCGAACAGGTCGATGTCGTCGGACTTCACCAGCGCGTTGACCTCGCCGAAGGTGAGGAGCTCGTTGCGGCCGTCGAGGCCCAGCATCGAGAACATCGATTGCGACCAGAATATCCGGCCGCGCGACAGGTCCCAGTCCCACAGCCCACAACGGCCGCGGTTGAGGGCGGTGTCGATCCGGCCGCGCACGGCGTCGTTGATGAGGTCGCCTTCGCGGGCGCGGGTGGACTGCCAGTGGAAGGCGAAGCCCAGGATCAGGACGACGAATCCTGTCGTCGCCGACAACGTCACCGAGAGCGCGGCGTCCGAGCCCCAGATCGGCTCGTTGCGCTCCTGGATCACGGTGACGAAGCCGGGCAGCGACTTGATCTGCCGCGAGGTCGCCATCGCGGCGTTGCCGCTCGGCAGCGTCATGTCGGAGACGTTGCCGTCGCGCGTCGGCGCCGCGAGCAATTGTGCGGTCGTGATGGCATCGAGCAGGCGGTCGTTGCCGGAAGGGTCGCTGTCGACCGGGACGCGGGCGAGGAGACGGCGATCGACGCCGGCCGAGGTGACGATGACGTGGCGGCCCGAGGCCGTGCCCCAGGACGGGATCATATCCGGCAACAGCGCCGGCAGGCTCTCGATGTTCTTGAGCCGCTCCTGTCGCGCCGAGGTGAGGCGGTCGATGCGTTCGGCGAGCAGGTCGGCCAGCGCCGAGATGTCGTGCCGGATCACCAGCCGCTTCTGACGCGTCTGATCGACGACCTGCACGAACGCGCCGAGGCAGATCGTGATCAGGAACGCGATGATGAGCGTCGGCACGGCGCGACGAAGCGCCGGCTCTGCAATCAAGAGCCGATGATAGGCAGGTTTCGCGATCGATTGCGCCAATCCCTTGATCGAATCGGATTGGACGCACGCGTTCGCGGCGTCTGCACGCGACATGCCTTCGGCCCCCTAAAAACCTGCTTGCAACTGAAGTTCGGAGGCAGCCCCACATCGCTTCCGAATCACAGCGATTTGAATCCAGTTTTCGCGGGGTGTCGAGAGTCAATGAATCGTTAACGCGTAATTATTCTTATCCAATGCGCAGTTTGCGTAGCGCGCGTCCGCAAACGCACGGGCGCGAGGAGTCCGAAACGAGAACGTGCGACTCCTTGCGCGCTCCCGTCACGCACGCGGCGGTTCGGCGTGGCTGATCACGCGCTTCACGCTCGGGAACGCGCGCCGCAGCGCGCGCTCGATGGCGTCGACGTGCTCGTGCACCTTGATCACGCTCATCGACGGCGCGGCGCGGCAGTGGAAATTGACGATCTCGCCGGCGTCGGTGTTGCGGACGCGCACATTATGGATGTCGTGGATCTCGCTGCCGGCGGCGTATTCAGTCAGCGCGGCGGCGATGGCCTGGACGCGTTCCGGCGTGGCATCGACCCCGAACGGCAGTTCCGGCTCCAGCGGCTCGATATGGACGTCGACCTCGACGTCGGCGCCGAACTCCTCCTGGATGTTCCGCTCCAGCGTGTTGGCGACGTCATGGGCTGCCTCCAACTGCATGCCGGCGTCGACCTCGAGGTCGATGCTGACGATCAGCTTGGCGCCGAGATCGTGCACCGTGACGTGGTGGACGGCGAGGCCCGAATTATGCGCGATCACCATGATGCGGTCGCGCACGGTCTCGTTGTCGCGGGCGACGGGGACGGCGGTGAAGGTGAGGTCGGCATCGCCGAATACCTTGTCCACGGCGGCCTGCGCGCTGCGCTTGATCTCCTCGACGCGGTCGATCGGATAGGTCCGCGGCACCTTGGCGATGGTGTCGATGAACGTGGTCGCGCCGACCATGCGCACGCGCAGCCGCTCGACGTCGATCACGCCCGGGACGCTGCGGATCGCGGCCGTGGCCTTCTCCTGCGCACCCTGCGGGGCGCGGTCGACCAGCGTCTGCACGGTCGAGCCGGCCATGCGCAGGCCGAGCAGGGCGATCATCACGGCAACCGCGGCGGCAGCGGCCGCGTCGCCCCACCAGAAGCCGAGGGCGGCGAGGATCAGGCCGATGATCACGGCGAACGAGCCCATCACGTCGGAGGCGAAATGCAGCGCGTCGGCGGCGAGCGCCTGGCTCCTGGTCTCGCGCGCGGCGCGGTGCAGGGCGCGGGCGCGCCAGAGATTGACGACGATGTCGATCACCAGCACGACGAACGGCACGGCCGAAATGGTCGGCGGCGGGGTTCCCTCGCGCAGCCGGCTGTAGGCCTCGACCAGGATGCCGCCGGCGAGCACGTAGAGCAGGGCGGTCACACCGAGCGCCGAGACGCTCTCCAGCTTGCCGTGGCCGTAATGGTGCTCCTCGTCGGCCGGCTTGTCGGACACCCGCACCACAGCCCAGGTGATGATGGTTGCGACCAGGTCGATCGAGGAGTGCAGGGCCTCGGAGATCAGCGCGAGCGAGCCGATCGCGATGCCGACCGCGAACTTGGCCGCCGCCATGCCGCCGCTGGCGAAGATGGAGATCGCGGCGACCGAGGTTTTGCTGTGCTGGGAGGTCATGGCGGGGGATTTAGCAGCCTAGCGCGGGACATCAAGTGATGATCCACAGGAGTAGTCGCTAGTGATTTGCAGGAGCAATCCGCGTCGTGCCTAGTCTCGTAGCCCTGTAGGGTGGGCAAAGGCGCGTAGCGCCGTGCCCACCACTTCCATCCATCACAAACAGATCGTGGGCACGGCGCGCGAAGAGCGCGCCTTTGCCCACCCTTGTATTAGCGCGCCGGATTAGAATGGCCTGGTTCCGTGAGGAATGGCCCA
>NZ_LBJU01000099.1:0-73491 GCF_028128835.1 Bradyrhizobium sp. CCBAU 65884 | reverse complement strand
GCATCGGTGCAGGAGCGCTTCGAGGCGCTCGCGGGCGGCGTCGCGCTGGTCCGGCGCGAGGATCTCTCACCCACCGGCAATCCGACCGCGTCGCGTGCCCTCAGCGGGGTTCCCGGTGTCGTGGTGCAGAACTTCTTCGGCGGCAACGACCAGCCGCGTATCCAGATCCGTGGCTCCGGTCTGCAGCAGAATCCGGTCGAGCGCGGGCTGCTGGTGCTCCAGAACGGCCTGCCCATCAACCGGGCGGACGGCTCCTACATCGTCGGCTTCGCCAACCCGCAACAGGCGGAGGCCATCGAGGTCTATCGCGGCTACATCGCCAACCGCCTCGGCGCCACCGTGCTCGGCGGTGCGCTGAATTTCATATCGCCGACGGGATCGTCCTCGCCGGGCACGCAGGCCGCCATCAGCGGCGGCAGCTTCGGCCAGATCAATGCCAGCGCGCAGACCGGCGGCAGGAAAGACAATGTGGACGCGCTGGTGCAGGCCGATTTCAGCCGTCGCGACGGCTTTCGCGACTACAACAGCTCCGAGCGCAGCAGTTTCAATGCCAATGTCGGCGCCGTGCTGTCCGAGAACGTCAGCACGCGCTTCTTCATCGGCTACACCGATCTCGGCTTCGATGTGGCGGGACCGCTGACCAAGAGCGCAATGCAGACCAATCCGCGGCAGGTGTTTGCCGGGCCGACCTTCATCCCGCCGTCGACCTCGATCAATCCCGGCCCCAACGTCGTGCGTGACCGGCCGCGCCGCGAGGCCGAGCAGTTCGTGGCGGGCTCGCGGACCACCGCGACGTTCGATGCGCATCTGTTCGACGTCGCGCTCGGCTATAGCCACACCGACGACATGTTCCGCTTTCCGATCTCCTCAGGCGTTCGCGCCACGCGGGGTGACGATGCGACCGGCGTCTTCCGCTACGCCTACAAGCCCGACAGCGCGGCGGCGTTACCGCTGCTCGAAACGACCGCGCAATATTCGGTGGGATCGGCGGATCGGGAGAATTTCATCAACCAGGCCGGGCAGACCGGCGCCAAGTTCGGCGAGAGCCGGCTCGATGCCACCACGCTGGCGCTGCATACCGGCCTCAATCTGCCGGTCTGGGACCGGATCACCGTCTCGCCGGCGATCGCCTATGGCTACGCCACGCGCGACAATGACGACGTCTACCGGAGTGCGACGCGGCCGACGATTGCCTACAATCCGGCAAATCCGACGATGCTGCTGCCGAACGGCGCGGTGCCGACGCAGAGCTCGAGCTATGCGCGCAGCTATTCGGCGTGGAGCCCCAGCCTCGGCGTGACCTTCCGCCCCGTGGCCGGCCAAACCATCTTTGCCGCGGTCAGCCGCAGCTTCGAGCCGCCCTCGCATGACGATCTGCTCGCGACGGTCAACGGGACGCCGAACAGCAGTGCCGGGCGGCCGACGCCGGGCAATCCGGGCCTCGTCGCAGCGGCATTCGCGACGCCCGATCTGAAGGCCCAGACCGCCACCACCGTCGAAGGCGGCTGGCGCGGCCGCGCCGGCATCCTGTCGTGGGACGCGGTCAGCTACTATTCCTGGGTCGACAACGAGCTCTTGAGCCTGCGCGACTCCACCGGCGCGCTGATGGCGGCGTTCAATGCCGACCGCACCACGCATCTCGGCGTCGAGCTCGGCCTCGGCGTCAGGATCACGCCGCGGCTGACCGGCCGCGTCGCCTACACCTACCAGGACTTCCGCTTCGACAACGATCCGCTGCGCGGCAACAACCGTCTGGCGGGCGCGCCGCCACATCTCGTCAACGCGGTCCTGCAATATCAGGCGACCGACGCCTGGAAGCTGGAAGGCGCGGTGCGCTGGAGCCCCGGCCACATGCCGGTCGACAACATGAACACGCTGTTTGCCGATCCGTTCGTGGTCGCCGATCTGCGCACCGAATACCGGATCAGCGAGCGCTTCGCGGTATTCGGCGAGATCACCAATCTGTTCAACGCGACCTATGCCGCGTCGACCCTGATCGTCGATCAGGCGCGGCCGGACCAGGCCGCGTTCATCCCCGGCGACGGACGCGGCTATTACGGCGGCATCCGGGCGCGGTTCTAACTTGCAAAGGAGACACCCATGATTGCAGACCACACGATGCCATCGGTCGAACTGCCGGGCGCTGATCTCGACGTGGCGAAGATGCCGGGCCATTGGCTGCTGGCCCGGCTAGGCAAGCGCGTGCTGCGTCCCGGCGGGCTTGGCCTGACGCGCGCGCTGCTGCACGGGCTGGTGATCGGCGCCGAAGATGATGTCGTCGAGTTTGCGCCGGGGCTCGGCGTCACCGCACGCCTGATCCTGGAGCGAGGCCCGCGGCGCTATGTCGGCGTCGAGCGCGATGCGCAGGCTGCCGCGTGGACGAGCCGGCAGCTTCCGGCGAAGGGAAACGTCTCGGTCGTCGTCGGGACCGCCGATCAGACGACCTTGCCGGCCGGCTCTGCGTCGATCGTGATCGGCGAGGCGATGTTGAGCATGCAGACCCAGGAGCAGAAGCGCCGCATCGCGGCGGAGGCGTTCCGGCTGCTTCGCCCCGGCGGGCGTTACGGCATCCACGAGCTCGCCGTGACGCCGGACGACATGCCGTTCGGCCAAAGGCAGGAGATCGATCGCGCGCTCTCCGGAGCCATCCATGTCGGGGCACGTCCGTTGTCCGGCGAAGGATGGAGAGGGCTGCTGGAGAGCGTCGGCTTTCAGATCGAGGCGGTCGAGTTCGCGCCGATGCATCTGCTCCGACCCCGGCGCCTGGTGCAGGACGAGGGCCTGGTGGGCGCGTTGCGGCTCGCCAGGAACCTGCTGCTGGATCGGGCGGCGCGGCGCCGGGTGCTGGCAATGCGGCGGGTGTTCGAGCAGCATCGCGCCAATCTGGCTGCGATCCGTGTGATTGCGCGCAAGGTGTAAGCGGGGGTGCTCAGCCCCGCGGCGACCGTGGCGTCCGGCGTTTGGCCACATGTCGGCGCGGCGAGCGTGTCACGCGCGGGCGCAAGCGGGTGACTGCGGCGGCGCGTTTCGGCTTGGCGGCAACTTGCGGGCCGCGGGCCAGATCCATCAGCATGCGCAACGCCTCGACCACCGAACGGGCGCGGACCGCGCTGCGGCCGATCGCGCCGAAGCGATGCTCGCGGTGGATGATGCGGCCGTCGCGCGCGGCGACGGCGAAATGCACGAGACCGACCGGCTTGCCGGGCGTCGCGCCGCCGGGACCGGCAATGCCGGTGATGGCGACGGCGAGATCGACGCCGGCACGCTCCAGCGCGCCGACCGCCATCGCGGTCGCGGTCTCCTTGCTGACGGCGCCGAAGTTCGTGAGCGTGCCGGCTTCGACGCCGAGCATCGCGCGCTTGGCGTCGTTGGAATAGGTGACGAAGCCGCGGTCGATCACATCGGAGGAGCCGGGGATATCGGTCAGCGCGCCGGCGACGAGGCCGCCGGTGCAGGATTCAGCCGTCGCGATCGTCAGCTTGCGCATCCGGCACAGGTCGAGCAGCGAGCGGGAGAGGGCGCGTGCGTCGCTGCCGCCCATGGCCTAGACGCTCCAGGGAAGACGGATGGTGGCGCTCGCGGTGGCCGCGATGCCTTCCTCACGGCCGGTGAAGCCGAGCCGCTCGCTGGTGGTCGCCTTCACCGCGACGCGCGAGATGTCGACGCCGGAAATCTCGGCGATGCGCGCGCGCATGGTGTCGCGCAGCGGGCCGATCTTCGGCCGCTCGCAAATCATGGTCACCTCGAGATTGGCAACGCGGCCGCCGCGCTGGGTGACGCGCTCGATGGCGTATTTCAGGAACTGGTCGGAGGAGGCGCCCTTCCATTTCGCATCGCTCGGCGGAAAGTGCGAGCCGATGTCGCCGTCGGCGAGCGCGCCGAGGATGGCATCGACCAGCGCATGCAGGCCGACGTCGCCGTCGGAATGGGCGAGAAAACCCTTGGTGTGCGGCACGCGTACGCCGCAGAGCATGAGATGGTCGCCTTCGCCGAAGGCGTGCACGTCATAGCCGGTGCCGGTCCTGATATCGCCGAGCTGGGCAGCCAGGCGCGCTTCCTCGCGCACGAAATCCTCGGGAGTGGTGAGCTTCATGTTGGCAACATCGCCTTCAAAGGTTGCAACCGTCAATCCCGCCCATTCGGCAATCGCGGCATCGTCGGTGAAATCGCTGCGGCCGTCCTTCGCCGCGCGACGGTGCGCTTCGAGGATGACGTCGAAACGAAAGGATTGCGGCGTCTGCGCGATTCGCAGGCGCGCGCGGTCCGGCGTGCCCTCGACATTGCCGCCATCGCCGGTGAGCTTGATGGTGTCGGTGACGGGAACGGCGGGGATCGCAGCGCCAGTGCGGCTCGCCGCCTCGATCGCACGCGAGATCAATCCTTCCGAGACGAAGGGGCGCGCGGCGTCGTGGATCAGCACGATGTCGGGCCCGTACTTGACCAGCGCCTCGAGGCCGGCAAGCACCGAGGCCTGCCGGGTCGCACCGCCATTGGTCGGCGGCTCATGCTTGAGCCCCGCGACCGCGGCCGTGAACATGGCGCTGTCATCGGGGTTCACCACCGGCTGCACCACAAACACGTCGGCGTGGCGGCTGAAGGCTTCCATGGCGCGATAGATCACGGGCACGCCGCCGATCTCGCGATATTGCTTCGGCCCGCCGGCGCCTGCACGCAGTCCACGCCCGGCTGCCACGAGGACGACTGCGGTGCGTTGTGATTTCGCCATAGGACTCGAATACTCAGTTGGTGATGAAGAGTCGGGGAGTGGGGTGATTGCCGCATGCCTCTAGCACGGCAGGCCCGCAAAAAAAGGGGGTTTCCCCGGATTGTTGGAAACAGCATTTTGCTGCACTGCACTTGAAAGATTTGCAGAATTGTCTAAACTGTAGGCATGGCGCTTGACTGCACAAGAATTGTGCGCAAGATAGGTCATGGCAGGCGCGATGAGGCCCTGCCCAGTCAACGAGACCCCTGTGACCGGTTCGGCAGCATCCGGCTCTAAGCCGTTGAAAATAGGCGATATTAATGTCGCCACCCCGGTCTTCCTGGCACCGATGTCGGGGGTGACGGACTCGCCCGTCCGCCGGTTGGCTGCCGAGCTTGGCGCGGGTCTCGTCGTGTCCGAAATGACGGCCAGCGATGAGCTCGCGAGCGGCCACCGGATGTCCCGGTTGCGCTGCGAAGCCACCGGGATCGGCCCGCACGTGGTCCAGCTCGCCGGGTGCGAAACGCACTGGATGGCGGAGGGCGCCCGGATCGCGGAAGCCGAGGGCGCCGACATCATCGACATCAACATGGGCTGTCCGGCCCGCCATGTCACCGGCGGCCAGTCCGGTTCGGCCTTGATGCGCGACCTCGACCATGCCGTCAGCCTGATCGATGCGACCATCGCGGCGGTGAAGGTGCCGGTGACGCTGAAGATGCGGCTCGGCTGGGACGACCGCAGCCGCAACGCGCCGGAACTGGCGCGGCGCGCGGAAGCCGCCGGCGTCAAGCTCGTCACGGTGCATGGCCGCACCCGCAGCCAGTTCTACAAGGGTGAGGCCGATTGGGATGCGATCCGCGCCGTGCGCGAGGCCACCTGCCTTCCACTCGTCGTCAACGGCGACATCACGACTTACGACAAAGCGCTTGCGGCGCTCGAGGCCTCCGGCGCCGATGCCGTGATGATCGGCCGCGGCGCACACGGCCAACCCTGGCTGCCCGGCCAGATCGGCCGCCGCCTGAACGGCGGGGTGGCTGAGGCCATGCCGACGCTTGCCACCCAGCTGCATTACGTCCGCACGCTTTATGAAGGCGTCTGCGCGCTTTACGGCCTGCGCGTAGGCCTCAAGCACGCCCGAAAACATCTCGGCTGGGCGCTCGACGTCGCCGCGGCTGCGAGCGGCGCTCCGGTCGAGAAGCTGAAATCCTGGCGTCAGAAGATCCTGACCTCGGAGGATCCGCGCCTCGTCCACCAGTCGCTGCAGGATGCCTTCGACGATTTCGGATGGAGCGCTGCTGCATGAGCTCCGCCGCTGACCATCGCCGGCCTGCCGACAGCGACGCGATCCTGGATGCGTTGCCCAATCCCGTGCTCATGATCGGGCCGGACGGCAAGATCGTCGCCGCCAATATCGCGACCGAAGCCTTCTTCGACATCTCGACGCAGTTCCTGAAGCGGCAGTCGCTGAAAGAGCTGGTGCCGTTCGGCAGCCCCTTGCTGGCGCTGATCGACCAGGTGCGCTCGTCGAACTCGCCGGTGAACGAATACAAGGTCGATCTCGGCACGCCGCGGATGGGCGGCGACCGCCAGGTCGATCTGCATGTCGCGCCGCTGACCGAGCGGCCCGGCCATATCGTGGTGATGCTGCAGGAGCGCTCCATCGCCGACAAGATGGACCGCCAGCTCACCCATCGCAGCGCGGCGCGCTCGGTCATCGCACTGGCCGCGATGCTGGCGCATGAGATCAAGAATCCGCTCTCCGGCATCCGCGGCGCGGCGCAGCTTCTCGAGCAGCAGGCCTCGTCCGAGGACCGCATGCTGACGCGCCTGATCTGCGACGAGGCCGACCGCATCGTGACGCTGGTCGACCGCATGGAGGTGTTCGGCGACGAGCGTCCCGTGTTGCGCGGCCCCGTCAACATCCATTCGGTGCTCGACCACGTCAAGCGGCTGGCGCAGTCCGGCTTTGCCCGCAACATCCGCTTCATCGAGGACTACGATCCCTCGCTGCCGCCGGTGCTGGCGAACCAGGACCAGTTGATCCAGGTGTTCCTCAATCTCGTGAAGAACGCCGCAGAAGCCTTGATCGACGTCCCCGACGCCGAGATCCAGCTCACCACCGCGTTCCGCCCCGGCGTGCGCCTGTCAGTCCCCGGTCAAAAATCCCGGGTATCCTTGCCGCTCGAATTCTGCGTGAAGGACAACGGACCAGGCGTGCCCGACGATCTTCTGCCCAACCTGTTCGATCCCTTCGTGACCACCAAGCAGACCGGCTCGGGGCTCGGCCTGGCGCTGGTCGCCAAGATCGTCGGCGATCACGGGGGCATCATCGAATGCGAATCTCAGCCGCGCAAGACCACCTTCCGCGTGCTGATGCCGATGTATTCCACATCGGTGAAACATGCCGATCAAAGCAGTCGCGCCGACTCTGCCGGGAAGCCGTCGCCTGCGTCACAGGGGGCGAAATGAGGATTAACGATGCCCGCAGGTAGCATTCTCGTAGCCGATGACGATACCGCCATCCGCACCGTTCTCAATCAGGCACTGTCCCGCGCCGGCTATGAAGTGCGGCTGACCGGCAATGCCGCAACGCTGTGGCGCTGGGTCAGCCAGGGGGAGGGCGATCTCGTCATCACCGACGTGGTGATGCCGGACGAAAACGCCTTCGACCTCCTGCCGCGGATCAAGAAGATGCGGCCGAATCTGCCGGTCATCGTCATGAGCGCGCAGAACACCTTCATGACGGCGATCCGCGCCTCCGAGCGCGGGGCCTACGAATATCTGCCGAAGCCGTTCGACCTCAAGGAGCTGATTGCCATCGTCGGCCGCGCGCTGGCCGAGCCGAAGGAGCGGGTCTCGACGCCGGACGAGGACGCCGAGATGGAGGCGATCCCGCTGGTCGGCCGCTCACCCGCGATGCAGGAAATCTACCGCGTGCTCGCGCGCTTGATGCAGACCGATCTCACGGTGATGATCACGGGCGAGTCCGGCACCGGCAAGGAGCTGGTGGCGCGCGCGCTGCACGATTACGGCAAGCGCCGCAACGGCCCGTTCGTCGCGGTCAACATGGCGGCGATCCCGCGCGACCTCATCGAATCCGAACTGTTCGGCCATGAGCGCGGCGCCTTCACCGGCGCCAACACCCGCGCCTCCGGCCGGTTCGAGCAGGCCGAGGGCGGCACGCTGTTTCTCGACGAAATCGGCGACATGCCGATGGAGGCACAGACCCGTCTGCTGCGCGTGCTGCAGCAGGGCGAATATACCACCGTCGGCGGCCGCACCCCGATCAAGACCGACGTGCGCATCGTCGCGGCCTCCAACAAGGATCTGCGCGTCCTGATCCAGCAGGGCCTGTTCCGGGAAGATCTGTTCTTCCGCCTCAACGTCGTGCCGCTGCGGCTGCCGCCGCTCCGCGAGCGCATCGAGGATTTGCCCGATCTCATCCGTCACTTCTTCGCGCTGGCCGAGAAGGACGGCCTGCCGCCCAAGAAGCTCGACGTGCTGGCGCTGGAGCGGCTGAAGCAACACCGCTGGCCTGGCAACGTGCGCGAGCTGGAAAACCTCGCCCGGCGCCTCGCCGCGCTCTATCCGCAGGACGTGATCACGGCTTCCGTCATCGATGGCGAGCTCGCGCCGCCCTCGGTCAGCCCGGGTGCCGCGGTCCAGCAGGGCGTCGACAATCTCGGCGGCGCCGTGGAGGCGTATCTGTCCTCGCACTTCCAGGGCTTTCCCAACGGCGTGCCGCCGCCCGGCCTCTATCACCGCATCCTCAAGGAGATCGAGGTGCCGCTGCTCACGGCCGCGCTCGCCGCCACCCGCGGCAACCAGATCCGCGCCGCCGATCTGCTCGGCCTCAACCGCAACACGCTGCGCAAGAAGATCCGGGATCTCGATATCCAGGTCTATCGGAGCGGGGGCTAGTTCCCTCGCGACAAACGCCAAACGCGTTTACGCGGACGGTGGCTCAGCTCCCCCTACCAAAGCGGAGCTGAGCCTGTCCGGATCGCGCTGGCCGTTTTGGCTGACGCGGTGAGCAGAAGTCGGAAGGGGGCCGAAATGTTCCGCGGTCACACATGTTCCGCGGTCACACAAGGGTGAGGCATTCAGCCGCCCGCGACGGCAATCCATCACCTGAACAGTCGTTCGGTCGACGGCACCAGGCGCGCTACGTCTGTCGTCGGCTCCTGCAGACCAGGACCGTTGACCAGCAGATCGGACGCCACGATCAGCAGCAGAACGGCAGAAACCATTATCGCGAGGAAGAACCTATCCATGCCGGGTCAAGCCGGAAGGGCCGGAAACAGTTCCCCGTCTGACATTATCGATCTACCTCTAGAAGGTTCTAAGGTTCTGGCGTCCGCTATGCCCGGAACCGCCGACCGTTGACCTATGTCAACGTCGCCGGTGGCATCTCTCCTTGACTGGCCTCGCACGACAACGAGGTCAGATTGCGATGGAAAATCTGAAGCTGCCTGCCGGTCCCATGTCGGGGTTGGTCACCTCCGCCGTGGAGTATCTGGTCGATGCCGGACAGCGGAGCGTGTTGTTTCTGGATATCATGCGACAGCGCGGCGACCAATATCGCGAGCACGTCGCGCAGACCGCACCGCATGTGCTGCAATATGCCGCCGAGTTGATTACGGACGGCCGCAAACTCGACGAGCCTGTCAACTACGCGCTCGTGCGCATCATCCCGCCCAAGAATGTCGCGATCGACATGAGGCGGCGGCCGTTCGTCGTCGTCGATCCGCGCGCCGGCCATGGTCCCGGCATCGGCGGCTTCAAGGCGGACAGCGAAATCGGTGTGGCGATGAAGGCGGGACATCCCTGCTACTTCATCGGGTTTCTGCCCGAACCCATGCCCGGCCAGACGATCGAGCGCATTGCGCGAGCCGAAGCGAAGTTTCTTGAAACTGTCATCAGCCGTCACCCCGACGCCGACGGCAAGCCTTGCGTCATCGGCAATTGTCAGGCCGGCTGGGCGATCATGATCCTGGCGTCGCTACGGCCGGAGCTATTCGGACCGCTGATCATCGCCGGCGCGCCGCTCGCATATTGGGCGGGCGTCCATGGCAAATATCCGATGCGCTATTCCGGCGGCCTCTTGGGCGGAAGCTGGCTGACGGCGCTGACGAGCGATCTCGGCGCCGGCAAGTTCGACGGCGCCTGGCTGGTGCAGAATTTCGAGAACCAGAACCCCTCGAACACGCTCTGGACCAAGCAATACAACGTCTATTCCAAAGTCGACACCGAGGCCGATCGTTATCTGGACTTCGAGCGATGGTGGGGCGGTCACGTCAACCTCAATGCCGAAGAGATCCAGTTCATCGTCGACGAACTGTTCATCGGCAACAACCTCGCCGCCGGCCGGATCGAAATGTCGGACGGGGAGAAGGTCGACCTGCGCAATATCCGCTCGCCGATCGTGGTGTTCTGCTCCAAGGGCGACAACGTCACCCCGCCGCAGCAGGCGCTGGACTGGATTCTCGACTGCTACGCCGACGTCGATGAGATCAGGGCATATGGCCAGACCATCGTTTACACCATTCACGAAAGCATCGGTCATCTCGGGATCTTCGTGTCCGGCGGCGTCGCCAACAAGGAGCATGCCGAATTCTCCAGCAACATCGACCTGATCGACGTGCTCCCGCCCGGGCTCTACGAGGCGACGTTCGAGGCGAGGGGCAGCGAGACGCTCAACGCCGACCTTGCAACGGGACAATGGGTAATGCGTTGCGAGGCCCGTACGCTCGGCGACATCCGGGCCATGGGCGGCAATTCCCCCGAGGACGAGCGGCGGTTCGCCACCGCCAAGCGCATCTCGGAGCTCAATCTTGCAGCCTATCAGAAATTCGTGCAGCCCTGGATCAAGAAGATGGTGACGCCAGAGGCGGCCAACTGGGCGCGCGGCATGCATCCGCTGCGCATGCAATATGAGGCTTTCAGCAGTCAGAATCCATGGATGTCCATGGTGAAGGCGGCGGCCGATCGCGCCGAAGAGAAGCGCAGGCCGGTATCGCAGGACAATCCGTTCCTGGCCTTCCAGGAGCAGGTGTCGAAGCAGATTGTGCATGCGCTCGATAGCTGGCGCGATGCCCAGGAGGCGCTGAGCGAGACCCTCTTCCTCAACGTCTATGGCTCACCTGCGCTCCAGGCCGCGGTCGGCATCGACCCCAACGCCGTGCCGACACGGCGCCGCGAGATGTCGGACGAGCATCGCGCCATGCTCGAAAGCAGGATTGCGGAGTTGAGGGCGAAGATTGGTGACGGCGGCCTGCGGGAGGCTGCTATCCGCGCGCTGCTCTATGTCGGCTCCGCGCGCGGCATGGTGGACGAGCGCAGCATCGAGGCGCTGCGCCAGGTCAGGCGCGACCATGCCGGCTCCCGGATGACCCTGTCCGAATTCAAGATGCTGGTACGCGAGCAGTTCTTCATGCTGCTGCTCGACCGCGAGGGCGCCGTGGCTGCCATTCCAAGGTTGTTGCCCGAGGACATGAACCGGCGGCGCGCGGCCTTCGCGGCGATGCGCGAGGTGCTCTCGGCAAGCGCGGACATCACCGGCGAGCGCGCCAATCGCCTGAGGCGAGTCGCCGAGTTGTTTGGCCTGGACGGAGAGGGCGAGATGACGTCGAACGTCGCGCCATTCGATCCCCAGGCAAGAGCGTCGTAGCGCGGTTTGGCGAAAGCGGGAGTGACCTCATGTCGGCCGATATGACGCACGAGACCGGCGGCAAGTACGACCGGCTGATCGCGGCGGCGAGGGCTGCGCCCCCGACATCGACCGTCGTCGTGCACCCCTGCGACGAGACTTCGCTGCGCGGGGCGATCGACAGCGCCGGCGCGGGGATCATCCGGCCGATCCTGGTCGGGCCGGAAGGGAAGATCAGGGACACCGCCGCGAGGTTCGATCTGGACATATCAAGCTTCGAGATCGTGCATGCCGCCCATAGTGACGACGCCGCGGCCAAGGGCGTGGAGCTCATCCAGGCCGCCAGAGGCGAGCTGTTGATGAAGGGCAGCCTTCACACCGACGAGTTGATGCGCGCGGTCACGGCAAAGACCGGCGGCCTGCGCACGGATCGGCGCATCAGCCATGTCTTTGTCATGGATGTCCCGACCTATGCCGAGACGATTTTCGTCACCGACGCCGCGATCAACATCTTTCCCGATCTCGATGCCAAGCGCGACATCATCCAGAACGCGATCGATCTCTACAATCAGGCCGGGTTTGGCCGAACGCCGCGCGTGGCGATCCTGTCGGCGGTCGAGACCGTGACGTCAAAAATTCCCTCGACCATCGAAGCCGCCGCCCTCTGCAAGATGGCCGATCGCGGCCAGATCACCGGTGGCGTGCTCGACGGTCCCCTGGCGTTCGACAACGCCATCGACCCGGAAGCGGCACGCATCAAGGGCATCGAGTCCGAGGTCGCCGGTCGTGCACAGATCCTGGTCGTTCCAGATCTGGAGTCCGGCAACATGCTGGCCAAGAATCTCGCCTATTTCGCCAAAGCGGATGGTGCCGGCATTGTCCTTGGCGCGCGGGTACCCGTCGTCCTGACGTCGCGCGCCGATACGCCGCGTGCGCGCATGGCCTCCTGTGCTGTGGCGGCGCTCTACGCGCGCGCCCGGCGCCAGAAGGCGCCGTCAGTGGCCGCGTGATCGCCATGGACACGATCCTGGTCGTCAATGCCGGCTCTTCGAGCGTCAAGTTTCAGGTCTATTCGGCATTGGGCGACGGTGCGCTCCGGCGTCAGATCAAGGGACAAATGGACGGCATCGGCAGCCGCCCGCGCCTGCGCGCCAGCGGTGCGAGCGGCGATGCGCTGGCCGATCGCGCCTATTCGGTTGAAGCTGTGCCCGATGTGCCCGCCGCCATGTCGGTTACCGGCAACTGGCTGCGCGACGAGCTTCGGATTACGCCGATCGCGGTCGGTCATCGCGTCGTTCATGGCGGGCCGGACCATGTCCGCCCGGTCCTGATCGACCACGGCGTCGTCTCCCGCCTCGAACGCCTTGTCGACTTGGCGCCGCTGCATCAGCCGCACAATCTCGCGCCGATCCGCTCGCTGCTTGCGAATTTCCCTGGGCTGCCGCAGGTGGCGTGCTTCGACACGGCATTTCACCGCACGCATGATCTCGTCGCCGATCACTACGCGATTCCGCAGCAGCTCTATGCCGAGGGTGTGCGGCGCTACGGCTTTCACGGGCTCTCCTACGAATACATCGCCCGCGCGCTGCCCGGCGTGGCGCCCAAGATCGCCAAGGGGCGGGTCATCGTTGCCCATCTCGGCAGCGGCGCCTCGATGTGCGCGATCAAGGAGGGGCGCAGCGTCGAGAGTACCATGGGGTTCACGGCGCTCGACGGGCTGCCGATGGGAACGCGTCCAGGGCAGATCGATCCCGGGGTCATCCTCTATCTCATCGCCGAGAAGGGCATGCCAGCCGCGAAGGTGCAGGACTTCCTCTATCGGGACTGCGGTCTGAAGGGGCTTTCCGGCGTCAGCAACGACATGCGCGAGCTGGAAGCGAGCACGGACCCGCGTGCGCGGCTCGCAATCGACCATTTCGTCTACCGGATCGGCCTCAACGCGGGCATGCTGGCTGCCGCCTTGCAGGGCCTGGATGCCTTCGTCTTCACTGCCGGCATCGGGGAGAACTCGGCATCGATCCGCGCACGTATCGCCGAGCAGCTCGGTTGGCTCGGCGTCCGCCTCGATGCCGATGAGAACGCTCACCATGCGCCCCTGATCTCGGCAGCCGACAGCCGCGTCCCCGTCTACGTCATTCCGACCGACGAGGAGCTGATGATCGCACAGCACACGCTATCGCTATTGATGGACGGTCAGTTGATCAACACGAGACCTAAGAGGGTGTCATGATCCCAGTATTTCCGGACAGCAAGGTCGCCTTGAAGGGAAAGAAGGGACTGATCGTCGGCATCGCCAACGACCAGTCGATCGCCTGGGGATGTGCGCGCGCGTTTCGTGCGCTCGGTGCTGATCTCGCGGTGACCTATCTGAACGACCGCGCCAAGAAGCATGTCCAGCCGCTGGCGCAGGCGGTGGAAGCGCCGATCTTCATGCCGCTGGACGTGATGGCCGAAGAGCAGACCGAGGCGGTGTTCGAGCGCATCGCGTCGGAATGGGGGCAGCTCGATTTCATGCTTCATTCCATAGCCTTCTCGCCGAAGGAAGCGCTGCACGGCCGTGTCGTCGACGTCGGCCGTGACGGCTTCCTCAAGACCATGGACGTCTCGTGCTGGTCGTTCTTGCGGATGGCTCATCTCGCCGAGCCGCTGATGAAGAACGGCGGCACGCTTTTCACCATGACCTATTACGGCAGCCAGATGGTGGTGGAGAATTACAACGTGATGGGCGTCGCGAAAGCCGCGCTGGAAGCCTCGGTCCGCTATATCGCCGCGGAGCTCGGCCCGAAGGGCATCCGCGTGCACGCGATCTCGCCGGGTCCGCTAGCCACCCGCGCGGCTTCGGGGATTCCCGAGTTCGATGAGCTCATGGACAAGGCGCAGTCGAAGGCGCCGGCGCGCAGTCTCGTCAGCATCGACGATGTCGGGAACGCCACCGCGTTCCTCGCGCTCGACGGCGCCAAGCTGATCACGGGCGGCGTGCTCTACATCGACGGCGGCTATCACATCATCGATTGAGGCCGCCGACGGATCAGACGTTCATTTCCGGGACGTGGTCGGGAACAGCCAGCTCGGCTTCCGTGAGCGCCATGACGTCGCCGACACTGACCCCGGGCGCGGTCTCCAGCAGCGTCGCCTTGCCGCCGGAGAAGCCGATCACGGCCAAGTCCGTGACGACGAGATCGACCGACCGCGCCGAGGTCAGGGGCAGGGTGCATTTGGCGACGATCTTCGACTTGCCCTTGGCCGCGTGCTGCATGGCGACGATCACCCGCCTGGCACCGCTGACGAGGTCCATCGCCCCGCCCATGCCGGGCACCATCTTGCCGGGGATCATCCAGTTGGCGAGGCGGCCCTGCGCGTCGACTTGGAGGCCGCCGAGCACGGTGACGTCGACATGGCCGCCGCGGATCAGCCCGAACGACATCGCGCTGTCGAATGTGCTGGCTCCCGGCAGCGCGCTGATCGGGCGTCCGCCGGCGTCCGTCAGGAGCGGATGCGCCATTCCCGGCTCGGGAATGGGCCCCGTGCCGATCAGGCCGTTCTCCGATTGAAAGAAAACCTTGAGATCGGAGGGCACGTAGTTCGCAACCAGCGTCGGGATGCCGATGCCGAGGTTGACGAGGTTGCCCTCGCGGAGCTCCCTGGCGACGCGGCGGGCGATAATGATCTGCGGGTCCATGGGTCACCCGTTCATAACGAGGTAATCGACGAGCGGCGCCGGCGTCATGACATGGTCGGGCGCGATCACCCCGACTGGTACGATGTGCTCGGCTGTCACGATCACCGTATCGGCCGCCATCGCCATGATCGGGTTGAAATTGCGTGCGGTCAGCGCATAAGCGAGATTGCCGAGATGGTCGGCGAGAAACGCGTGGAGCAGCGCGTATTGCGCCGTCAACGCCGTCTCCAGCAGGAACGGCTTGCCCTCGATCTCGATCTCTCGCTTGCCTTCGGCGACAACGGTGCCGACGCCGGTCGGCGTCAGGACGCCGCCCAGGCCGCAACCACCGGCCCGGATGCGCTCGACGAGGGTGCCTTGCGGCACGAGATCGACCTCGATCTGGTTCGCCAGCATCTGCTGCTGGGCCTTGGGATTGAGCCCGATATGCGTCGCGGTCAGACGCGACACGAGCGATGCGTCAAACAACTTGCCGACGCCTTTACCCGGTAGTGCGGCATCGTTGCAGATCACCGACAATCCGGTCTTCTGCTGCCGGACCAGTTCATCGAGCAAGCGCTCCGGTGTTCCAATGCCCATGAAGCCGCCGACCATCACGCTGGCGCCAGCGGGAATCATCGCAACGGCTTCTTCAACGGCCACAGCCTTCATGGGCGGAACTCCGGTCGGGCAATGAGCCACATTGGCGCGAGCGGCCACCGCGCACCCTTGATCTGCGTCAAGGCTCACCCTCGTTCGCGAATGACGATGCCGGTGCCTTTGTCCAATTCCGTCCAGAGACGGTACGATTGCTGACCGATCAGATCACGACACGCGCCGCCAGAGCTGTGGATGCGCCGGTCCGCCGCGGTGGGGGCGCCGCGGAATTGTCGCAATTCGGCAACAATGTGGTACAAATACATCAGTATCCGCCCATCGCGGACCCGTTTTCAGCACCACCATTGCCGGAATGACCAGCGCAGACACCTCGGCCGCACACTTTGACACGGCCCCAGCGGAAGAGCCCCGGCGTTGGTCGGCGCGGCGCTGGCTGGCGCCCTTTGCCGTGGCGCTGGCGCTGCTCTCGGCCTTCCTGACCTTCCTGGTTCTGACCGGCCTGACCACGATCGAGCCGACGCCGGCGGTGGTCCGCTCGATCTACCTCATCAACGCGGCCACGATCCTGCTGCTGGTCGGAATCATCGTCCGCGAGCTCTGGCAGCTGATCCTGGCGCGGCGGCGGGGCAGGGCGGCGGCGCGGCTCCATGTCCAGATCGTCAGCCTGTTCTCGATCGTGGCGGTGCTGCCGGCGGTGCTGGTCGCCGTCGTCGCCAACGTCACCATCGAACGCGGCCTCGACCGGCTGTTCTCCGGCCCGACCAAGGAGGTGATCCAGAATTCGCTGACGATCGCGCGGGCCTATATGCAGGACCATGCGCAGCTGATCCGCGGCGACATTCTCGGCATGGCCAACGATATCGCGCATGCCCGGCCGCTCTATGACCAGGATCGCCGCTCGTTCCGGGAGATGCTGAGCGCCAGCGCCAGTTCCCGCAACCTGCCGGGCGCGATGATCATCGACAAGAACACCAACATCCTGGAATCCGCCGACACCGGCATGCGGCTCGCCTATTCGCCGCCCGCGTCCGACTTCCTCAGCAACGTCAACGAGTCCGAGCCCGAGATCGCGGTCCTTCCCGATGCGAGCTTCGTGGCCGCCGTGATCCGGCTGCGCGCCTTCAGCGACACCTTCCTCTATGTCGCCCGTCCGCTTGATCCGAATGTCGTCAATCAGCTCAAGCAGACCGAGGTCAGCGTCGCCGAATACGCCCAGATCGAGTCGCGCAGGCTCGGAATCCAGGTTGCCTTCGCGCTCATGTTCGCCGTGATCGCGCTGACCATCCTGATGGCCTCGGTGCTGATCGGCCTGAACTTCGCCAATTCACTGGTCTCGCCGATCCGGCGGCTGATGAACGCGGCCCACACGGTCTCGACCGGCGACCTCCATGTCCAGGTGCCGGTGCACCAGTCGGAAGGCGATCTCGCCCAGCTGGGCGAGACCTTCAACAAGATGACGCAGGAGTTGCGCAGCCAGCGCGACGAGCTCGTCAACGCCAGCGACCTGATCGACAGCCGCCGCCGCTTCATCGAAGCGGTGCTGTCCTCCGCAAGCGCCGGCATCATCGGCGTCGACACCTCCGGCAGCGTCGGCATTTTGAACCGCTCGGCCGAGAAGCTGATCGGGCACGCCGAATCGGAGACGCTTGGTCATCCGCTCTCCGACGTGCTGCCCGAGCTGGACGAGATGATGAAGGCGGCGCGGGAAGGGAGCCAGCGTCTGGTGCAGGGGCAGATCACGATCACCCGCGACGGCGCCGAGCGCAATCTCTCGGTCCGCGTCAGCGCCGAGAAGAACCAGCCGCATGACAGCTACATCATCACGCTCGACGACATCACCGAGCTGGTCTCGGCGCAGCGCACCTCGGCCTGGGGCGACGTGGCGCGGCGCATCGCGCATGAGATCAAGAACCCGCTGACGCCGATCCAGCTTTCGGCCGAGCGCATTCGCCGCAAGTTCGGCAAGGGCATCACAGAGGCCAAGGACAAGCAGATTTTCGAGCAGTGCACCGACACCATCGTGCGCCAGGTCGACGATATCCGCCGCATGGTCGACGAGTTCTCGCGCTTTGCACGGATGCCGAAACCGGTGATGGAGGGCGAGGACGTCGCCGACGCCGTGCGGCAGGCCGTGTTCCTGATGAAGGTCGCCCATCCCGAGATCGATATCGAGGCCGAATTCAAAGAGGATCCGCTCCGCGCCCAGTTCGACCGGCGGCTGATCTCGCAGGCGGTCACCAACATCGTCAAGAACGCCACCGAAGCGATCGAGCAGGTCCCGCCGGAGGAGCTCGGCAAAGGTCATATCGACGTCGTGGTGTCGCGTCAGGGCGAGGACGTGCTGATCGACGTCATCGACAACGGTATCGGCCTGCCCAAGGTCGCGCGCTCGCGGCTGCTCGAGCCCTATGTCACGACGCGCGCCAAGGGCACCGGCCTTGGCCTTGCGATCGTTGGCCGCGTGCTGGAAGACCATGGCGGACGCATCGAGCTGAAAGATGCTTCCGACTTCCGCGAGGGCCAGCGCGGTGCCTGGATGCGGATGCGCTTTGCGATCTCCGGGCAACCCGCGAAGTCCGAGGGAGCCGAGCAGGCCCCGGCGGCCGCGGTCAAGGAAGCAACCGGCGAGCAGGCCGGCGCTCCTGTCAAGGACCCGGCGCAGGAAACAAAAGAGCTGGCGGCCGAAACCAAAGAGGCCGCTGAAAAGACCAATGATTCAACGAAAATCGAAGCCTCGACAGGCATCTGACAAGACAGGCGCGACCCATGGCAAGTGAAATTCTGATTGTCGATGATGAGGCCGATATTCGAGATCTCGTCGCAGGCATTCTCGAGGACGAGGGTTTTGTCACGCGGACTGCGCGCGACAGCGACTCTGCACTGGCTGAAATCGCCAACCGGCGGCCGCATCTGGTGTTCCTCGACATCTGGCTGCAGGGCTCCAAGCTCGACGGCTTGCAGCTGCTGGAGCAGGTCAAGAAGGACAATGCCGACCTGCCGGTCGTGATGATCTCCGGCCACGGTAACATCGAGACCGCGGTGGCCGCGATCAAGCGCGGCGCCTACGACTTCATCGAGAAGCCGTTCAAGGCCGACCGGCTGATCCTGGTCGCGACCAGGGCGCTGGAGAACTCGCGGCTCAAGCGCGAGGTCAAGGAGCTGAAGCAGCTGGCGCCGAGCGCAAGCCAGCTCGTCGGCCGCTCGCCGAGCATGAACCAGTTGCGCCAGACCATCGAGCGCGCGGCCAAGGCCAACAGCCGCATCCTGATCGTCGGTCCCGCCGGCGCCGGCAAGGAATTGACGGCACGCACGCTGCATACGGCCTCGGGCCGCGCCGACGGTCCCTTCGTCGTCATCAACGCCGCCGCGATCACGCCCGAGCGCATGGAGCACGAGCTGTTCGGCATCGAGCAGTCCAACGGCGAACAGGCGCGCAAGCCCGGCGCGCTCGAGGAAGCCCATGGCGGCACGCTGTTCATCGACGAGATCGCGGACATGCCGCGCGAGACCCAGAACAAGATCCTGCGGGTGCTGGTGGAGCAATCGTTCCAGCGCGTCGGCGGCACCGCCAAGGTGCAGGTCGATGTGCGCATCATCTCCTCGACCGCGCGCAATCTCGAAGAGGAGATCGCGGCCGGCCACTTCCGCGAGGACCTCTATCATCGGCTCTCGGTGGTGCCGATCCGCGTGCCTGCGCTCTCCGAGCGGCGCGAGGACATCCCGGAATTGATCGACTATTTCATGGAGCAGATCTCGGCCGGTAGCGGCCTGCCCAAGCGGCAGATCGGGCAGGACGCGATGGCGGTGCTGCAATCGCATGTCTGGCCGGGCAATGTGCGCCAGCTCCGCAACAACGTTGAAAGAGTCATGATTCTCGCCGCCGGTGGACCGGAGGTCATCATCACGGCCGACATGTTGCCGCAGGACGTCGGCTCCATGGTGCCGGCGATGCCGACCAGCAACAATGGCGAGCACATCATGGGCCTGCCGCTGCGCGAAGCGCGCGAAGTGTTCGAGCGCGACTATTTGATTGCACAGATCAGCCGTTTTTCAGGAAATATTTCTCGCACAGCCGAGTTCGTTGGCATGGAACGGTCGGCGCTGCATCGAAAGTTGAAAGCGCTCGGTGTCGGCTAGCGCGTTTTTGTGCAGGGAAAACGCCGTCGAAACAAGATTCTAACGCCGCGACGTTGCGGCGACACCTTTGACGAAAACGAGGAAATTCATCGATTTCCGTAGTTTTTCGGGGCAATACCGCGCCAGCTGCCGCGTGAAGCGGCTTGCCTAATAGGTCCACCTGTCCTCTAATTGCACAGCTGTTCCTTCCGAGGGGGATCTCATGAGGAACGGCAACCGGGAGAGGCTCCGACCTTCACAAAGAGGGCCGCAACCGGCGCAATAAAAAGAAACTCAAAGCGAGAAAAAAACAATGGCGGCAGACCGCGCACAAAACCTACAGGACACCTTCCTTAATCACGTTCGCAAAACCAAGACGCCACTGACGATCTTTCTGGTCAACGGAGTGAAGCTCCAGGGCATCGTGACCTGGTTCGACAATTTCTGTTTACTGCTTCGGCGCGACGGTCATTCGCAGCTCGTTTACAAGCATGCGATCTCGACCATCATGCCGGGTGCGCCGATCCAGTTGTTCGAAGGCGGCGAGGATCAGCCGGCTTGAGAGTGATCTGATTGGAACCCCGGAATTTCGACGGGGATGCCGACCGTCCACGGTCGGCAGGGGCTAAGCAGACGGGGCGGGTGCTTGTCATCGGCCCCTATTTGCGGGTGCGCGCAGGCGGTGCCGACGCGCAATCGGAGACTCATATCCAGCGCAACGCCGAGGCCCGGCTCGATGAAGCCGCCGGCCTCGCGCGTGCGATCGATCTCGTCATAGCCGACGCCATCATCGTGCCGATCAGTCAGATCCGTCCCGCGACCTATATCGGCAAGGGCAAGGTCGAGGAGATCGCCGCACTCGCCAAGAGCCTCGATGTCGAGCTCGTGGTGATGGATTGCGCGCTGGCGCCGATCCAGCAGCGCAATCTCGAGAAGGAATTGCACGCCAAGGTGCTCGACCGCACCGGGCTGATCCTGGAAATCTTCGGCCGCCGCGCCAAGACCAAGGAAGGCTCGCTCCAGGTCGAGCTCGCGCATCTCAACTACCAGCGCTCGCGCCTGGTGCGATCATGGACCCATCTGGAGCGCCAGCGCGGCGGCTTCGGCTTCATGGGCGGTCCCGGCGAGACGCAGATCGAAGCGGACCGACGCCTGATCCAGGAGCGCATCTCCAAGCTCGAGAGCGAGCTCAAGAAGGTGCAGGCGACGCGGCGGCTGCATCGTGCCGGCCGCCAGCGCGTGCCGTATCGCGTCGTGGCGCTGGTCGGCTACACCAATGCCGGCAAGTCGACGCTGTTCAACCGCCTGACGCGTGCCGACGTGCAGGCTGCCGACATGCTGTTCGCCACGCTCGACCCGACGCTGCGCGCCCTCAACCTGCCACATGGCGGCAAGGCGATGCTGTCGGACACCGTCGGCTTCATCTCCAACCTGCCGACGCAGCTCGTCGCCGCCTTCCGCGCCACGCTGGAGGAGGTGCTCGAAGCCGACGTCATCCTGCATGTGCGCGACATATCCCATGAAGATGCCGAGGCCCAGCAGAGCGACGTCGACGCCGTGCTGCGCCAGCTCGGCATCAACCCCGATGATTCCGGCCGCATCATCGAGGTCTGGAACAAGATCGACCGCTACGATTCCGAGCAGCGCGAAGAGCTGTTGAACATCGCCGCGCGCAGGCCGGAGGACCATCCCGCGATGCTGGTCTCGGCCGTGTCAGGCGAGGGGGTCGACGCCCTGCTTGCCGCGATCGAGGAGCGGTTAGCGGCCAAGCGCACCACGCTCGACCTCTCCATCGACGCCGCCGACGGCGCCGGCATCAGCTGGCTGCACCGCAATGCCGAGGTGCTGGCCAAGGAGCTGCACGACGGCCGCTTCGACATGACCGTACGGGTGGACGAGACCAAGCGGGATATCGTGGTGAACAGGTTCGACGCGGTGCCGCGCCTCTCGGCCTAGGCGCTGCCTGAGAAGATCACCTCGACAGATCGAGGCTCATGAACTGGTTGTGCGGGCTCGCCTGATAATCGGCGAACGGCGCACAAGATATGAAGCCGACGCTGCGGTAGAGCGAGATCGCGGGGGCGTGCAGCGGCGCAGTGCCGGTCTCCAGGCTGAGACGCGCAAACCGCGCATGCGGGCTTCGGCAACGATGTGGTCAAGAATAGCTCGCCCGACCCCGGTTCGCCGCGCAGTGGGCGCTGCGCGCATCGACTTCACCTCGCCATGCGTCTCATCCAGCTGCTTCAGGGCAACGAAGCCAGCTAGCACTCCGTCTTGCCAAGCAGTCCAGAATGTCACTGACGAGGCCGACAGGCCGCTCGCGTCCAGTGCCTGCGCATGCTCGCCCATGACGCTGCGCAGCTCTTCCAGATGATGCGCCAGCAAGTCGCCGACATAGGGTGCCGTCGGATCGTCCTGCCTGATGTCCACGTCGTTACCTTGTGTCAGGTGGCGGTCTTCGCCGCATTCCACAGCGCGTCCATCTCCGCCAGCGACGCTTGCTCCAGCGTGCGGCCCTGCGCTTCCAGCGACCGTTCGATGTAGGCAAAGCGCCGCTCGAATTTTGCGTTGGTCGCACGCAGCGCGGCCTCCGGATCGGCATCGACGTGGCGGGCGAGGTTGACGAGGGCGAACATCAGGTCACCGGTCTCTTCCGCAATCTCCTGCTTGTCGTTGCGGTCGAGCGCGGCCTCGATCTCGTCGGCTTCCTCGCGGATCTTTTGCAGCACCGCGCGCGGGTCGTTCCAGTCGAAGCCGACGGTGGAGGCCTTGCGTTGCAGCTCCATGGCGCGCGTCAATGCGGGCTGACCGGCCTTCACCCCCGACAGCAGCGATGTGTGCGCCGGCACTTCTTCCAGCGGCCGGCGCGCGGCGCGCTCGGCTTTTTCCTCGGCCTTGATACGGTCCCAGACTTCCTTGACGTGGGAGGAGGCGAGATTGCCGTCCTTGTCGGCGAAGACGTGGGGATGGCGCCGGATCATTTTTCGCGTGATCGCCTCGACGACATCTCCGAAAGCAAAGGCGTTCTGCTCCGAAGCCATCTGGGCGTGGAAGACCACCTGGAGCAGGAGGTCGCCGAGCTCCTCGCGGAGATCGTCGAGATCGCCGCGGCTGATGGCCTCGACCACCTCATAGGCCTCCTCGATCGTGTAGGGCGCGATCGTCGCAAAATCCTGCTCGAGGTCCCAGGGGCAGCCGGTCACCGGCGTGCGCAGCGCCGCCATGATCTCGATCAGGCGGGAAATGTCGCGGGAAGGGGTCATTGCGGGGCGCTCTCCTGGCTCCAAAACCTTATGCCAAAAGCGGCCCGCCGTTCCCAGCGCGGCGGGGCGGAACAGGCCGATTTCCACCGATTGGCGGGCCGCGTCCGCAGTGCTAAAGCGCGCGGACCATGAGAGACGCAATTTCATCACAAACCGCGCTGGTGCTGTTTTCCGGCGGCCAGGACTCCACCACCTGCCTCGCCTGGGCGCTGAGCCGCTTTTCGCGCGTGGAGACGCTGGGATTCGACTACGGCCAGCGCCACGCCATCGAACTCGATTGCCGCGACCGGCTGTTCGACGGCATCAAGGACCTGCGCGCCGATTGGGCCGCAAAACTCGGCGAGAGCCATACGCTGTCGATCCCGACGCTGGCGGCAGTGTCCGAGACGGCGCTGACGCGCGATGTCGCGATCGCGATGGGCGCCGACGGCCTTCCGAATACGTTCGTGCCCGGCCGCAACCTGGTGTTTTTGACCTTTGCCGCGGCGCTGGCCTATCGGCGCGGCATCACCCATATCGTCGGCGGCATGTGCGAGACCGACTATTCCGGCTATCCCGATTGCCGCGACGACACCATCCGCGCCATGCAGGCCGCGCTCTCGCTCGGCATGGCCAGACCATTCGAGCTGCACACGCCCTTGATGTGGATCGACAAGGCCGCGACGTGGCAGCTGGCGCAGGATCTCGGCGGCGAGGGGCTGGTCGACCTCATCCGCGAGCATTCCCATACCTGCTATCTCGGCGAACGCGGCGCGCAGCACGAGTGGGGCTATGGCTGCGGCGAGTGCCCGGCGTGCAGCCTGCGGGCGAAGGGGTGGCGGGAGTTTGTGGCGGGGAGGTAGATTCGTTGCACTGCTCTCGTGCCCCGGACGCAGCGCAGCGCTCCCGCGGCGATGCGAAGCATCGTCCGGCAGCGGTGCGCTGCAGAGCCGGGGCCCATGCTTCCGCAAGGTATCGTGTCGCCGTCTGGGTCCCGGCTCTGCGCCGCAACGCTTGCGCGTTGCAGCTTGTCCGGGACACGAGCGTCGCAACGCCGAACTTCGCGCCAGCTAACCAAAATCCTCCGGCCTGAGCTCGATCGGCTTGCCGTGCGGGGTGCGATCGGCCGCATGGTCCCAGGCGTCGCGGTAGCGGTGCAGGGTTTCCGCCGAGGCGACGCCCTTGCGCGCAACCAGGCCCTCCAGCGTAGCGAGCCAGTGCCGGTAATAGGTCTCGCCCGTATCAGGGTCGCCGGCCGCCTGGGCGCGCTTGATCTCGTCCGCGAGGCTAGCCGCCCATTCCGGCCAGGTGAACACGCCGCGTTCGTGCAGCGTCAATGCCATCGCGAACGCGTGAGCCTCCCACGGCGCGCGGAACACCGGGCCGTCGTCATCCCGGGGAATGCTGGGTATGGCCGCGGTAGCTGCGGCAGCATCGGTACCACTCATTGCGCCGGGTCCAGATACGGCTCGAATGCGTCGATCGAGACTTTCAGGGTGGGGTCACCATCCTCGCCCCAGAGATCACGGCCTTCGAACACCACCGTGTAAAGCCACTGCGGGTTCTCGCCGAGCTCCATCGCCGCTGAATCCGGAAACACGTGGCAGCCGTGGTTCAGCTCGACCACGCCGACATGGCCGCGCACATAGCGCGGCAGCCGCGTATGCGTGGCCGGATGGATGTTCTTGGCGCGCACGCGATCGCCAATGTTGAACTTGGCGGGCGCGGGGGCAGGGCGGGCGAACTTGCCGCGCACCATGGTGCGCTCGACGCCTTCGACCTTCAGCTTGCCGTGCTTGAGCGCCTTGGCCGGCTGCATCGCGTGGCCGGCGGCGACTTCCTCCCTTGTGAGGTAGCCCTTCTCGATCAGCATCTCCTCGAGCCCGAGAAACCACTTCTTGTAGTAGGAGCTCGACAGATACACGTGCGGCGGGATCATCTCGCGATAGAAGCGCGAGGTGTCGATGTTGAAGGCGCCGGCCGCGCCCATTGCACGCACCATCGCCAGCACGCGGGATTCCCATTCCGCATGGAACACCGGCTCGTTGGGCTCGGGTTCGACCTTGCCGAACCCGTCCATGCCGCCCATGTCGTGCACGCCGTTCATGACGGCGCTCCGGGCTGTCGCGGGAAGCCGGTGCCGATCATGGAATCGCGCGTGACGAGCTCGGCGAGCTGTTCCTCGCTCCAGCCCTCGGTACCTTCGGGGCGCATCGGCAGCACCAGAAAGCGCGTCTCGGCGGTGGAATCCCACACCCGGATCTCGATGTCCTTCGGCAGGGTGACGTCGAAGTCGGCGAGCACGCCGCGCGGATCCTTCACGGCGCGGGAGCGATAGGGCGCCGCCTTGTACCAGACCGGCGGCAGCCCCAGCATTTCCCAGGGGTAGCAGGAGCACAGCGTGCACACGACCATGTTGTGGCGCGCAGGCGTGTTCTCGACCACGACGAGATGGTCGCCGACGCGGCTGACATGGCCGAGCGTGCCGATCGCCTTGGAGCCATCCTCGAGCAGCGCCTTTTTGAACGCCGGATCGGTCCAGGCCTTGGCGACCACGCGTGCGCCGTTGTGCGGGCCGATCTTGGTCTCATAGGCCTGGATGATGGCGTCGAGCGCGGCGGGCTCGACATAGCCTTTTTCGGTCAGGATCGTCTCGAGCGCGCGCACGCGCAGCTCGGTCTCCGACAGCTCGGAATGGTCGTGATCGTGGTGGTGGTGATGGTCGTGATCATGGCTCATGGCGGCGAAGATTAAGCGCAATGGCCCAGGCCTGTCGAGTATGCGCTGCGGCGCAACCGGGTCCCATATTCGTGAGGCCGGATGTAGGCTAGCATCGCCGCAAAGCAGATGGGGAGACGTTGGTGACGGACTACGTGAAGATCGAAAAGGGCCTCGGACCCGAGGGACGGATTGCGGTGGTGCGTTTCGATCGGGGCGACGGCATCAACGCCCTGTCACCCGAGGCAATGCGGCAGCTGACCGCGGCGGCGCGCAGCTTCGAGGACGATGCCGCGACGTCGGTCGTCGTATTGACCGGCAGCTCGGGCGCGTTCAGCGCCGGCTTCGACCTCAAGGACGCCGAAGGGCGCTCGCGCAAGGAGATGGACCTCGGCACGCTGCGGCGGCACCTCAAGCTCGGACCGCGCCTAACGCACGCCTGGCAAGCGATGGAGCAGATCACGATCGCGGCGATCGAGGGTTTTTGTGTCGGCGGCGGCGTGGCCCTCGCCGTCGCGCTCGACTTCCGCATCATGGGCCGCGATGCACATCTGCGCGTGCCCGAAATCGGCCTCGGCATGAACATGAGCTGGCAGAGCATCCCGCGCATGCTGCACCTGATGGGGCCGGCCCGCACCAAGCAGGCGGTGATCCTGGCTGATGAGCGCATCTCAGCGGATGAGGCCCATCAATGGCGACTGGTGGAGCAGGTGGTCGATCCCGGCCATGCCTTCGATGCCGCCATGGATCTTGCGCGCAAGGTCGCCGCGCAGCCACCGCTCTCGGTCGCGATGACCAAGCTGACCGTCAACCGGCTCGCGCATGCGCTGGACGATCTCGCCAGCCACATGGACGTCGACCAGTTCGCGCTCGCCAGCCTCAGCGAGGATCACAAGGAGGGCGTCGAGGCGTTCCTGGGCCGCCGCAAGCCACGCTTCAAGGGGCGATAGATTGATGCCAGGCCATTGATCGCACAACCGGCAGTTCGTATACGCGGCGCAGGGACAAGAGCAGGCTCGCCCACGGGCCGCACAGGCGACGACGATCGAGGGGGAGGGCCCATGACTGCTAGCTCGCAGGCGCCAGAGGCGAAAGGGTTTCGCTGGAAACTGGTCGCGCCGCTCGTGGTGTGGCTGGTGATCTATCTGTGGCCGGTGCCTGCAGGGCTCAACGTCAATCAGTGGCACTATTTCGCCGTGTTCGCGGCCGTCATCACCGGGCTCATCCTGGAATCGATGCCGGTCGGCGCGGTCGGCTTCATCGGCCTCACGGTCGCGGGCGTTGCCGGCTATATCGATCCCGATCCCGGCAAGTCGCTGCGCTGGATGCTGGCGGGCTTTGCCGAGAGCACGGTCTGGCTCATCGTCGGCGCCTTCGTGTTCTCGATCGGCTATCGCAAGAGCCAGCTCGGCCGGCGCATTGCATTGGTGCTGGTGCAGCGCCTTGGCCGCAACACGCTCGGCCTTGGCTATGCCGTGGCGATGTCCGACTTCCTGCTCGCGCCGGCGACGCCTTCGAACACCGCGCGCAGCGGCGGCATCGTCTATCCCATCATCAGCAACATCCCGCGCATCTATGGCTCAGAGCCGGGGCCGACCGCCGGCAGGATCGGCACCTATGTGATGTGGACGGCCTTCGCCGCGACCGCCGTCACGAGCTCGCTGTTCTTCACCGCGCTTGCGCCCAACGCGGCGGCGCTGGCGATCGCCAAGAAGACCGCCGGGGTCGAGGTCAGCTGGGGCCAGTGGTTTCTCGGCTTCGCGCCGCTCGGCATCCTGCTGATGGTCCTCGTGCCGCTGCTCAGCTATTTGGTCTGCCGTCCCGAGGTGAAGCGCAGCCCGGAAATCACCGAATGGGCGGCGAAGGAACTCGCCGGGATGGGCCCGATGTCGCGCAACGAGTGGATCATGCTCGGCCTGATCGTGCTCGCGATGTTCCTGTGGATCGCGGGCTCCAGCCCGGACATCCACGTGCCCGTGCTCGGCTCGAACTTCGTCAATGCCACCACCGTGGTGTTCATCGTGATCTCCCTGATGCTGGTGACCGGTGTGATCGAGTTTGCCGACATCGTCAGCGAGAAGAGCGCCTGGGAGGTGTTCTTCTATTTCACCTCGCTGCTGACGCTGGCCTCCGGCCTCAACGAGATCGGCTTCATCAAATGGTTCGCGACCGAATACGCAAAGCCGCTCGCCGGGCTATCGCCGTCGACCGCGATGCTGCTGCTGGTCGCGCTGTTCTTCTGGATCCACTATTTCTTCTCGAGCATCACCTC
This sequence comes from Bradyrhizobium sp. CCBAU 65884, assembly GCF_028128835.1. Lineage (NCBI taxonomy): Bacteria > Pseudomonadati > Pseudomonadota > Alphaproteobacteria > Hyphomicrobiales > Nitrobacteraceae > Bradyrhizobium > Bradyrhizobium sp. CCBAU 65884. The sequence goes on along the minus strand of NZ_LBJU01000099.1, from coordinate 45,513 downwards.
GCATGCCGCCGCCGTGCTGCCCGTCGTGCTCGCGGTCGGATCGGGCATTCCCGGTCTGCCGGTCACGACCCTCGCCATGCTCTGCATGTACTCGCTCGGCCTGATGGGCGTGATCTCGCCTTACGCGACAGGACCGGCGCCGATGTATTTCGGCAGCGGCTATATCGGAAAGGGCCAGTTCTGGGGTTTTGGCCTGCTCTTCGGGCTGCTCTATTTCGCAGGTCTTCTGCTGATCGTGCTGCCCTGGTTGCAGATGGGATGAGCCCGGGCGGGAGACTGATACCCTCTGCGAAGGAATATTCTTCCCCGGAGAGGGATTGGGGAATCTTCGTCCATCTCCTCGCAAATATCTGAAATTGCAAGAAAGACTGGAAAGGGCGATGGTGCGTGCTGCGGTGCAGCGCGTTACCCCCAGAGGCGTTTGCTGCTGTTCCATATTCAGTCGCTGATGCGACCCGGCTTTCGTTTGCCTTTTCGGGTGGGCGAGAGAACTATTGTGCATGAAGGCCGTCTCCATGAACGCTCACCAATCGCTCGCCGTCGGACAGCCGATTGCGCCGCCTGAAGCGATTTCACCTGCCGCAGCCGAGCCGGACGCGATGGTTCGCTTCGCCGGCATCTCGAAAACCTATCCGGCCTATCGCGGCAAGCCCGGCGTCAACGCGCTGCAAGATATCGATTTCGCAATCCCGCGCGGTTCCATCACCGGCGTGATCGGCCGCTCCGGCGCCGGCAAGTCGAGCCTGGTCCGGCTCATCAACGGGCTGGAGAAGCCGACCACGGGACGAGTCGTCGTCGACGGCCGCGACATCTCGGCGCTGGCGGGCCGCGAGCTGCGGCTGGCGCAGCGCTCGATCGGCATGATCTTCCAGCACTTCAACTTGCTGTCGTCGCGCACTGCCGCCGACAACATCGCGCTGCCGCTCGAGATCGCCGGCTGGTCCAAGGCCGACATCAAGGCCCGCGTCACCGAGCTGCTCGCGCTCGTCGGCATCGCCGACAAGCACGACCGTTATCCTTCGGAGCTCTCCGGCGGCCAGAAGCAGCGCGTCGGCATTGCCCGCGCGCTGGCGACGCGGCCGAGCGTGCTCTTGTCGGACGAGGCGACGTCCGCGCTCGATCCGCAGACGACGCGCGCGATCCTCGATCTGCTCGCCAACATCAACCGCGAGCTGGGCGTGACCATCGTGCTGATCACCCACGAAATGTCCGTGGTACGCCAGCTCGCCAAGGAAGTGGTCGTGCTCGACGCTGGCCACGTGGTCGAGAGCGGCCATGTCGCCGACATCTTCACCCATCCAAAACACCCGATCACGCAGTCCTTCCTCGCGGAGGTCATCGGCGACAGCCTGCCGGTCTCGCTGGCGAGCCGGATCGTGGCGGAGCCGCCCGTTGGCGGGCAGGCCGTGATCCGCGTCCAGGTCCGCGGGGCAGGGGCCGGCGACACCGTGGTGGCGCGGCTCGCCCGCGAGCTCGGCCTCGACGTCGCGCTGCTGTCGGCGCGCATCGACGAGATCGGCGGCCAGCATGTCGGCTCGCTCGTTCTCGGCATTCCTGGCCGCGAGGACGCGCAGGCGCGGGTCCTTGCCTGGTTGTCTCAATATCAATTCCCGGCGGAGCATCTCGGCTATGTCGCCTGAACTCATCAATTTGATCATCCAGGCTACCTTCGAGAGCCTGTACATGGTCGGCATCGCGGCGCTGCTCGGCACCGTCTTCGGCCTGCCGCTCGGCGTCTTCCTGGCGACCAGCCGGAAAGGCGAGCTGTTCGCGGCCCCACTCGTCAACCGCGTGCTCGGCATCGTCGTCAATGCGACGCGTTCGACGCCGTTCATCATCCTGGTCGTGGCCATCATCCCGTTCACCCGCCTTGTCGCGGGCACCTCGATCGGTTCGACCGCCGCAATCGTGCCGCTGACGATCGCGTCGGCGCCGTTCATCGCGCGTCTGGTCGAAGCTGCGATCCGGGAGGTCGATGGCGGCCTGATCGAGACGGCGTCCTCGTTCGGCGCCTCGCCGCTTCAGATCGTGTTCAAGGTGCTGATCCCCGAGGCGCTGCCGGGCCTGTTGCTGGCGCTGACGCTCGCAGTGGTCAGCCTGCTCGGCTACTCCGCGATGGTCGGTGCGGTCGGCGGCGGCGGCCTCGGTGATCTCGGCATCCGCTACGGCTATCAGCGCTTCATGCCGGAGATGATGCTGGCCGTCGTCGTCGTGCTGATCGCGCTGGTGCAGCTCGTCCAGAGCGCCGGCGATTATCTGGCGCGGCGGGTCAATCGCCGGCTGCGGCATCACTGATACCACCATCCCGAAACTGGAGACTTCAATGCGTTTTCTCGCAACCCTTGCGGCTGCAGCCTTGCTTGCGACCACGGTCGAGGCCGAAACCATCCGCGTCGGCGTCACCGCCGGTCCCCACGCCGAGATCATCGACGTCGTGAAGAAGGTCGGCGCCGAACGTGGCCTCGACATCAAGGTGGTCGAGTTCACGGACTATGTGATCCCGAACCAGGCGCTGGCCCTGAAGGATCTCGAGGCCAATTCGTTCCAGCACGAGCCGTACCTGAAGAACCAGATCTCCAAGACCGGCTGGAAGATCGTCAAGGTCGCCAACACGATCGGCTCGCCGCAGGGCGTCTATTCGCAGAAATACAAGACGCTCGCCGACCTGCCGGAAGGTGCTCGTGTCGCAATCGCCAACGATCCCTCCAACGGCGCGCGCGGCCTGATGATCTTGGCGCTGCACGGCGTGATCAAGCTGAAGGACAACAACAACGTCGCCTCGACCATTGCCGACATCACCGAGAACCCGAAGAAGCTGCGCTTCGTCGAGCTCGATGCCGCCCAGCTGCCGCGCGCGCTGCAGGACGTCGACGTCGTCTCCATCAACAACAATTACGCGGTGCAGGCCGGCCTCAATCCGGCGACCGACGCAATCGCCCGCGAGAATCCCGACGGCCCCTGGGTCAACATCCTCGCCGTTCGCGAAGAGGACAAGGACAAGCCCTGGGTGAAGCCGCTGATCGAGGCCTATCACTCCGCGCCGGTGAAGGAGTTTTTGGAGAAGCGCTTCAAGGGCACCTATCTGCCGACCTGGTAAGGCGAGCGGGCGCGTCAGGCCGCCAGCCTGGCGCGTCGCAGCGTCTCCGAGGGCTTTTCGGCGAAGTGACGCTTGTAGTCGAGCGAGAACTGGCTGAAGTGCCAGAAGCCGTGCTGCGCGGCGACGTCGTAGACCGAGGCATCGGTGCCGCCGGCGCGTTTCAGATCGCGCCGCACGCGGTTCAGCCGCATCGCCCGCCAGTAATGCATCGGGCTCGTGCCCAACACCTCCTGGAAGCAATAGCCGAGTTTGCGCGGGCTGGCGCCGACCGCCTTGCAGATCTGCAGCAGCGAGAGCGAGCGATCGCCGCTGCCATGCATCAGCGCCCGCGCACGATCGACGGTGCGCTTGCGCGCCGCGGCGCTGCGGCCGGGATCGCTGGGGCGTGCGGTCGGCAGCATGTCCATGATCTCGACGAGAAGGGCGTCTTCCAGCGCATGCCCGACGGCCGGATCGTCGAACCGTTCGGGGGCAGTCGAGATGGTCTCGTGGATCGCGGCAAGGTGAGCGCGCAATCGCGCGACCGGTGCCTGCGCCATCTCGATCACCCGCAACTGGTGCCAGACTGCGCGCGGCAGCTCGATATCGAGCCGGGCCGCAAGCTCCTCGATCAGCGCCGCGCTGGCGACAACACCGCGTAGCTCGAATGATTTCGGCGTGCACATATCGACCTCGGCGTCGATGCAGGCGATGACCTGGGCACCTGCAACGCTGGCGCCGTTGCAATTGACCTCGCCGTCACTGTGCCAGGGCAGACCGATGCCGAAGCTGTCGGCCCCCAGCTGGCCGTATTGGCGGACCTGCTGGCTGGTGATCTCGCGGAAGACGTCGAGCTGGGGCAGGGAGAGTTGGGTGAAGCTGCCCCTGAAGGCTCCGGCGCTGATCTGGTCGTAGCTGAGCCGCCAGCGACCGAGCGAAGCGCAATGCTCGTCGACATCGGTGCTGCTGGCTTGAAACAGGCCGGCAGCCGAGTCCAGAGTCGGAAGAGTTGTGCCTAAGGGCATGACGACACGTCGATATTCACCACCCGATAGCCAGCAAGAACCACGCCAGACTGGCACGGCCATAGGCGCTGTCCAGCAAAAATATTGCCGGATCTCGATAGCGCCCGATGGCGCCGCGGTGCAGGCTTCGGTCCTGCCGTTCCGACATCGCAGCCGGGACGGCGCTTTGCGGAGGGATCGAGATGCGACCGACCGAGATCATGCGCGGCAGCCCGCCCGCGCCCGAGGCGCAGGTGACGCGCGCCAATTGGCGCAGCTTTCCCGCGATCCGCTGGGGCTTTACCCACACCCGCGAAGTGCTGCCGACCGCAGAGATCCGCCGCTCGGCCCAGCCGACGCTAATGCGAAGCGCGCCGCGCGAACTGGCAAAACTCGGCTTCACCGCGCCTGATGGCAAAGCGACCACGATCGAAGCCACGCTCCGCGAGACCTTTGCCGATACGCTCCTCGTCATGCACCGGGGCACGCTGATCCACGAATGGTACGGCGACGGCATGGGCGTGACCACACCGCATCTGATCTGCTCGATCAGCAAGGCGATCGCCGGCACGCTCGGCGGCGTGCTCGCCGCGCGCGGGCTGCTCGATCCCGAGGCGAGGGTGGTGCGCTACGTGCCGGAACTGGAGACGTCGGTCTACGCCGGCTGCACTGTCCGCAACCTGCTCGACATGGCCGTCGCCATCAAGTTCGAGGAGGATTACGAGGACCCCGCCGGCGACGTTGCGCGCTATCGGTTCTCCTCGGGCTGGGACGTGCCGCCGCCGGGCGCCGAGGCAGGCCACCAGCGCGCCTATCTCACGACCTTGCGCGGCACCGGCAAGCCGCACGGCAAGGTGTTCCACTACGTCTCGCCCAATACCGAGGTGCTCGGCTGGGTCTATGAGCGTGCCTGCGGCATGCCCTATCATCGCATCCTCTCCGAATATCTCTGGCAGCCCCTGGGCGCGGAGGAGGACGGCTCGCTCACGCTCGACAGCCACGGCATGGGCCGCATCGCCGGCGGCATCTCCGTCACCGCGCGTGACCTCATCCGGTTCGGCGAGATGATCCGCTGCCGCGGCGTGGTCGAGGGGCGGCAGGTGGTGCCGGGCTGGTGGATCGACGACATCCGCGAGAACGGCGATCCCAAGGCCTGGGCCGACGGCGACCTCGCCGAGTTCTTCCCGGGCGCGCGCTACCGCAGCAAATGGTTCACCATCGATCCGGCGCGCAACGCGCTGACCGCGATCGGCATTCATGGCCAGCACCTCTATGTCGACCTCGACTCGGACACCGTCATCGTCAAGCTCGCCACACAGCCCAAGGCGATGGACGTGCCGATCGACCAGCGCTGGTTTGCCGCCTTCAGCGCCATCGCCGCGCATCTCGCCTGATTTCTGGACATCCCCATGCTCAATAGCGTCAAAGCCAAATCGCAAGCAGAGACCGCGCCGCATCCGCTCGATCCGCTGACGGCCGAGGAGATCACCGCCGCCTGCACGCTGGTGCGCGCCGACGTGACCTCACCCGGGAACTGCCGCTTCCCGACGGTCCGGTTGGAGGAGCCGACCAAGCATGAGCTGGCTGCAGGCGGCGTAGGGCGCCGCGCCTTCGCGTTGACGCTCGACGTCACCACGGGCGAGGCCATCGAGCATATCGTCGATCTCGGACGTGGCGAGATCGTCGGCCGCAAGGTCGTCCCGAACCGCGAGGCGCCCTACGGGCAGCCGCCGGTGATGCTGGAGGAGTTCTTCAAGTGCGAGGCCGTGGTGAAGGCCGATCCCGGATGGCGCGCGGCGATGGCTCGGCGCGGGCTCTCCGACAAGGACATCGAGCTGATCCAGGTCGATCCGTTTTCGTCGGGCTTCTTCGACAAGGAGTTCGAGCGCGGCGCCCGTATCGTGCGTGCCGTCAGCTATTTTCGCGAGCACCTTCAGGATAACGGCTATGCGCACCCGATCGAAGGCGTGGTCGCTGTCGTCGACCTGATCGGCGGCAAGGTCATCGACCTCACGGATGAGGATCCTATCGTGCCGATTCCGCGCAAGAAGCGGGACTACGGCGCGCATGAGATGACCAATCTGCGCACCGACATCAAGCCGCTGCACATCGAGCAACCCGAGGGCGCGAGCTTTCGCGTCGATGGCTGGAAGGTCGACTGGCAGAAATGGAGCTTTCGCATCGGCTTCACGCCGCGCGAGGGCCTCGTGCTGCATCAGCTCGCCTACCAGGACGGCGCGCGCAAGCGCTCCCTGATCCATCGCGCCAGCGTCACCGAGATGGTGGTGCCTTACGCCGATCCGACCGCGAACCATTTCTGGAAGTCGGCGTTCGATGCCGGCGAATACGGTCTCGGCATGCTTGCGAACGCGCTCGAGCTCGGCTGCGACTGTCTCGGCAACATCCGCTATTTCAACGTACCGGCGGCGGACAGCAAGGGCGAGCCCTTCGTCATGCAGAACGCCATCTGCATGCACGAGGAAGACTATGGGATCGCCTGGAAACACTATGAGTTCCGCAACGGCCTGTTCGAGGTCCGCCGCTCGCTGCGGCTCGTGATCTCGTTCTTCGCCACCGTCGGCAATTACGATTACGGCTTCTACTGGTATCTCTACCAGGACGGCACGATCCAGCTGGAGACCAAGCTCACCGGCATCATCCAGACCGCCGCGGTGCCGTCAGGCGAGACATACAAATGGGGCGGCATGGTCGACGACAATCTGGGCGGACCGACGCACCAGCACTTCTCAACGTCCGCCTGCACATGGATCTCGACGGCGGCGGCAACACCGTCACCGAGCACGATTTCGTGCCGCGGCCCTGGGGTGACGACAATCCGCACGGCAATGTCTTCGACACCACGACGCGGGTGCTGTCGCGCGAGCATGACGCGGCGGGCATCGCCAATGGCCAAACCGGCCGGTTCTGGAAGATCAGCAATCCCAACGAGACCAACTCGGTCGGCAATGCTCCGGCCTACAAGCTCGTCGTCAATCCGAGCCCGCTGATGCTGGCGCAGGAGGGCAGTTACGTGCGCAAGCGCGGCGGCTTCGCCACCAAGCATGTCTGGGTGACTGCATTCGATCCGGCCGAGAAATACGCAAGCGGCGATTATCCCAACGTCCATGCCGGCGGCGATGGCCTGCCGCGTTATGCCGCGAAGGACCGCAACATCGAGAATGCCGATATCGTGGTGTGGCACTCTTTCGGCCACACCCATGTCTGCAAGCCCGAGGACTTTCCGATCATGCCGGTGGAATATGCCGGCTTCCTGCTGAAGCCGACCGGCTTTTTCGCCGCCAATGCGGCCGGCGACATCCCGCCGGACCGCAACAGCCGCAGCGTGCTCGCAACCGCGAGCAACACGGCCGACGAATCCTGTTGCCGCGCCGGCAAGTCATAGAGTTCGATCGGGCTCGATCGGATTCTCCGGTAGCGCCGACCGGCGTGGTTATTGGCAATTCTCGCGCGGTAGCAAGCTGATCGTTTCCGACCATCGCCGAATGGTGAGGGAATGTTTCTGTCTAGAAGCATTCCAAACGTGTGGAGCACGACGGCTGCGTGGACCGTACGCGGCATCGGCATGAGCGCATTCGTCGCACGCGCCGCGCACGCCTCTGGAGAGATTCTAACTTCGTTCCTATCGCACTCCCAAACCGCCTGAGTTAGGGCGGGACACCAAAAACGATACCGGCAAAGCCGGCAGTGCGTGGGGCCTCGAAAGACGTGACCGACTACCAACTTTCTTCGCGTGAATGCGCGCGTCGTGGACAGATTCGAGTGCTGCTCCTCGGGGCGGTCAGTACATTCTCGCTCGTGGTTCCCTTTGGTTCCGTGGAGGCGCAGACACAGATTCCCGCTGTCACCGTCGATGCGCCGGTTGAGCGCGCCCGTCCTGCCGCGGTTGCTTCGTCGCGAAGAGCGGCAACACGCACCTCTCGCGCCAATCGTCGCTCATCTGCGCAACCAGCCGCGCCAACCCAGTCGGCCTCGTCGAACGGCGCGACGGGCGAACGTGCCAATGGCCCGGTGCGCGGTTTCGTCGCCACGCGAAGCGGCACGGCCACCAAGACCGATACACCGTTGATCGAAACCCCGCAGTCGGTCTCCGTCGTCACCACCGACCAGGTCAGGAACCAGGGCGCGGTCTCGATCGGCGAGGCGCTGCGCTACACCGCCGGTGTCAGCGGCGACGTCAATGGCGGCTCGGACACCCGCTTCGGCGCTCTCCAGATCCGCGGCTTCGACACGACCATGTCGGGTCTCTATGTCGACGGCCTGCGAATCCCCTCGAGCAACTACGTGCACTTCAACGGCCTTGATCCCTACGGGGCGGAGCGCCTGGAGGTGCTCAAAGGACCGTCCTCGGCGATGTATGGCGGCAGCGGCACCGGCGGCATCCTCAACTACGTGACCAAGCTGCCGACAGCGCAGCAGTTCGGCGAGGTCTCGATCTCCGGCGGCAGCTTCAACCGCTATCAGGGCCAGTTCGACATGGGCGGCGCCGCCAACAAGGAAGGCACGGTGCTGTGGCGCCTCACCGGCGTCGTCCGCGACGGCCAGACCCAGGTCGACTTCACCAAGGACAACCGCGTCTTCATCGCCCCCGCCGTCACGTTCAAGCCGAACGAAGACACCACCATTACCTTGCTCGCCAACTATCAGAGGGACAGGGCAGGGTGGGGCCTTCAGTTCCTGCCGGCCTCGGGCACGGTGTGGCCGAACAACGGCCGCACCATTCCGGTCTCGTTCTTCGCGGGCGTGCCGAGCTTCAACGCGTTCAACACCGAGATCGCGACCGCCGGCTACCAGCTGTCGCACAATTTCACCGACAACATCACCTTCCGGCAGAACCTGCGTTACGCCTATCAGCACAACGAGGAAAAGGTGTTTTACGGCGGCGGCTATACCGACGAGGCAGCGGGGCAGCTCGCGCACTTCGGCAGCTACAGCAACTCCTACATCAACTCCTTTGCAGTGGACAACCAGCTCCAGGGCAGGTTCACCACCGGTATCCTCAGCCACACCACGCTGGTTGGCGTCGACTACCGTAACACATCGTTCCGCGACACCGCTTTCTCCGTCAGCACATCAGCGCCCGAGATCAACGTCTTCAACCCGGTCTACAGCTACGACTGGACCATCGGCGGCATGAGCGACAACACCGGCGTCAAGCAGTCGCAGGTCGGCCTCTATGCGCAGGATCAGATCAAGCTCGGTCGGCTGTCGTTCCAGCTCGGCGGGCGCCAGGATTTCGTGACGACGCAGGTCGACAGCGGACTCTCGAACACCTCGGTCTCGAAAGATGCGTCAGCCTTCACCGGCCGCGCCGCATTGATGTACAATTTCGACAACGGCATCGCCCCCTATTTCAGCTATTCCGAGTCGTTCCTGCCGGTGCTCGCGACCGGTCCGGCTGGACAGATGCTCAATCCCGAGACCGGCGTCCAGTACGAGGTCGGCGTCAAGTATCAGCCGCTCGGCTGGAATGCGCTGTTCACCTTCGCCGCCTTCGACCTGACCCGCGACAACGTCGTCACCTACGCGCCGCCGCTCAACTTAGCCGAACAGACCGGGCAGGTAAAATCCCGCGGCATCGAGCTCGAAGGCTCGATGTCGCTTGCCGATGGCTGGAACCTGCGCGCGGCCTATGCCTATGTCGATGCGATGGTCACGCAGGATCCTGTGAATGTCGGCAAGGCGCCGGTCACCGTGCCGCTCAATCGCGCCTCGCTGTGGAGCGACTACACGCTCCAGAGCGGACTGCTGGCAGGCCTGCAGTTCGGCGGCGGCATCCGTTATGTCGGCGCGACCTGGGGCGATGATGCCAACACCTTCAAGGTGGGATCGGCGACCGTGCTGGATGCGCTTCTTGCCTATACCCGTGACAATTGGCGCTTGTCGCTGAACGTCACCAATCTCGCGGACACGCGCTATGTCGCCGCCTGCTACAGCCTGTCCGGCTGCTTCTATGCGGAGGGACGGAAAGCCATCGGCAAGCTGACTTACCGCTGGTGAGTTCATTCTGAGGACGGTCCCGGTAAAGGCGAGCCGGACCGCTTGATGAGAGTTGACGACCATGAGAGCGATATTCGGCAGGCTGCATCGCTGGGCGGGACTGCTCACGGCCGGATTCCTGTTCTTTTCCGGCATCACCGGCGCGATCATCTCCTGGGATCACGAGATCGACGACGTTCTGAACAGCCATCTGTTCGACGTCAGCAGCAAAGGCCCGGCGATCCCCTCGATCGAGCTCGCCAAGACGATCGAGCAGCGCGATCCCCGCGCGCGCGTCGTCTACCTCTTCATGACGCCGGAGCAGGGCCATTCGCTGTGGTTCTTCGTCATGCCGCGGATCGATCCGGCGACCGGCAAGCGCTACGCCCTCGACTACAATCAGGTCTTCCTCGATCCCAACACCGGCGCGGAGCTGGGCCGGCGCTATTGGGGCGCGGTCTGGCCCGTCACGCGGGAGAACTTCGTCTCGTTTCTCTACAAGCTGCACTACACGATGCACATCCCGGAGTTCTGGGGCAGCGACCGCTGGGGCATGCGCGTGCTCGGCGTGATCGCCATCATCTGGACCATCGATTGCTTCGTCGGCTTCTATCTGACGCTGCCCTCGCGCCGGCGCGCCAAGGCGGCGCGGGCGCCTGCCGTCACGCGCCAGCTCGACCGCGGCTTCTGGGCGCGCTGGGCGCCGGCCTGGACCATCAAGACCTCCGGCAGCGCCTACCGGATCAATTTCGACATCCACCGCGCCTTCAGTCTCTGGACCTGGGGCGTGCTGTTCGTCATCGCCTTCACGGCGTTCTCGCTGAACCTCTATTTCGAGGTGTTCTCGCCGCTGATGAAGATGGTCTCGAACTACACGCCGACACCCTATGAACAGCGGCCTTATCGCGATCTCGACGATCCCATCGAGCCCAAGGTGACCTTCGCCGACATCGCCGCACGCGCCGCCGCCGACGGCAAGGCGCGGGGGTGGACGATCCCGGTCGGCTCGGTCAATTACGGCCCGGCCCATGGCGTCTATGCCGCCGCCTTCTTCCACCCCGGCGACGATCACGGCGCCGGCGGCGTCGGCCCGGCCCAGCTCTATTACGACAGCGAGGACGGCCGCCCGATCGGCGAGCGGCTGCCCTGGGTCGGTACTGCCGCCGACATCTTCGTCCAGGCGCAATTTCCGCTGCATTCGGGTCGCATCGTCGGACTGTTCGGCCGCATCCTGATCTCGATCATGGGGCTGGTGGTCGCCGCACTCTCGGTGACCGGCGTCGTGATCTGGTGGCGCAAGCGCCGCGCCCGCATCCGCGTCCGCGAGACCGCGGCGGTGCGTCTGACCCGGCAGCTGACGCCGGCGGAGTAGGGCTCCCGCAAGGTCGTTGCGGATGAACCTTCCCGCCTGCAGCGGGCACAAAGACTGGAGATCGCTCCCAGTCCGCGGACATCGAATGAAATCGCTTGCCTTGCTCTGCCTGCTCGTCCTGGCGACGCCCGTCCATGCGGCCACGCCCGAGCAGCACTATCTGGACCTGCGCGACCGCTACATCGCAAAATTCTCGAGTGCCAAGGAGAGCGACGATATCTACAAGCAGCATGATGCGGCGCTCAAGGAGCTGGCGGGCGTGCTGCGCGGCCTGGTGGGACCTGTCACGATCAAGGGGCTCCCCGCAGACGGCAAGTCGAACGTCGACACGCTCTTCAAGAGTGATATCGGGTTCGGCCATCTCGACGGGCTCGGTTTCGCTTCCGAAGGCGACAAGATGCAGGCCGTGGTGACCACCACGGGGTTGCTCACGCACTGGCTACGCGAGCATCGCGAGGGCGGCATGCCGCAGGACAACGGCGCCGCGTTCAAGTCCGACCGCTTCTATTATCAGGCGATCCAGGACGCCGCCTTCGCCAAATATGCCGAGCTGCCGATCACAAAGCCCGCATCCGCGAGCGCTGCAGTCGCCGTGCTCGGCCTGCGCGGCAATGGCGGGCTCAAGGGAGCGCCCGATGAAATCGACGTCGTCGCGATCAAGGGCGATAAAGTCTACTTCCTCGCCACATCAAACGCGGTAAAGACCGCTGAAATTCCGGCCTGCGAGCGCGTGTGGAAACAGATGATGGCCAAACCCGTCAACAAGGAGGACCCGCGTGGCGACATGGCCCGCGAGGATCAGGCCATGGACGCCTACACGACATGCTTCGCCAAGGAAGCGCCGAGCCAGAGCTGGTACGCAGCGGCCGTGAAGAAGGCGCAGAGCCAGTTGGAGCTGCTGCCGCTGCGGTAGCGCGCAGGTTAGGCCGACAATTCGACCGATCGGCCGGCCCCATCGATCAGATGCACGCGGTCGATGTCGACATGCGGCAAGAGCGATCGAATCTCATCTTCCGGCATCAGGCTGAACGCCGTCGACAATGCGTCCGCGGCGGTGGCGCTGCGGGACACAGTCGTCACGCTGCGGTAGCGGTGGGCGCAGCCGCCTGATCGGGGATCGAACAAATGGTTGAAGCGCGCCCTGGAATCGAACTGGCAGCCGTAGCCGCCCGAGGTGGACACGGCGCGGTCGACGATCGGCAGCACCGTCTTCGTGCGGCCCACGATGTCGGGATCGGCGATGCCGATCTCCCAGGGCAGTCCGTCCGGACGCGCGCCGATCGCGCGGGGTTCGCCCATGTCGACCAGGCTGCGCGAGATGCCGTGCGCCCGCAGCAGGTCGACCACCTTGTCCGAGACGTAGCCCTGCGCGATCCCGTTCAGGGTGACGGTCATGCCCTTGGGCATCACGATCCGGTCGCGGCTGATCGACAGCCGGCTGCTGCCGATGCGCGCGAGCGCGGTCTGGATCTCGGCTGCCGCAGGACCGGCCGGATCCGCGTCATCTCGCGCGAAATGGCTGGCGTAGAGATCCCACAGCGGCTGCACCGTGACATCGAACAGACCGCCCGTCAGCGTGGAATAGTGCTGCGAGGTCGCCAGCAGATCGACCATTTCGGCGGCGGGATCGATCAGGACACCGGTCCGGTTCAGCGCGACCAGGGTCGAATCGTTCAGGTAAAGGCTGAACAGCCGCTCGAGCCGCCGCGCCTCGGCACAGGCCAGCGAGATCAGCCGTTCCGCCCGGCTGCGGTCTTCGTCATGGATCTCCATCGTGGCAACCGCGCCCAGCATCGTGCCACGCCACGTCACCGTCGCGACCTCCGCACGAGCAGGATGTCCCGGGGACAGCGCGCCGAGGCCCGCTGCCGCCGCGCTGATCCGGATGAAGCGTCGGCGCGTCAGTGCTCGCGTCATGGCGTCCTCCTCGGTCGTTCGCCCGGCGGGGCTTCGGCCGCTTCGCCGGCCGCAGCGGCGCCGGTGACATTCACCGACGTCAAGACATAGTTCCGGGGCACGTCGTCGAAGCCGACGATCCTGCCGCCGTTCTCTCCGATGAACTTCTCCGCCGCCGCGCGGTCCGAGAACGGAACGGCCTCGTCTCCGCCCATGCCACTTTTGACCCGGCTCTCGATCACGTACAGCGCCTTGCGCGCCTCAATCCAGTTGTCGGCGCCGGGCTTGTCCCAGTCCGGCGCTTTGCCCATGTCGGACACGTAGATCGCCTGAATGTCCTTGGGCTCGTCCGGCAGCATGGTGAAGGCGATTGTGTCCCGCACCGACGAGAACCACACGGGCTCCATCAGGCTCGCGGCGAAGATATGGCCCTTCGGTCCCGGGTGCTCGAGCACGTTCATGCCGCAGTAATGGCCGATGTCTTCCGCGGTCATCCGATGCGGCGGCGGAATCTTCGCGGCCTGCTTCTCGTTGCAGCCCGCCAGCGCGAGCGGCACAAGCAGGGCGAGGAGGATCGTTCGGCGCCTCATAGCTCCCTCCGCGAGAAAGCGAGCGCGGCCAGCCCCAGCGGCAGCAACGTCCAGCAGAGCAGGGCGGTCAGAAGGACGGGTATCGTCAGGGATGTGGTTTGGGCAAGGCCAGCCATGCCGGCGAAGGTGCTGACATTGGCGAACCCGGTCAGGTTGATCAGCCGGTAGGCGTCGGTCGGATTCGACAGGAGCATGGCGTTGAGCACGCTCGCCGAGATGCTGCGTCCCTGATCGAGCGCAAGCACGCCCAGCAGCGCCATGTCGTAGATCAGCACCAGCAGCAGCCACAATCCGATGCAGATGCCGGCCGCCGTTCCACGGTCGCGCACGAGCGCGCTGACCAGATATCCGATGGCGACGAAAGCGGCGCCAAGCAGCACCGAGGAGCCCACCATCGCCGCGAACGCGAGAAAACTATCGCTATCGATCTGGCTGCCCGTCGCCGCCAGCGCTCCGACCGCCGCGCCGTAGCCGAGGCAGGTCGCAAAGGCGAGGACGGCGAGGTGGCCCAAGAACTTGCCGAGCAGCACCTGCCATCGCGCGACCGGATAGCTCAGCAGCAACAGCATCGTCCCCCGTTCCATCTCGCCGACGATGGCGTCATGGGAGATCAGAAGCGCGATGAGCGGAACGAGAAAAATCGTCAGGCTCGACAGGCTGACGACGACCACGTCCAGCGTGCGAACGCCGACGTTCCCGGTCGGCGCGCTGCCGAGAAAGGTCAGTGACAGGGCAAGCCCGGCGAGCAGGAGCGTTGCGGCAAGCACCCAGCGATTGCGGATGGCCTGGTGGACTTCCTTGGCGGCGATGATCAGGACATTCATGGCGCCTGCTCCGATTGCCGGAGGAAATGAGCATAGAGCTCGTCGAGGGTGGGCGGGACCACGTCGACGTCCTCGACGGAATTGCCGGCGGCCGTCGCACGATGCAGAAGCTCGATCTTCCGCTCCGGCGCGGCGTCGATCTCGACGATGTGGCCGTTCAAACGACGGCAGGCCACGTCCTTGGGCGCCCAGGGCGGCATCTCGCTCGGGGCGAGGCCGGCCACCTTGAGACGGATCCTGGTGGGCAGGCGGGCGAGGCGACGCAGCTCGTCGATCGATCCGTCCGCGACCTTGATGCCGCGGTTCATGATGATGACCCGCCCGGCGCGCTCCTCGAGCTCGGTCAGCGCATGCGACGACAGCAGCACGGTCGCGCCCGCAGCGGAGAGCCGGGCGATGATGTCGTAGAAGGTCTGGCGCAGCTCCGGATCGAGACCGGTGGTCGGCTCGTCCAGCAGCAGCACGCGCGGCTCGCCAAGCAGCGCCTGCGCGAGCCCCAGCCGCTGTCGCATGCCCTTGGAGTAGGTGCCGACCCGGCGGCGGCTGGCGGCACCGAGGCCCACGGCGTCGAGCAGCTCCAGCGACTTTGTGACCGGCTCTCGTTTCAGCCTGGCATAGAAGGCCTGCGTCTCGCGGCCGGTGAGGGCGGGGTCGAAGGAGACGTTTTCCGGCAGGTAGCCGAGCTGTCGTCGGCCGGCGAATTCGCCTGCGGCGGGATTGTCTCCGAGAACCTCAATGGCGCCGCTGGTCGGCCGGATCAACCCGAGCATGAGCTTCATGAGCGTGGTCTTGCCGGCGCCGTTGTGCCCGATCAAGGCGACCAGCTCGCCCTGGCCAAGCGTGAACGACGCACCGCGCACGGCCTCGACCCGGCCATACGCCTTGGTGACATCGCTGACGCGTACCGTGCTGGTCATCGTGTTTCCTTCGCCGAGGTCCGCGGCGGCGACACCAGCGGATGGCTGTCGACCACGCCGCCCGGCAGCAGCGCTGGAAACTGTGCCTGCGCCCAGCGGATCACCTGGACGGCAGGGCTGTTGATCAGAACCTTCGCAGCCGGCGCCGTCCACAGCACGCGATCGATGAGGTCGTTCGGCCGGTACGCCGTGTCGGCGATACCGTCGCCGTTGAGGTCGAATGCCGGATTATCGCTCCAGTAATTGCCGCGCCCCCCGGTCGACCAGTCGAGGTGCCGGGTGCCGACATATTTCACCTGGTTGGCGTTGCCGACGAAGGCGTTGCCCGTGATTTCGTTGCCTTCGGAGCCGGCCGTGAAGTGCACGCCGATGGCACAGCGTTCGAACCAGTTGTTGCGGAATTTGTTGTGATTGGTGTTGTAGATGAACACGCATTTCTCCGGGCCGCTCTTGAGAGTGGTCTCCCGTGCCTGCTGCGGAAGCATGCCTCTCTCGTCGGCGGGACCTTCCTCCGCACTCTGTGTCATCGAGCCGAGCGGGCCGCCCGTGACCCGGTTGTCCTCGATCTGGGCATAGTTCGCGTAGTTGAAGAGCATCCCATGGTCGCGGTCGTGATCGGAGGAGTTGCCGCGGATCACCAGACGGTTCGAATACATGATGGCGTAGCCGACGTGGTTGCCGATCGAGACGTTGCCGCTGACTTCGCTGTCGTTGGTGTACATGTAGTGGACTGCGAAGCGGACCTGCTCGAAGCGGTTGTCGATGAAGCGGTCCTTTCGGCTCGAAATCGTGAAGATGCCGTCGCGGCCGTAGCGGAACGTGTTGCCGGCGATGGTGACGTCGGGCGCGTTCCAGAGCGAGACTCCGTTGCCTGCCTCGCTGAGGCGCCCGCCACGCAGTCCCTCGATCTCGTTGCGGACGACGCGCGAACCCTGGGCGCCATGCACATAGACGCCGAACAGGTTTCCCACCAGCCGGTTGTCCTCGATCTTGGCGCGTTCTGCCGTCTTTTGCAGGAATATCCCGGAATTCATCTCCTGCAGGTCGCGGCCGGATGCCCGGATGGTCACACCCCGGATCGTGACGTCGGGCGCGGTGACGGTGATGACGTTGCCGGAGCCGTCGCCGTCGAGCACCGCGCCACGGCTCCCAACCAGCTCCAGGGGACGGTCGATCCGGATCGAACCGTGATATTCCCCGGGGGAAAGTTCGACGACGTCGCCGGCGCGCGCGCCATCCAGCAGCGCCTGAAGCGGCTGCCCCGGCGCAGCCGTCAACGTCTCCGCATCGGCGAAGCCGGACAATCCAGCGGCGACCAGCGCCGCCGGAAACATGCGTAAGAGAAGACCCACGAGGTCGCTCCAATCAGACCGACGTCAAACCGACTTGGGTTCGACGAACATCCGGCCCTTCATCTCCATATGCATGGCGTGGCAGAACCAGGAGCAGTAGTACCAGTAGACTCCCGGCTTGTCGGCCGTGAAAGTCACCGACGAGGTGGCCATCGGGCCGATCTCCATGTTGATGCCGTAGTTGACGATGCAGAAGCCGTGCGTCAGGTCCTCGACCGCGTCGATATTGGTGATGAAGACGGTGACCTCATCGCCTTGCTTGACCTGGAACTGATCGAGGCCATAGGCGGGCGCGGTGGACGTCATGTAGACGCGCACCTTGTTGCCGTCGCGAATGATCTTCGAATCCGCCTCCAGATTGATGCCGTCCGCCTTGGCCTGCTTGACCGCATCGGCGAACATCGGATCCGCGCGATCGTAGATCGAGATCGGGTTGATCTTCGAGCGGTGGACGATGGTCGCGTCATGCGGCTCGGCGAAGCTCGGGCCGTCGTGCACCAGCTTCATCTGATCGCCCGAAATGTCGATCAGCTGATCATTCTCGGGCTTGAGCGGTCCGACGTTCAGGAAGCGATCCTTCGAGAACTTGTTCAGCGAGATCAGCCACTTTCCATCGGCCTCCTTGGTCTGGCCCATCGAGGAATGGTTGTGACCCGGCTGGTAATGCACGTCGAGCTTCTGGATGATGGGATTGACCTTCTCACCCTTGAAAGCCCGCTTGGCGAGGTCGATGCTCCACTTGCAGACCTGGCTGTCGAGGAACAGCGTCGTGTAGGCGTTACCCTTGCCGTCATAGGCAGTATGCAACGGTCCGAGTCCCAGCTCGGGCTCCGCGACGACGACGTCGCGCGGCTTGATCTTGTCGTCGAACAGATCGTCGAATTTGCGCACGTCCATCACGGTCACGGTCGGCGAGAGCTTTCCGGCCGCCACGATGTGGATACCATCCGGAGCCGTGTTCATGCCGTGCGGATTATTCGAGACCGGAATGTAGCGGGTGTAAGCCGAGCCCTTGCGGCCGTCGATGACGGGCACGCCGTTCATTTCCTTGAAGTCGCCCTTCTTTACGGCCTCTTCGATCCGCTTGATGTTGAAGATGACGACCCAGTCCTGTTCGCTGGCGGTCATTTCGGCGAGCGTGACGCCTTCCTCGCCGTTGTAACAGGTCGCGAAGCAGTACTTGCCCTGGTAGTCGGCGTCGACATTGTCGAGATTTCCGCTGACGATCACCTGCCAGGCCACCTTCATCGTTTCGCCGTCGATCGCGCTGAAGATGGAGTGATACTGCTTGGGATCGTCGAGGACCTTGCCGTCATTGGGCAACGGCACGCCATCCTCGCCGTTGGCGAACACATAGCCCGTGCGCGGATATTTCTGCAGACGCAGGCCGTGGACCGTGTGCTGGTTCGGCAGTTCGACGATCTTGTCGCATTTCATGATGTCGAGCCGCACCCGCGCGACGCGGCTGTTGGCCTTGTCGTTCATGTAGGCATAGCGACCGTCATAGGTGCCGTCCGTGAACGAAATATGGGGGTGGTGGAGATCGCCGTTCATGAACGTGCCGCCGCGGTTCTTGAGGAATTCGCGGGTGGCGGGCTGCATGCCTTCGGTCAGAACCTTGAGGCTTTCATTGGTCTGGCCCCAGCCGGTCGCACTGCAGCGGTTGAACACCGGAACACGCATCAATTCGCGCATCGAAGGAAGGCCGATGATGCGCATCTCGCCGGACTGGCCGCTCGAGAAGAACACGTAGTATTCGTCGAGCTCTCCCGGCGCGACCTCGGTCTTCTGCACGGCCGGCCTTGCCGCCGGCGCTTTCGGAGCTGCGTTCTTGGTCTGCGCGTCGGCAGACGAGACGAAGCCGCCGTCCTTCAGCGCCACTCCGCCCGCAAGGCCTACGCCCGCCGCAGCCGCCGTCGTTCCGAGCACTGCTCGCCGGCTAACGCCCTTTGCCTGTTCGTTCTCGCTCATGATTGCCTCCTCGGCTTTCGGTTCAGTTTGGTGGTGGAGTTGCGACGGGTGACGCCACGACAGGCTTGCCGCCGGCGGTGATGACGGTCGCGGGACCCTTGCCGCCTGAGCGCATCGCGGGCGAGGACATCGCCGCGAATTTCTCGCGCTTGAGCCGCACCTGGATCATGTGCGGGCAGCGGTGATCGTCGTAATAGAGTTCCTGGCAATGCATGCAGTAGATGCACTCATTGACGTTGATGTGACCCTCGGGATGGATCGACTGCACCGGGCATTCCTTGGCGCAGCGTTGGCAGGGTGACCCGCATTCTTCCCAGCGGCGGAGCCATTCGAAGGTTCGGATGCGGCCAGGGATCGCGAGCGCGGCGCCGAGCGGGCAGAGGTAGCGGCAGAAGAAGCGTTCGATGAAGAGTCCGATGACGAGCAGGGCGACTGCGTAGGCCACGAACGGCCAGCTTCGCGAAAACTTCAGGATGATCGCGGTCTTGAACGGTTCGACCTCGGCGAACCGCTCGGCCATGTCGACCGAATAGAGCGACAAGCCGAACAGACCGAGGAAGATGATGTACTTGATCGGCCATAGCCGTTCGTGCAGCCCCCACGGCACCGTTATCTGCGGCACCTTCAGCCATTTCGCGGCCGTGTTGGTGAGCTCCTGCAGTGCGCCGAAGGGGCACAGCCAGCCGCAGAACGGGCCGCGACCCCAGAACAGAAGCCCGCCGGCCGTTGCAGCCCACAGAATGAAGATCAGCGGAGCGGCGAGGAAGAACTCCCAGCGGAAGCCCGTCACCAGCGCATTGGTAAAGGTGACGACGTTGACGACGGAGAGCTGCGCGTTTGCGTACCAGCCGAGCCAGACCAGAACGAGGGCGAGATACCCCCGCCGCACCCAGGTGTAGAACACCGGGCGGCGCACGAGCAGATTCTGGAAGAAGAAGATACCGGTGAGGGTGGCCAGCATAAACGCGGTGATGCCGATCGAGATGGTGCTCGACCGCCAGATCCGCATCCACAACGGCTCGTCTGCATCTGGGGGCGGGGCGGCCGCAGCGGTGGCCTGCTGCGAGGCCGGAGGCGCCGCGCTCTCCGGTACCGTCACCGCACGCTGCTCGCGGCGTATATAACCGTCGGGCAGGGTGTAGCCGAGATCGAAAGTCAGGAACGCCTTGTCGCGGCCGCCGAGGCTGCGTTGCACCAGCAGTTGAAGCTGCCACGGCTGCGTCGGATCCAGGGTGAACTCAGGCGGGGTGACGAACAGGCCGATTTCCCTGAACTCGGGCGCGCCGACCGCGTCCAGTGCGCCAAGACGGGTGTGGTTGCGGTCGCGGAAGCGGGTGCTGTTGCCGTCCTGCAGGATTTCGATGCGGTCGAAGATGCCGCCGCGGACATAGGCCGACCCTTTGAAGGAGTAGGGGCCGTTGCCGGCGACGACGATGGCCTGCTGCCCCGGCTTCAGGCTGTCCTTCAGCCGCTGATAGCCGTCCTCGCCGAGCAGGCTGCGGCCGATCGTGGGCGCGGTCACGAGCGCCACGTAGAGCTCGATGAAGGTATCGCTCGCTTCACCCGGTTCGGGATACTGGCCCGCCGCGGCGCTGCCGGACTTCGCAAAGGCGTCGTTGATGTCGCCGATGCCGAGATGAAGCCGGCGTACCGAGCCATCGCCGACGAGGCTCTCCCAGTCGCGCACGTCACTGCGCGCGAGATCGAGCGTCTTGACGACGGGGGGAAGGGCTGCCGAAGCCGCCGCGCCGTCGCCGCCACCGACGCGACCGCTGCGAATGAGCTTGGATGCCGCACGGACGACACTGTCGCCCATTACCAGTACGGTGACGGTCGCGCCGCTCACGATGTCGACCTGCGGCGGCTTCTCGGCACCACTTGCGACCGGCTTCATGTCCTTGCCGATCAGGGCGTTCATGGCGGCGACGATGCGGGCCTCGGGAATGCCGACCAGCACGATCGGCTCCTTGTGATCGACGAGCTTGATTCCGGTGATGACGCCTTTCGGATCGATCCCGGCCAGCAAGTGAATCGGCTTGCCCGAGTACCCGACGGAGTTCGCGAAATCGGAGTTGAGGAAGATGAATCCCTGGAGCTGGTCGCCGCGGTACACTGGTACGATGGGCGGATCGCCTTGCGGCGGGCCGAAACGGTCCGCATTCGGGAAAAATTCCGCAGGCGTAATCTTCGGCAGGTATGTTGGTAAGTCACCGGCGGCGCACGCGGGCGAAATATAAGTCAGACACATCAGCAGCAAGCCTGCGAGCGCTAGCGCTGCACGCCTCGCGAAGGCGGTATCGTCATCCGGTCGCTTCAACATATCGATACAAATGCGATTTGCGCGACGGACAGAGGCGCGCGTGCCTTGATATCTTCTTCGATGATTTGTCGCCGCTGACATGCAACACTCATCGCGCGCGACTGACTCTGTCAACCCCGCTCTTGAGATTTGTGCGTGCGCGGAACCGGTTCAGAAATCTGCATGTGGAGTCCTTGGTATGCCATTCCTACGCACATCATTGCTCAGTGCTGAGCCCGCAGGTGTATTGGAATCTCTCGACGAGCTCTTTGCGCTAGCGCATGCAATGGAGCAGGAAGCCGCCAACAGGTACGAATCTCTCGCGCAAGACATGCGCGGGCAGGGCAAGGCTGATCTCGCCGAGGTATTCACTAAGCTCGCGGCCGCCGAGCGCGAGCACGTGGACAGCGTCACGCAGTGGTCGCAATCGCGCCGCGGCAAGAGCCCGGATCCCGCTTTGGTGCGTTGGGAAGCGCCGGAAGCCCTTGCCCCGGAAGCTGCCGCCGAAGTCAAGACATCGCGGCTGATGACACCGTACCGCGCGCTCGCCATGGCGGTCCGCAACGAAGAGCGAGCCTTCGCATTCTGGTCCTATCTCGCCGCCTATTCCAAGGACCCTGACATCAAGAGAGCATCCGAGGCGATGGCCAGGGAAGAGCTCGGCCATGTCGCGACGCTGCGGAAGGAGAGGCGCCGCGCCTATCATCTCGAACACGAACGGAGCAGCGCCGACGCATCGACACCTCGGCCGCCACAAATCGATGCGCGGCGGCTCGAGCTTCGCCTGATTGCTCAACTTGGCGATATCGAACGGCGCCTGAGCGGGCCGGCCGCGGTCCGGACACGGGACATGCGCCAACAGACGATCGCGATGGCCGACGCCGCCGCGGGCCTCGGCAGCTTTCCGGCCTCCATGGAACGAAAGGATCCACTGGAGATCGCCGAAGCCCTGGTCGACGGCTACCTCGACGGCGCCGAGCGGTCGAGCGACGCAGCCCACCTCGAAAGCCTGCAGCACCTGGCCGAGCGCGCGATCTCGAGACTGGCCTGGCTGCGATCGCTTGCGGCGGAGTGACGCGCTTACGGCAACAATCAAGGCTGCCGCAGTTCAGAGCCGCATGGCCGCTCGGCCGGGGCAGTGGCCGCAGGTCCTTCGGCGGCGGAGCAGACACCAGGTGTGGCGATAGGCGCTCAGCTCAGGCGAGATCTGACTGGCAGGCCGCGTACGGCCATAGCCCAATCCGTAATTCGCATAAGGTATATTATGGAATATTTTTATGTGCAATTGGATCAATTGTTTAGGCGGAACTCCTGTCATCGCACCTTCGCCCTCGCGCGATTTTCGGTTCGGGCCTCGACGCTACCCCGGTTCTCGACGGCTCCTGTGCATGGGGTCGTTTTTCAGATTTTGAATCCGGCCCATCTCTGCGAAAGCCGATATTGCCGGGACCTTGTCCGGCTGCAATAAGCGAGGCCTCGCGAGATCGCAGATGACCTTCAGGCCTTCCGTCCGTATAGGTTTGCGTCTCAGAACAACAACAAACTTCCGAGGAAGCAGACCCATGAGTTTTTCCCGACGCACGCTTCTCAAGGCCTCCGCCGCGACCGCGGTCCTGGGCGGCATCGGTGCGCCCCATGTGGCCCGCGCCCAGAGCGCCGAGTTCACCTACAAATACGCCAATAACCTGCCGGACACCCATCCGCTGAACGTACGCGCCAAGGAGATGGCGGCGGCGATCAAGACCGAGACCAACGGCAAGTTCGACCTCCAGATCTTCCCGAACAACCAGCTCGGGTCCGACACCGACATGCTGAGCCAGATCCGCTCCGGCGGCGTCGAGTTCTTCACGCTATCGGGCCTGATCCTGTCGACCCTGGTGCCGGCGGCCTCAATCAACGGCATCGGCTTCGCGTTCCCGGACTACGACACGGTCTGGAAGGCCATGGACGGCGACCTCGGCGCCCATGTCCGCGGCGAGATCAAGAAGGCCGGCCTCGAGGTCATGGACAAGATCTGGGACAACGGCTTCCGCCAGACCACCTCGTCGAGCAAGCCGATCACCGGCCCTGATGACCTCAAGAGCTTCAAGATCCGCGTGCCGGTGTCGCCGCTGTGGACCTCGATGTTCAAGGCGTTCGACGCGGCGCCCGCCTCGATCAATTTCAGTGAGGTCTATTCGGCGCTCCAGACCAAGATCGTCGAAGGCCAGGAGAACCCGCTGGCGATCATCTCCACTGCCAAGCTCTACGAGGTGCAGAAGTACTGCTCGCTGACCAACCACATGTGGGACGGCTTCTGGTTCCTGGCCAACCGCCGCGCCTGGGAGAAGCTGCCGCAGGACGTGCGCACCGTCGTCGCCAAGAACATCAACGCCGCTGCCGTCAAGGAGCGCGAGGACACCGCCAAGCTCAATGCCAATCTGCAGCAGGAGCTCGCGGCCAAGGGCCTGACCTTCAATCAGCCCACTGTGGCGCCGTTCCGCGACAAGCTGCGGACCGCCGGCTTCTATGCCGAGTGGAAGGGCAAGTATGGCGATCAGGCCTGGGACCTCCTGGAAAAGGCCGTCGGCAAGCTGTCGTAACGCGTTGGGGCCATCATGGCTCATGTCGAGGTCGAGGTGACCGCAGTGGTGGGCGAGGCGGCGTTTCAGTCCCCTCGCCGACCTTCCGTGCTGGCTTCGGTCGAGCGCATGCTCGGTCTCATCGTCGAAATCCCGGCGGCGATCCTGGTCGTCGCCGAGATCGTGATCCTGTTTGCAGGCGTAGTCGCGCGCTACGGCCTGCACCGGCCGCTGATCTGGTCGGACGAGCT
Organism: Bradyrhizobium sp. CCBAU 65884; assembly: GCF_028128835.1. Lineage (NCBI taxonomy): Bacteria > Pseudomonadati > Pseudomonadota > Alphaproteobacteria > Hyphomicrobiales > Nitrobacteraceae > Bradyrhizobium > Bradyrhizobium sp. CCBAU 65884. The sequence goes on along the minus strand of NZ_LBJU01000099.1, from coordinate 21,403 downwards.
CGCCTCGATCCTGTTCCTGTGGCTCGCCATGCTGGGCGCAGCGGTGGCGTTCCGCCGCTCCGAGCACATGCGTATGACCGCGATCGTCGCCAGCGCCAAGCCTGCCATGCGGGCCTATCTGGATCTGGTCGCGACCTCGGCGGCGCTGGCGTTCCTGGTCCTGATCGTCTGGCCGGCCTGCGACTACGCCTACGAAGAGAGCTACATCACGACGCCGGCGCTGCAGATCTCCAATATGTGGCGCGCCGCCGCGCTGCCGGCCGGCATCGGGCTGATGGCGGCCTTTGCCTTGTTGCGACTGCTGCGCGCGGCCGATTACCGGATGGTCGCAGCTGCCGTCGTCAGCGTTGCCGTCATCACCGGCCTGTTCTGGCTGGCGGAGCCGTTGCTGCGGCCGCTCGGCAATCTCAACCTCATCATCTTCTTCGTCGGCGTCGCCGGCTTCTGCGTCTTTGCCGGCGTTCCCATTGCGTTCGGCTTCGGCCTTGCGATCTTCGGCTATCTCGCGCTGACCACGCGCACGCCAGTCATGGTGCTGGTCGGGCGGATGGACGAGGGCATGAGCCACCTCATCCTGCTCTCGGTGCCGCTGTTCGTGTTCCTGGGGCTCCTGATCGAGATGACCGGCATGGCGCGGGCCATGGTGGCGTTCCTGGCGAGCCTGCTCGGCCATGTCCGCGGCGGCCTGCATTACGTCCTGGTCGGCGCCATGTACCTGGTCTCGGGCATATCAGGCGCCAAGGCCGCGGACATGGCGGCCGTTGCGCCCGTGCTGTTTCCGGAGATGAAACAACGCGGCGCCAAGCCCGGCGATCTCGTCGCGCTTCTGGCAGCGACCGGAGCCCAGACCGAGACCATTCCGCCGAGCCTCGTGCTGATCACGATCGGCTCGGTGACGGGCGTCTCGATCGCCGCCCTGTTCACCGGCGGCCTGCTGCCCGGCGTCGTGCTCGCGATCACGCTCTGTATGCTGGTGTGGTGGCGCTACCGCCACGAGGACATGAGCCATGTCCGACGCGCCAGCGGTGGCGAGATCGGCAAGACGTTCTTCGTCGCCCTGCCCGCGCTGGCGCTGCCCTTCGTGATCCGCTACGCCGTGGTCGAGGGCATCGCGACCGCGACCGAAGTCTCCACCATCGGCATCGTCTATGGCGCCCTGGTCGGCCTCCTCGTCTACCGCCGGTTCGACTGGTCGCGGCTGTTTCCGATGCTGGTCGAGACCGCGGCGCTGTCGGGCGCCATCCTGCTGATCATCGGCACGGCGACCGGTATGGCCTGGGGCCTGACCCAATCAGGCTTCTCGCGCTCGCTGGCGGCGGCCATGACCGGTTTGCCCGGGGGAGCGGCGACCTTCATCGCCGTGTCGATCCTGGCCTTCACCATCCTCGGCAGCGTGCTGGAGGGCATCCCGGCGATCGTGCTGTTCGGTCCGCTGCTGTTTCCGATCGCCCGGGCCGTCGGCGTGCACGAGGTGCACTACGCCATGGTGATCATTCTCGCCATGGGCATCGGACTATTCGCCCCGCCCTTCGGTGTCGGCTATTATGCCGCCTGCGCCATCGGACGCGTCGATCCGGCCGAAGGCATCCGCCCGATCTGGGGCTATCTGCTGGCGCTGCTGGTGGGATTGATCATCGTCGCGATCTTCCCGTGGATCTCGATCGGATTCCTTTGAGGCGTTTGACGGAGGGTGTCGATGAGTGAGCGGCAGAACCAGTACAATATCGGCCTCGACAGGACACCCGCCAATTACGTGCCGCTGAGTCCGCTCAGCTTCCTCGCGCGCAGCGCCGCCGTCTATCCCGATCATGTCAGCTCGGTCTATGAGGGCCGCAGCTTCACCTGGGCACAGACCCATGAGCGCTGCAGGCGCTTCGCGTCCTGGCTCGCGCGCAGGGGCATCGGCGTCGGCGATACCGTGGCGGCGATGCTGCCGAACATCCCGGCGATGAACGAGGCGCATTTCGCCGTGCCCATGACCGGCGCCGTGCTCAACGCGCTCAACATCCGCCTCGATGCGCCTTCGATCGCATTCCAGCTCGACCATGGCGGCGCGAAGATCATCCTGGTCGATCCCGAGTTCTCGGGCGTCATAAGTGACGCGCTGGCGCAGATGAGCGGGCCAAAGCCATTCGTCGTCGACGTCGACGACGCATCGTTCAAAGGCGGCAGTCGCATCGGCGAGATCGAATATGAAGCGGCAGTCGCGGAAGGTGATCCTGCGTTCAAGGCGATTCCGCCAAAGGACGAGTGGGATGCGATCGCGCTGAGCTACACCTCGGGAACGACCGGAAATCCCAAGGGCGTCGTCACCCATCATCGCGGCGCCTATCTCAACGCCGTCAGCAACATCCTTGCCGGCAATCTCGGCCAGCATCCGGTCTATCTCTGGACGCTGCCGATGTTCCACTGCAACGGCTGGTGCTTCCCCTGGACTATCGCGGCGGCCGCCGGCATCAATGTCTGCCTGCGCAAGGTCGAGCCGACCAGGATCTTCGAGCTGATCAAGAGCCGCGGCGTCACCCACATGTGCGGCGCGCCGATCGTCTACAACACGCTGATCAACGCACCCGATGCGCCCAAGGGCGGTGCGGCCCGCCGCGTCGTCGGCCTGATCGCCGGCGCCGCGCCGCCGGTCGCGGTGCTCGAAGGTGCAGAGAGCATCGGCATCAAGCTGACCCATGTCTACGGCCTGACCGAGGTCTACGGCCCCGCCTCCGTCTGCGCCGAGCAGCCCGGCTGGGACGAGCTTCCGCCGGCCGAGCGCGCGCGCATGAAGCGCCGGCAGGGCGTGCCCTACCCGCTCGAGGAAGGCGTCACCGTCATCGATCCGCAGACGATGCAAGAGGTGCCGCGCGACGGCGAGACCATCGGCGAGGTCATGTTCCGCGGCAACATCGTGATGAAGGGCTATCTCAAGAACGAGAAGGCGACCAGGGAGGCCTTCGAGGGCGGCTGGTTTCACACCGGCGATCTCGGCGTGCTCGACGAGCACGGCTACGTCATCATCAAGGACCGCTCCAAGGACATCATCATCTCCGGCGGCGAGAACATTTCGTCCGTCGAGGTCGAGGACATCCTCTACAAGCATCCGGCCGTGCTGTTTGCCGCCGTGGTCGCAAAGCCCGATCCGAAATGGGGCGAAGTGCCCTGCGCCTTCGTCGAGTTGAAGGACGGCGCCAGCGCGAGCGAAGCCGACATCATCGCGTTCTGCCGCAGCCACATGTCGGGCTTCAAGACACCGAAGGCCGTCGTGTTCGGGCCGATCCCGAAAACGTCCACGGGCAAGATCCAGAAATTCCTGCTGCGCAACGAAGCGGGATCGGCGAAGGCGATTACGGACTGAGCTGATTTCCCATTTCAAAATGCGGATCGACGCCGGCGGCGCCGAGAAGTGTCGGCAGCGTTGAGGCTCCCGCTCCATTGCCGGCGAGGCCGTATCGCGCCAGGCCGGTGCGCTCAGCGCGTCTCGAGCCGCAGCCCGTCAAAAGCGGGCACGACGCCCGCGGGTAGCGATTGCCGGATCACTTCGTAATCGACGTCGGCCGTCATGTTGGTGATGACCGCGCGCTTCGGCTTGAACCGTTCGATCCAGGACAGCGCGTCGTTGATGCTGAAATGGCTGACATGGTTGGTGTAGCGCAGACCGTCGACGATCCAAAGGTCCAAATTCTCCAGCGCACCCCAGCTCTCGCGCGGGATGTCGTTGAGGTCGGGTGTGTAGGCCGCATCCCCGATGCGGTAGCCGAGCGCGGGAATGTTGCCGTGCTGCACCAGGAAGGCCGTCATCGTCACGGCGCCGCCCTTCCCCAGAACGGTCTGGCTTTCGCCAGCTTCGATCGAATGCCGCGTCAGGATCGGCGGATAGTCGCTGCCCTCCGGCGAGATGAAGCAATAGGAGAACCGCGACAGGATGTCCTTGGCCGTCGACTGGTTGAAATAGGTCGGGATACGACGGCGCATGTGCATCACGACCGAACGCAAATCGTCCATGCCGTGGGTCTGATCGGCGTGCTCATGCGTCAGGAACACCGCGTCGATGTGATCGACATTGGTCGAGAGCAATTGCTCGCGCAGATCCGGCGAGGTGTCGATCAGGATGCGCGTGGTGCCGTGCTCGGAGGTCCGTTCGACCAGCAGCGAGCAGCGGCGGCGGCGGTTCTTGGGATTGTTGGGATCGCAGGCACCCCAGCCGAGCGCCGGGCGCGGCACGCCGGCGGAGGAGCCGCAGCCCAGGATCGTCAGCGTCAGCGTCATGCGGCTCCCGGTTTCAAGCTTTCACCTTCGAGAACAGGCGGAAGAAGTTTTCGCTGGTCTGGCGCGAGATCTCGTCAAGCGACACGCCGCGCGTCGCGGCCAGCACTTTTGCGACCTCGACTACATGAGCGGGCTCGTTGCGTTTGCCCCGGAACTTGCCGGGCGCAAGATAGGGCGAGTCCGTTTCGACCAGAATGCGATCGGCCGGCAGTTCGGCCGCCAGCGCCCGCAAGGTCTCCGATTTCTTGAAGGTCAGGATGCCCGTGAAACCGATATAGAGCCCGAGTGACACCGCTTTCAGCGCGAGCTCGCGCCCGCCGGTGTAACAATGCAGCACGGCGCGAAACGCCCCCTTGGCCGCCTCCTCTTCCAGGATGCGCGCGCAGTCCGCGTCGGCCTCGCGGGTGTGGATCACCAGCGGCAGGCCGGTGGTGCGGGCGGCGGCGATGTGGGCGCGAAAGCCCCTCGCCTGCGCCTCTGGCGAGCCGTTGTCGTAGAAATAATCGAGCCCGGCCTCGCCGAGCGCGACGACTTTGGGATGCTCCGTCAACGCGACCAGCTCGTCCGGCGCGATACCGTCCTCCTCATCCGCGTTATGTGGATGAGTGCCGACCGAGCAGTAGACATCGTCATAGCGTTCAGTGATGGCCAGAAGCTGGTCGAGCTTCCGGACCCGGGTCGAGATCGTGACCATGCGGCCGATGCCGGCCGCGCGTGCCCGCGATACGATCCCGTCGAGATCTTCCGCAAAATCCGGAAAATCCAGATGGCAGTGGCTGTCGACCAGCATCGCGCAAACGTCCTAGGCTGCCGGCTCGATGTAGCGCGGGAACGCCGGCGTTGGCGCCGGCAGGGTCGAGCCGGGTGCGATGCGCTTGGAACCGCCGAGCATGACGAAGTTGCGCTCCCCGTCCGGGATGCCGAGGCTGTCGAGCAGCAATCCTGAAGCGGTCGGCATCGCTGGCTGCGCCAGGATCGCGATCTGGCGCACGACTTCGGCCGTGACGTAGAGCACCGTCTTCTGCCTGGCCGGGTCGGTCTTGGCGAGCGCCCACGGCGCCTCGCCCGCGAAATAGCGGTTGGCCTCCGCAACCACGGCCCAGACGGCGTTGAGCCAGTGATGGATCTGCTGCGTTGCCATGGCCTCGCGCGATGCGGCGACCATGCCGTCGGCCATCGCCAGGATTGCCTTGTCGTTGGCGCTGAATTCGCCGGGCTCGGGCAGCACGCCGCCGAGTTGCTTGGCGATCATCGACAGCGAACGCTGCGCGAGGTTGCCAAGATCGTTGGCGAGGTCGGCGTTGATGCGCGCCACGATGGCCTCGTGGTTGTAGTTGCCGTCCTGTCCGAACGGCACCTCGCGCAGGAAGAAATAGCGCACCTGGTCGACGCCGTACTGGTCGGCAAGATTGAAGGGATCGACGACGTTGCCGACCGACTTCGACATCTTCTCGCCCCTGCTGAACAGGAAGCCGTGGGCATAGACCCGCTTCGGCAGCGGGATGCCGGCCGAAAGCAGGAACGCCGGCCAATACACCGCGTGGAAACGGATGATGTCCTTGCCGATGATGTGCACATCGGCCGGCCAATAGCGCCAGTTTTTGTCGCTCTCATCGGGGAAGCCGACGCCGGTGATGTAGTTGGTCAGCGCGTCGACCCAGACATACATCACGTGCTCTTCGTCACCGGGCACCTTGACGCCCCAATCGAAGGTGGTGCGCGAGATCGAGAGATCACGCAGGCCGCCTTTGACGAAGCTCACCACCTCGTTCTTGCGGGAATCCGGCCCAACGAAGTCAGGCTGATCCGCGTAAAGCTTCAACAGCTTGTCCTGATAGGCCGACAGGCGGAAGAAATAGCTCTTCTCCTCGACCCATTCGACCGGCGTGCCCTGCGGGCCGAGCCGGACGCCGTCATCGTTCAGGCGCGTCTCATCCTCGGCGTAATACGCCTCGTCCCGCACGGAATACCAGCCTGCATAGATGTCGGCATAGATATCGCCGTTCGCTTCCATGCGCCGCCAGATCTCCTGGCTGGAGCGATGATGCTGCTCCTCGGTGGTGCGGATGAAGCGATCGAACGACACGTTCAGACGCTCGTCCATCTCCTTGAAGCGACCGGCATTGCGGGCAGCGAGCGCGGATACGGCCATGTTCTCGCCGGCCGCCGTCTGCACCATCTTCTGGCCGTGCTCGTCGGTACCGGTCAGGAAGAACACGTCCTTGCCGTCGAGCCGCGCAAAACGCGCCAGCACGTCGGTCGCGATCGCCTCATAGGCGTGGCCGATATGCGGACTGCCGTTGGGATAGGCGATGGCGGTCGTGATGTAGAAGACATTGTCGCGCGCGGGGGCGGCAACGGGCGCGGCAGCCTTTGGTGCGGCTGCGGGCGCTGCGGCTTGCGGAGCTGCAGCGGGCTTCGGCGCGCGCGGGGCCTTCGGCTTGGCAGCCTTCGGCGGCGTGGCGGCGGGGGCCGGCGCTGCGATCACAGGCGCGACCACCCTCGCCTTCTTGGCCACCGTCTTCGCAGGCGACTTGGCGGGGGTCTTGGCTGATTTGTTGGCTGGCTTCTTGGCGGCCTTCTTCACAGCCTTCTTGGCGACAGCCGGCTTCTTCGCAGCCTTCTTGACCGCCTTCTTTGCCGTCTTCACGGCGCTCTTCTTCGCGCCCTTCTTGGCCGTGGCCTTCTTGGTCTTCTTGACTTTCTTGGCCGCCTTGGCGTTGGCCTTGGACGCGCGCGCCTTCACGGCCTTCTTTGCGGCTTTCTTCGCAGCCTTGTTGCGGCCCTTGCCTTTAGCAGTTTTCTTAGCTCGCGTTGCCACGACGAATTCCTTTACCGGCTTCTCGAAATCTGGAGACGAACCTGGGTTCGATTATTGATTTGCGCATGATCTTTCGGAAAACCGCTGCGCACTGTTCCGGATCATGCTTTTAGCGCGTTGCGTCCGCCAGCCAGCCGAACACCGAGAAAACCAAGGGCTTTCGTTCCAGATTGTAGGTTTCGGTGTCGCGCGCGGCGCGGACGATCTTTTCCCATACCTCGGCTAGGCGCGCAAGGCGCGGCAGGTTCTGGTTGGCATTGGCCTCGTCCGCATGCAGGCGTTCCGCGATCCAGCGATCGATGCCGTCGATGAAGGCCGCGAGCGCGACGCGGTCACTGGTGCCGAGCGAATCGCCGAGCGTGTGCAATTCGCGCGGATCGACCTGCGGCAGGCGCGCGAGCAGCGCCGCCGTGCGCTGCTGGAGCTTGAGCGCGTCGCCGCCGAGGAGAGTCAGAGTCCGTGCAACGCTGCCCTCGGAGGCCTCCGCCGCCTCGCGCAGCGCTGGATCGTTCGGATCGAGCTCGGCCGCCGACGCCGCCGCCCCGATCACATCATTCGTGGCGAGCGATCGCAGGCGAAGCTTGCGACAGCGCGACTGGATGGTGGCGAGCACGCGCGCGGGCGCGTGGCTCACCAAGAGGAACAGCGATTGCTGCGGCGGTTCCTCGAGGATTTTCAACAGCGCGTTGGCCGCGTTCGGATTGAGCTCGTCGACGGTATCGACGATGCAGACGCGCCAGCCTTCGGCCGCGGCAGTCGAGCCGAAGAAGCCGATCGTCTCGCGCGTCTCGTCCACGGTGATCACGGTGCGCATCACGCCGCGATCGTTGGCGGTACGCTCCAGCGTCAGCAGGCCGCCATGCGAGCCGGCCGCCACCTGCCGCGCCACGGCGTCATCGGGATCGATCGCGAGGTCTTCGGCGCGCTGCACGGAAGGCGCAAGCGGCTGGCCATGGGCTAGCACGAAGCGCGCCATGCGATAGGCCAGGGTCGCCTTGCCGATGCCCTGCGGCCCGCCGATCAGCCAGGCGTGAGGGATGCGGCCGCTGCGATAGGCCGTCAACAGCGCGGTCTCCGCCTCGCGATGACCGAACAGTTTCGATGTCTCGCGCGGATGCGGAATGCCGGTTTCGCGCTCGGTCTGACGCGGGCTCATACGGAAACCACCGAGGCTGGCGTGGGAAGAAGACGATCGCGCAGCGCGGTCCAAACACGGCCTGCAACCGTGTCAGGGTCGGAATTGGCGTCGATCAGCACGCAGCGTGCGGGATCGTCCTCGGCAATCTTGCGATAGGCCTCGCGCAGGCCCTGGTGGAAGCTCAGCTTCTCGCCCTCGAACCGGTCCGGCGTGCCACCGCCCCGGCGCGCGGCGGCGCGTTGCAGGCCGATCTCGACCGGCAGGTCGAGGATGATGGTGAGGTCCGGCTTGAGATCGCCGATCGTGACCCGCTGCATCGCGTTGATCAGGCCCTCAGGCACTTGGCCGAGGCTACCCTGATAGGCCCGCGTCGAGTCGGCGAAGCGGTCGCACAGCACCCAGGTGCCCTGGTTGAGCGCAGGCAGGATCACGGTGCGGACATGGTCATCGCGCGCAGCGGCAAACAGCAGCGTCTCCGCCTCGGGGCCGAGCAGCCTGCCCATGCCCGACAGCACCAGATGACGCATGATCTCGGCGCCCGGCGAGCCGCCCGGCTCCCGGGTGACGCGGATGCGGAGCTTTGCCGCCTTGAGACGGTCGGCGAGCTTTTTGATCTGGGTCGACTTGCCGGTGCCCTCGCCGCCTTCAAAGGTGATGAAGCGTCCGCGTCCGGACGGCCGCTGTGGCGCGCTCTCACTCATGATCAGAGCTTCTCGGCGCCTGCGCGGAACATGCCGATCACGAGCTCGCTGGCGCCGTCGATCGCGCGTCGCACGGTCGAGCCGGTGCCGATCGCTTCGGCCGCATAGACCGGCGTCTCCACCGCGATGTTGCCGCTGCGCCAGACCTTGACCACGCCGACCCGTTGGCCGGCCTCGACCGGCGCCCGCACCGGACCGCTATAGACGACGCGCGCAATCAGCTTGTCGCTGCCGTTCTTGTGCACCATCACCTTCACCGGAGTCTTGGCGACGAGCTTGACCGAACGGCTCTCGCCGCCGAACACCTTGGCGTAGCCGACCGGCTGCTCGGCCGCGATCAGCGTGCGGGTCTCGAAATTGCGGAAACCCCACTCCAGCATTTTCTTGGCTTCCGTGGCGCGATCCTCGGGATCTTCCAATCCGTTGACGACGACGATCAGCCGCGTGCCGTTCTGCACGGCCGAGCCGACCATACCGTAGCCGCCCTCTTTCGTATAACCGGTCTTCAGGCCGTCGGCGCCTTCCATCGAGTTGAGCAGCGGATTGCGGTTGGGCTGGCGGATCTTGTTCCAGGTGTACTCCTTCTCGCCGAACAGTTTGTAGAATTCGGGGAAGTCCAGGATAATGTGCCGGGCGAGGATTCCGAGCTCGCGCACCGTCATCTTGTTGGCGGGGTCGGGCAAGCCGTTGGAGTTGCCGAAGGTCGACTTGGTCATGCCGAGCTCACGCGCGCGCTTGGTCATGAAGTCGGCCGCGAAGATCTTCTCGTTGCCGGCCATGGCCTCGGCAAGCGCGATGCAGGCATCGTTGCCGCTCTGGATGATCGCGCCGTGCAGGAGATCGTCGACCGAGACCTTGCTGTTGATGGCGGCAAACATGGTCGAGCCGCCCGAGGGCGCGCCGCCCCGGCGCCAGGCATTCTCGCTGATCCGGTACTCGTCGGTGAGCTTGATGTCGCCCTTCTTGATGGCATTGAAGACGACTTCCGCCGTCATCAGCTTCATCATGCTGGAGGGCGCGCGCAGCTCGTCGGCGTTCTTCTCGAACAGCACGCTGCCTGAGGAGGCCTCGATCAGGATCGCAGTCGGGGCATCGCCGTCGAAGCCGGCATCGTCCGGCTTCTTGGCCCCCTGAATGCTCTGGTTGGCGGCCAGAAGTGCCCCGCTCCAGCCGACGCCCACGACCAGAACCGTCGCGATCAGCCCGCGCACCAGCGCCCTCGCGGTGAAGCGGCTGCGACGAAGCGAAGAAGGACGAAATGCCATGGCCAAGCCCTGAGAGCGGCGTTCTAACAGCTGGAACCGGTGCGAACAACACGACGTTGGACGCCTGCCGCGAGATTGCACGATTCTCGCCGCGCCCCTATCGTGGCGCCTTATGTTTCTCGACCAAACCCCTGAAACAAGGCGGAAAAGCGATGTCTTCCACCCGCGTGATCAAGGCCAACGGCATCGATCTCTTCATCCGCGAAGCCGGCCAGGGTCCGCTGGTCGTTCTGTGCCATGGCTGGCCGGAGCTGTCCTATTCCTGGCGCCACCAGATCCCCGCGCTCGCCGCGGCCGGGTTTCACGTCGTCGCCCCCGACATGCGCGGCTACGGCCAAAGCGCCGCGCCGCCTGAGGTTGCCGCCTACTCGATCTTCGATACGGTCGGCGACGTGGTCGGCCTGGTGCAGGCGCTCGGCGAGACCAAGGCGATGGTGGTCGGCCACGATTGGGGCGCGCCGGTCGCCTGGCACGCGGCGCTGTTCCGGCCGGACATCTTCACGGCGGTCGCCGGCCTTAGCGTGCCGCCGCCGTTCCGCGGCCGCGGCAAGCCGCTCGACCTCTTGCGCCAGGGCGGCGTCACCAATTTCTACTGGCAGTACTTCCAGGCGCCCGGCGTCGCCGAGGCCGAGCTGGAACGCGACGTCGCCCGCACCATGCGCATCGTGCTCGGCGGACGCGGCCTTGCCGATCCCACCGCCGCCATGTTCGTGCAGGAGGGCAAGGGCTTTCTCAGCCACGCGACCGCTGAGGAGACGCTGCCCGCCTGGCTCGGCGAGGCTGATCTGGCCTATTTCACCGAGAGCTTCCGCAAGTCCGGCTTTCGCGGCGGGCTGAACTGGTACCGCAACATCGACCGCAATTGGGAGCTGACGGCGCCCTGGCAGGATGCGCAGATCCATCAGCCCTCGTTGTTCATCGCCGGCTCCAGGGACGCCGTCATCACCGGCCTGATCGGCGCCAAGCGCGTCAACGAGCTCGAGCGCGTGCTGCCCAATCTGAAGCGAAAGCTGATCATCGAGGGCGCCGGCCATTGGGTGCAGCAGGAACGGCCCGACGAGGTGAACGCGGCGCTGGTGCAATTCCTGAACGAAAGCGCAGTCTAGTAGAGCCCGCGGCCGCTCAGGATGCTGCGGGCCTCGGCAGCGCCGTCGGCCGACGACGGCGCGTTCTCCGCCGCGTAGCGGCCGTCCTCTTCATAGGACACGGCGCGGGCGTTGTGGACCGCCCGGCCCCGGCTGCGGCTCGAGGCCGACATTTCCGAGGTCGCGTTGAGCGAGGCCATGTCCGCGGAGGTGGTGCCGAGATTATAGGGCCGCCCCTCCGGCATCGGCACGTCGCCGCGAATGGCACCGCGGCTCGATCCCGGCAATTCCGGCACGAAGGGCTTGGCCGAGGCGACCCGGACCATCGAGGGCGACGGCGCCGGAACGCCGGTGCGCAGGGTCGCCAGAAGCTGGCGGTCGTCGGAGCCTTCGAGCGGCGCCCGGCCGACATATTCGACGCGGACCTTGGCGACGCCATTGCCTTTGAATTCAAGCAGTTCGGCCGCCTTGTTCGAGACGTCGATGAGGCGGTTGCCGTGATAGGGCCCGCGGTCATTGACGCGCACGATCAGCGACTTGCCGTTCGAGACATTGGTCACCCGCGCATAGGACGGCATCGGCAGGGTCGGATGCGCCGCGGTCAGCGAGGTCATGTCGAACACTTCGCCATTGGCGGTCAGGCGGCCGTGGAAGTCGTCGCCGTACCAGGACGCCATGCCCTCGGCGCGATAGTTGACGTCTTCCTCCGGCACGTAGGTCCGGCCCGCCACGACATAGGGCTTGCCGACGCGGTAGGTGCCGCCGCCCTTCGGGACCGGATCCCCCAACGCCACGACCCGGGGGCTCGAGGACACGCCGTATTTCGGATCGACGCGGCTGGCGAATTTGTTGGAGGAGGCGCAATTGGCAAGCGCAACGCAGGCCGCGGCCGCCGCAGCACCACGCGCGGCCCGCAAAACCGAATCTGACCGACGGATCCCCATGCGCCCCAAATACCACTTTGCCGGAGGCGTACCCAACCCGCTTTGGCCACGGGGAGCGCTGTCCGGTCCTCTAATCCGAGGCGGCCCACCACCGCGTCGGAAGCGGTAACGATAACGCAACCCGAACACGGCGGAAATGGGGAGCCCACAGCGATCCCGCCGGGATGGTAAACGAGACGTTCGCATTTTTCCGTTGTTCTACGGAGCGATGGCACCGGCTCTGTGCCACGGCTGGACATTCTGTTGCGCCAAATCCTCACTCCACCCCCATTGTCGCTGCCTTCACTGGAATTCTTTTGACTGTGCAAGGCCGCACGCGTTCTCTCGGATGCAAGGGCGGGATTTGGAATTTAACGATGATCGAGACGGTTTCGGCACTGATGGGTCTGGTAAGCGCGGGGATCTTCCTGGCCCATGCGTTTGAAGGTTACCGCACGAGGGCCTGAGGGCACTCGCGCGATCGGCAAGCATCACCTCTTTCAAGCGGCGCGTTCGGACAATTTTGATCGATCCGACCGAGCATCGAAAACGAGAGCGGCAGGTGTCACATGCGCAACCATGACCTGGTATCTGACGGCTTCCTGGCATTGACCGCCGGCGGCTTGGTCCTGCTCTGCTCGAGCCTCGTGGCACTGGCGTTCGCCTGAGCCCCGCTCCGCTTCGTTACCCTCCAGCACAGCTCCATCAGGCGCATCAGGCGCCGATGTCCCGCTCCCAATCTGTTGATTGAATTCCCGCGTTCGCTGCCTCGACTCATTTCCAGAGGCCATCACCAACGAGGGTGACGCGAATGCTTGCCGAGAAATTCTTCCTGGTCCTGGAATCCCTGATCCGCGGCGACCGCTCCTATCCCGACGGCAGCCCCCGGGTCATCAGCACCTCCCCGCACGTGCCGGTCAGGCTGCCGGCGCAGAAATAGCCGGCGTCAGGCGCCGCTCTCAGCGCAGGCCCAGCACGGAGCGACGATAGAAGCCGTCACGGGCCTCGTTCAGGCAGACGAAGCTGCCGTCGAACCCCTGGCCGTACCGCTTCTGACCCTTGCGGTAGTAGATGCCCTTCCTGAAGTCGAGCCAGACCACCTTGTCGTGCGGGCAATGACGCTGCGCCTGCGCCTCGTAGCGAAACGGCGTCAGCGGTGTCGCCGAGACCTCCGCGGTGCCCGCGCCGATCATGATCGCGCCGGCGAGCGCGATGCCGCCGGACCATCTGCGAAAGCCGCTCCTCGTCACTCCCCGCCTCCCGATCCACATCGTCGCGCGATGGCCGTTCGGCACGCTAGCACGAAATGGCCAGGTCCGCCGAAGGCGAGACACGCGGGGCGTCTTCCGCCGGCCATGTTGTCGGGCTAGATGAAAGCGATCGTTTCGATTGCGAGGATGCAGCCTGAATGTCGGTTGAGCCTTCACCCCAATCCGAACCCCGTTCGCCCCCGCCGCGCCTGGGCCTGCTGCCGATGATCATCTTCGGCTCGCGCTGGCTGCAGCTGCCGCTCTATCTGGGACTGATCGTGGCGCAGTGCGTCTATATCGCGCTGTTCCTGAAAGAGCTCTGGCACCTCTCCTGGCACGCCCTCGATCTCACCGAGCAGCAGATCATGATGAGCGTGCTGGCGCTGATCGACGTCGTGATGATCTCCAATCTGCTGGTGATGGTGATCGTCGGCGGCTACGAGACGTTCGTCTCGCGGCTCGACCTGCAGGGCCATCCCGACGAGCCGGAATGGCTCGGCCACGTCAATGCGAGCGTCCTCAAGATCAAGCTCGCCATGGCCATCATCGGCATCTCCTCGATCGCGCTGCTGCGCACCTTCATCGAGGCCGGCAATCTCGGCTCGAACCGCGCCGGCTTCACCGAGACCGGCGTGATGTGGCAGGTGCTGATTCACCTCACCTTCGTCGTTTCGGCGATCGGCATTGCCTATGTCGACAAGCTCGGTGACTCCGGCACGCGCAAGCAGGCCGAGTGAGGTTACCAACGTCGGCCTTATTGCTTGTCCACTTCGAGCTGCGCCAGCGCCTGGTGCAGGCACTCCTGAAGCTTCAGCGCGACCTGCTCACGCGCGATGCCCTTGGCGGCGAGATCGCCTGACACCTTGTCCACGACATCGGCGATCGCCCGGCTCTCCAGATGGTCCGTCACCAGCGTGGTTGCGTAGCTTGCCGCGGCATCGCCGCTGAGCCCGAGCTGGCCTGCAGCCCAGAGCCCGAGCAGCTTGTTGGACCGGGCGGTGGCCTTGAACATGAACTCCTCGTCGTGGACGAATTTGGCCTCAAAGCCCTGCTCGCGCTTGTCGAACGTGGTCATGGTCAGCTCCATTTGCACTTGCGCTGATGGGTGTCGGACTGGCTGGGGGCGAACGTCTCCGTGCTTCACGTCAGTTCGGATCAGTTGAAGCTTCCGGCGGAAGCCAGACGCCGTCAAGCCTGCCGATGCGCCCCCGCGCCGGGCGCGTGCATGGCCCGCACAAGCCCGGCGCCAGCCGACTTGGCTAGGCAGAGACCGTTTACCGATCGTTAAGCAGACTCAGCGCCGCATGGCTTGGGGCATACCGAGAGCTGACGCATGAACAAAGAGCTGCGGGAGTTTCGACGGCTTGAACGGGTCTGCCTGGAGCAGGCCGCCCTCTCCACCATGGACCTCGCGCGAAGCGGGCTGCTCAAAGTCGCCGACGATTGCCGCATCGCAGCCGAAGCCATCGAAGCGCAATCGCCCCGTGGCGCGTTCACCGGTGCCGTCCAGGCGCTGAGGCTGGCCTGGAGCGCGACGAGGACGCCGAACAGGCACTAGCCGGCGGCATCGCCCGGACAGATCGCGTCAGAATATTGCCGGAGGGACCCGCACAGGATCAGGCCTTCGCCGCCGCCGCCTCGCGCGCCAGCCGTTCGGCCCTCAACCGCTCCTTGTTGGCGTAAAACGCCTTCTGCGCCTCTTCATGGTCGCGCATGGCCTTTTCGGCCTCGATCCGGCGTGCCGCATCGCGCGCCTGGCGCTGCTCGGGGGTCAGGGGTTTGCGTCGGAAGGAAAGGTCTTCAGTCATGCGGAGACAACGCAGACGCGGCGAAAGGGTTCCATAAGGTGGACCCCGCGGACCCGCAAATTGGAACTCGAGCTGTTCGCCGCCCGAAGGCCGCTCCAGCAAATATCGAAAAACAACCCCATGCACAGTAGCTATGCTATTGGACAATAAAGATTTTCTTGGGTTCTCGAAGGCCCCTGGATCTCAACATCGGCAATGACGGGCAGATGGTCCGAGAAGGCTCTCGCCTCCACGTCGGTCCAGACCTTCTCGATCCGGCTATCAGACGTCGCATAAATCCGGTCAAGCCGCATAAGGGGTAGGCGCGATGGGAAGGTGCGCAGCCGCGTACGGTTGGGGCAGGCCTGCGCGAGCACCCGCCGCACCGACTTGACCCAAAACCAATCGTTGAAATCGCCGAGGACGACGGTCCTTCCGGGTTTCACCAGGCTCACCAGGGTTTGTGCCTGGGCATACCGCTCGTGGATGCTCAGGCCGAGATGCGTGGCAACCACGCGCACGTCACCGACCGGCGTCAGGAGGCCAGTGGCAATGGCCCTGCGCGGCTCGCGCTCCCGATACGACACGTCGACGATTTCGGGCACCCCGGAGAACGGAAAGCGGCTCAGCAGCATCTGACCGTAGTCGCCATCCGCAGTGACAATCGACTTGGCGTGAACGCGGTGATCGCCGACGACACTCGCCAGCTTCGCAAACGGATCGTCGGACCTCGATCGCGAATCCACCTCCTGAAGCGCGACGACATCAGGGGCCCATTTGCGAAGGATGGAGCAGACCCCCTCCAGATCGAACTTCGGATTGAGATTGAACGTGCCGTGCACATTCCACGTCATGAAACGCACCGGGGCCATCAGCGCCTCCCGGCGAGCCAGGTCGCGAGGAATTGCGCGCCCGCGCAGACGCCGAGCCAGCCCAGGAACGCCAGCACCAACAGCAACATGCTGCTCCAGGATGCATTGCGGGCCAAATCCGCGATCTGAGCCCCCAGCACGGCCATGGCAAGAATACCAGGCGTCATGCCAAGCAGGGTTCCGAGCAGGAAGTCGCGTAAAGGCAGCGTGCTCGCGCCAGCCACGACATTCACGACCGAGAACGGTGCGATGGGAATCATCCGGATGACGACGACAGCCAGGACGCCCTTGCCGACAACGCGGTCCTGGATCCGCGCGGCGCGTCGTCCGAGCAACTGCTGGAGCCGCTGCCGTCCGAGGGCGCGCCCGATCACGAAAAGGATGAAGGCGCTGAGCAAGACACCGGCGATCGCCGTGGCAAAACCCAGCCATGGCCCAAGCGCGGCAGCCGTTGCTGCAATGAGCACGAGCACCGGAAACACCACCAGCCCGCCGACGACAAAAGCCGCGATTGCGAGTGGCGGCCCCCAGACGGACTGGGAATAGGTCGACAGCAAATTCGAGATGCGGCCCGTGTCGGCGAAATCGCCCAAGGAGGTGTACGACCAGGCTATCGCCAAGCCAAAAAGCGACACGGCGATCGATAAGATCCCGATGACGGTCTTCGTGCTCCACATGCGCGATGCCGCCCGCTCGAGATGAAGGGGCCGCTCAGGGTCCGCCACCGGCTGAACCATCGTGGCAAGGGTGCTGGTCAGGACTGAGGCTTCCACTGCCCGCAGCGTCTTCGGGCCATCGGCTTTCGACACCTCGTCCATAAGAGCAAGAAGACGATCGTCGTTTTGCCTGACGCTCTGTTCGTCGAGGCCACAAAAATGGGCTATCAGGCGATGCCTAACTGAAGCGACGGACTCCCGATGTTCGTCGGATACGGCTTCAAAGATCAGATCACATTCGCTGTCGGCGCCCATCGACCGGTTGTTCAAATTGGCCGAGCCGATCCTCAAGATCCTGTCATCGACGATCATGAGCTTGCTGTGCACCATCACGGCCGCTTGCTTGTCTCCCTCTCGTGAGACCGGGTAGACGAAGCGGATGCGATCTGCCACGCCGGCCTCGCTGAAGCAGTCGACGAACGCGCCGCGGCCATTCTGCATGGCCTGGGATTCCAGCCACGAGGAATGCAGTTTTGGAGCGACGACCAGAACCCGGAGCGACGGCACGCGCTGCATCTGCTCCGCCAACTCACGCGCGATCTTGATGGCGCTGGTGAACTGGTTCTCGATGTAGATAAAACTCGTCGCGGAACGGATCGCTGCAATCAAGGAGCGTTCGATCTCCCTGATGGTCGAACCTGCAGGACAGACCACCTCGGTCCGGGCGATCCCAACCGGCATGAGCTCAGCCTCGACCGGAACATCCGCCGGCCAGCGCATCCCCTTTTGCGCACGCCGATCCTGTATTTGTTGGCCTGCCGCACGCCAGCGCTCCTCGGCCAGCTCGAACAGCGAGGCGGCAGCATCCCCGTCGACCACGCATTGAACATCATGAAACGGCGGGTATGGCTTGCCCTGGGGGTCGCAGCGCAGTTCGTGATCGGCGCGATGGTCGCTCGTGTCCCAGCGCCTGATCGTCAGATCGAGCCCGCCGACGAACGCCAGCGAACCATCGATACAGACGATCTTCTGGTGCTGGGCCGAACCGAACGGAAGCGTGGAGTCCAGATGAAATCGGACGCGGCCGTCCGTGTCGGCGGTGAATTTGGCCGCGGAATTCCATTCCCGTTCGGAGGCGTAGAACGAGACGAAGTCCCAGACGAGAATGTTGATCCGCAGGTCCGGCCGGCGGTGCACGAGGGCGCGCAGAAATGGGCCGAGCAGTTCCGGCAAGCCGTCGTCCGCCCGCCCCGACGCTCCGACCAGCCGGGTCTCGCTGTGGATGTCCCACCCGATGATGTAGACGATACCTTCCGCCGCGAGCAGCGCCTCGCGCAGGGCCGCGAAATAAGCGGCAGCATCGTTCAGAACCGCCACGTGCCGCGCCTTGCACCGCCGCCAGACGGTGTCGCCGGGGATCAGGGTGGATGAGCTCTGAAGCAGGTGGACCTCGCAATCGCATTCGCGTCTAAACGCGCTGAACGCTCAAGGGGTTCCACAAATCCAGGAGGTCGAGGTCTGGCGCTGGGTCTGCGCTGTGCGAAGCCGCCGTCGCAATTTCGTGAGATCACGATCATTGAGACAGGTCAATACGAGCAAGCCGAAGCTCTGGGAACCTGCCGTCGGCAAGCAGATGGAGACGGCCATGTCACAGCAGAGCAGCATGCACTTCTACCTCAATTGGGCCAAGGAGCGGATCGACGAGATGGACGCCGCATTAGCCTCGTTCGAGGTCAAGGCCGGTCAGGCCAAGGCAGAGTCCAAGGTGAAGACGGATCAACTTCTGTCCGATCTGACGACGCGCCGTGACGCGTTTCAGGCGATGCTCAAGACCCAGGCGCAAGCAGGTGAAGCCGCCTGGACGGACGCCAAGGCCGACCTGGAGAAGCAGTGGGCTGGATTCGAGGCCCAGGTGAAAACCTACTTCGAAGGCGCCGGAAAACAGTTCGAGCAGCAGCAGGCCACCTTCAAGGACGTTGCAGCGGCCCAGGCAAAGGCGTGGCGCGAAGCGGCGGACAAATTCCGCGAAGCCGCGGGTAAAGTGGCCTCAGCTCGCACCGTCGATGTCGATGCCGCGCTCAAGCAGATGAAATCCGATGCGTCCGAAGCAGAAGCGCGTCTGCAGAAGCTGAAGCAGGCCGGCAGCGAATCCTGGTCGGTCCTGAGCGCCGCGCTCGCCGAATCCCGCAAGGCGTTCGACCAGGCGAACCAGGCCGCCTGGAACGCGCTGAAGGGCGGCGATCCGAAGAGCTGAGGCTTTCTCTCCAGTCGAGCTGCCCGTCAGAACAGACGGGGGGCTCAAGCGTGTGGGGCCACGGCTGCGCGAGGAAGGGTGCAGATCATCCGCCTTCCTCGTACGCTTTGGTCAATGCTCAGGTGTTCAAGAGGCGCACGTTCTAGGCATCACTGTTCATGTTGGCGGACAAGCTTCCAATCTTAATTAGCCGCCCGAGTTGTCAACGAGCGGCAGCGGTCTGCTGGCTTGCGGAGTTATCCGCGTTGAACTCGCTCCAAGCCTGTCGGAGTATCTGGATCGAGGAGGTCAGGAAGATGCCACCCATCACGGCAGCGACGAGGAGGTCGGGCCAAGCTGTGTCGGTCCCCCAAACGCCCAAGGCGGCGACCATCACGATCACGTTGCCTATTGCGTCGTTTCGCGAGCAGAGCCAAACAGACCGGACGTTCGCGTCCCCATCCTTGTACGGCCTGAGCATCAAGACCGAACCGAGATTGGCCGCAAGAGCAAGAAATCCAATCACTCCCATGACTTCTGCTTTTGGCGTACCGAGAATGAGCGTTTGGTAGACAGTCGACCCGACAACCCAGAGCGCCATCACGCTGAGAGAGAGACCCTTGAAAAGGGCGGCTGTAGCTCGGCGTCGCAGGCTCGCCCCGATCACGGCCAAGCTGAGCCCATACGTCACCGTGTCACCAAGAAAATCCAGAGCATCGGCTTTCAGCGCCTGTGAACCTGCCAATTGCCCAGCAAGCATCTCGATCAAGAACATCGAGCCGTTGACAGCGATTACCGTCCAGAGGACCCGCTTGTACGTGGGGTCCATTCCGTCGAAGACCGGAACACCGCCGGAACAACCACACGCCGCCTCTGCGGACCCGCACTCTGTGCGCCGAACAGGTTCGAGGTTCAACGGTGGGGGGCTGCAGCAAGAGCCGCTCTGTTCGCAGCAGTCCGTCGCCATGATGTCGGTCCTCACTTCGTGCCGAACCTACCAGCTACTGACGCTTCGCGGTAGCTGCTGTTCCACTTCGAGTCCGGTGCCGGCTGCGCGACGAAGTCGCTACCGCCCCTCGTCGCTTCCGCTCTCACAGTCTCCGCCGAATTACGGTGACGCTGCATGTTATCAGCACGCCGGCAGCATAGACGACCGACATCGCCATGCTCTCGACTCCGGCCGAAGCCGCGCCCCTCAGCTTCCCTTGCGAGCGGTCTCTGACTGCGACTCGCCAAGGCCGGGATTGATGGCCAGCGACGCGCCGGCGGCGCCGCCGGCTTCATAGGCCGTCATCGACACCATCCGGCTGGTGCTGCGCGCGGTCCGGAGCTTGAGGTCGAGCTTGTCTAATTCTGCATCGACCACCGAGGTCTTGAGGACGACCAGCCCGCGACCGGTGCTTTCGTTGACCTGATCGCGACTGGCCTTCATCGCCACCAGCCTTTGCGCGATGGACGCCACCATCCCGAGCGCGAAGGAGGCATTGGCCAGATGCCGCTCCTGGTGCCGGAACCGGGCGTAGTCGACCGACGTCTTGAAGCGGCCAAGTTCGGCGCGCACGGCGCCGTCGATCAATTCAGCCAGATAATGCGCGACCTCGACATCCGCGCCGAGACCGAAGAACACATAGATGTTCTCGCCGACTGCGTTCTTCTCGCGCCAGACCCGACAATCGCAGAAATGAGCGATCGCGCCGATGCAGTCGTCGAGCGGAATTCGCTTCTTGCCATGGGTCTCAAAGACCCTCCGTTCGCACGGCGAGGCGCGCAGCTCGACGTCGGAGAGCGACAAATCGTGGCGATCCAGCAGCTCGGCAACCTTGGCGGCGGCAGACAGGGCCTCGTCCTCGGTACAGCCATTGGCGATGGTCTTGGCGCGCAACGCCTGAATGCGGAGCTTGAGCTTGCCGAGCCCGTCCGGATTTAACGCCTGGTCCACCGATCACCTGCTCGGGAAAGCCCGACCGAGAGACCCCGTTCGGATAGACTGGCGGAAGGGGTGGGATTCGAACCCACGGTACCCTTGCGGGCACGCCGGTTTTCAAGACCGGTGCCTTAAACCACTCGGCCACCCTTCCCTCGTAACAATGCCAGGGAGTTAGCTTAGCTTTGGACTGAGCGCAACGCGAACTTGGACCCAATTTGGACCGATCGGTACGATGCCGGCGGTCTCATGCCGATTGCCGATTCGCGTCCACAGATGCGGGCACCCGGGCTAGGGCCTACTTCGGCAGGCATTCGACGTTGTAGGCGATGATGATCTGAGCTGGATCCGCTTTACCCAAGCTCTTGAGATCCTCCAAGCCGCTTCGGAGCTTGGCGCCCGCCCCGCTCAAGCGTAACCGGCATGAGCTCCCACGTCCGCAGTGATCAGTGAGCGCGGGCGTAGCGGATCGGCATCCAGTATTGCCGCAA
>NZ_LBJU01000098.1:0-72771 GCF_028128835.1 Bradyrhizobium sp. CCBAU 65884 | reverse complement strand
ATCTCAGTCTGTAGCCTTAGTCAGACCAACTCGCATATCCTTCGCCACAAAGATCGATATGCCATCTGCCAGCACGCGGCCATCGGCAATTCCGAGCACCAGCTTGCCGCGGCGGACCATCCGCATGGCGACTTCGTAGCGCACGCGTCGCGTCTCCGGAGTGATGGTGCCCGTGCACTCGACTTCGCCGACGCCGATGGCGCGGCCCTTGCCCGGTGAGCCCGACCAGCCGAGCCAGTAGCCGACCATCTGCCACATCGCATCCAGGCCCAGGCTTCCCGGCATCATCGCATCACCTCGATAGTGACAATCGAAGAACCAGTGGTCCGGCACGATATCGAGCTCGCCGACGATATGGCCCTTGCCGAATTCGCCGCCGTCCAGGCTGATTTCCGTGATGCGGTCCATCATCAGCATCGGCGGGGCCGGCAGTTGCGCATTGCCCGGCCCGAAATAGCCGCCGTCGCTCGATTTCAGCAGTTCGTCCCTGGTGTAGGACGGTTGCGGCGTGTGAAAATCATGGGGATTAGGCACGACGACAAGTCCTCAACGCTCGCGGTCTGGGGGCGCAGAAGATGTCGGTCGTCACGTTGGAATGTCAAGCACAGCCGTTCGGCATGCCGCGATCGCGTCACGCCACCCGGCTGTGGGTCTCGACCGCGTATTCCGGATCGGCTTCGCAGATCACGCGGTTGCGGCCGTTACGCTTGGCGGCATAGAGGCAGGCATCCGCACGCTCGATCAGCGCGTCGGTGTCGTCGCCCTGCTTGAGCATGGAGACTCCGACGGAGATGGTGACGCGGCCGAGGATCTCGCCGGTGGACTTCTTCTTCAATTCCTTCGCCATCACTGCGCGGCGGATGTGGTCGGCCACCGTGAGGGCCTGACGCAGTGCGGTGTTGGGGAGCACGACCGCGAATTCCTCGCCGCCATAACGCGCGGTGATGTCCTGGCCCTTGATGGTCTGCTTCAGCGACAGGCCGACGAGCCGCAGCACCTGATCGCCGGTGAGATGGCCGTAGGAATCGTTGAACGACTTGAAATGATCGATGTCGAACAGCAGCAGCGACAGCGGCTCGCCCGAGGCGAGGGCGCTCTGCACCGCCATGTCGATCATGCGGTCGAAATATTTGCGGTTGCCAAGGCCCGTGAGCGGATCGGTCAGGCTCTCGGCGCGGATCGCCTCCAGGCTCTGCTGGAGATTGCTGATCTCGTTCTTCGACAGCGTCAGCCGGTCTTCCAGCGTCTTGTTGGTTTCGCGCATCTCGCTGGTCGAACGGAGCAGCGTCTCGACGATCGCCTTGATCTGCTCGCGGTTCTTGGCCGACGCCAGTTTCTCTGTGGCCCCCGACAGGCTGGCATCGTAGGAGCCGGTCATGCCGAGTGCATCGCTCAAGACCTTCATCACGTCGTCGATCTCGCCGATGACGCGCGCGCCGACCTTGTCGATGCGGTCGGTGGTCTTGATGTGGGAGAGATAGGTCTCGTAGATCTGCTCGAGATCGGCTTCAGTCAGCTTGCCGCTGCGCGCCAGCGTCTCATTGACGATCTTGTTGAGCGGCGCGTTGTAGCCGGTGGCGTAGACGTACCAAATCTCATAGTTGCGGGGAATTGCCGTCTGCCGCAGCGATCGGATCTGCCCGAGCGCTACCTCGGCGAACGCCATCGTGCGTTCGTGTTCGTCGAGAACCTTGACCACGGAACATACCCCACAGCGGTCGGTGCGCCGTCGACCGCAGCAATGCTTAAATTATGTTCGTAGGCTAACGGACGATCGTGAACACCCCGTAAATATACGTTCACGAATGCATCTAAAAAATTGTGCGGCGGCTTTGCTCAACCGAAACCTGGGGCGCCTCGCGCCTCAGGCCCCGGCGGGGGAGGAGCGAACCGGCCGCAGCAGAAACGCCGGCAGATGCGAGTGATCGCCCGGCTCGCTGTCGGCCTCGCGCTGGCGGCGGGGCTCGGGACGGCCGATCGACGGCACGTGCGAATTATTGGCCTGCTGGCGCGCGTCGTGACGCGGCTCCGCCCTGCGCTTGTCGTCGGAACGATGCCTTGCTTCGGCGGGCTGTCTTGCCTCCGAAGAACTCTTTGCTTCAGAAGAATGTTTGGCCTCGGAAGCATGTCTTGCCTCGCCACGGGGCTCGCGCGGCTCGTGGCTGCGCTCACGGTCGCGGCCGCGCTGCGGCTTGCCGCGTCCGCCGCGTGAACGTTCGCGGCCACGCGACTCGCGCGGACGCTCGGTCCCATCGGAGGCTTCGGCGTGGATTTCAAAGTCGCCTTCGGCGCGCGGAATGCTCTGGCCGATCAGCTTCTCGATTGCCACCATCGACTTCTGGTCGAGCGGCGTCACGATCGAGATCGCGGTGCCGGTGCGACCGGCGCGGCCGGTGCGGCCGACGCGGTGGACGTAGTCATCGGGATGGTGGGGAACGTCGAAATTGAAGACGTGGCTGACCTCGGGAATGTCGAGGCCGCGGGCGGCGACATCCGAGGCGACGAGGAGCGGTAGCTCTCCCTTGCGGAACTGTTCGAGCGCCGCCATGCGGGCCGGCTGGTCCATGTCGCCGTGCAGTGCGCCGACGCTGAAACCATGCTTCTGGAGCGATTTGTGAACGATGGCGACTTCGCGCTTGCGATTGCAGAAGATGATCGCGTTCTTGAGATCCTTGGCTTCGCGCAGCAGGCGGCGAAGCAGTTCGCGCTTCTCGTGCGCCTCGCGCCCGGCTGGCACCTGGGATTGCGTCACGGTCACGGCAGTGGTGGCAGGCTTGGACACTTCGACCTTCTGCGGATTGTGCAGGAAGGCTTCGGTGATGCGCCGGATTTCCGGCGGCATGGTCGCGGTAAAGAACAGGGTCTGTCGCGTGAACGGGACGAGCTTGCAGACGCGTTCGATGTCGGGGATGAAGCCCATGTCCAGCATGCGATCGGCTTCGTCGATGACGAGCAGCTCGACCCCGGTGAGGAGTAGACCGCCGCGCTCGGTATGGTCGAGCAGGCGGCCGGGGGTGGCGATCAGCACGTCGACGCCGCGCGTCAGCTTGGCATCCTGGTCGCCGAAGGAAACGCCGCCGATCAGAAGCGCGACGTTGAGTTTCTGGCCGGCGCCGTAGCGGTCGAAGTTTTCCTTGACCTGGGCCGCGAGCTCGCGGGTCGGCTCGAGGATCAGCGTGCGCGGCATGCGCGCCCGCGCCCGACCCTTTTCGAGGATGGTGAGCATCGGCAGCACGAACGCCGCGGTCTTGCCGGTGCCGGTCTGGGCGATGCCGAGCACGTCCTTGCGTGCGAGGACGTGGGGGATCGCCTGTTCCTGAATGGGGGTGGGGGTGGTGTAACCGGTGGCCGCCACTGCGGCGAGGACTTTTTCGGACAGTCCGAGATCTGAAAAGGACATTGAGCCTCTGGTCGAAACCGCCGTTCGGAATCGAGGGTAATAAGGCTGTCGCGTTCCACCCCGAAACGGCGCGCTCTCAAAGAAGCTGGGGGTGCTGACTCACGCGAACAAAGCGCCAGGCTCAGGAATCGGTCTTCGATCTGAGCCGCGTCGCCCCGGAACATAGGCGGGAATCGGCCAAAGTCAATGGAGCGGGCGCGGGAAGGTCCTAAAAAACCTGAGGTTTTTACCAAATAGCGGGTGCGACTGGGGTTTTTCCGCCCAACCCCGCGCTCCGGCCTGAGCCGCCAAAACGGCGGCTAACGCCTATCCGAGCCCTGCGCCCGGAAGTCACCCGGGGCCATGCCATAAGCGGCATTGAAGACCCGGTAGTAGGTTGCCAGGCTCTCGAAGCCGCAGGAGGTCGCGATGTCGGCGATCAGCCGCTCGGGCGCCTCACGCATCAGGCGGCGGCTCTGTTTCAGGCGTTCGTCCGTCACGGTCTGTGAGAAGCTCTTCGCCGCGGTCTCGAACAGCATGTGCAGGTGGCGCACGGACACGCCGAGCTCGTCGGCCACCATCGTCGGTGCCAGATCCGGGTTTTGCAGGTGGCCCGCGATCAGGCGCCGGGCCCGCGAGAGGCGGGCGGTCCGCAGCGCGGCCTGTCCGCGCCGGCTGCCGGGCCTGACGATGCCGCGCTCGATCAGCGCCAGATGGGCCAAAGCCTGGACGAGAGAGGTCGCATCGCTGTCGCCCTGATCCGTTGAGGCTTCGCCAAGCTCGGCAAAGCAGGCCCCGAGCAGGGGCGCCAGGGTGGGGTCGCCGAACGTCCGGGGCGAAAGCTCGCGCATGCGCTTGTCCTGCGCCGGGATGGTGCTGACCGGAATCTTCAGGATCCGCAGGTGGAAGCCCCCGGCGCCGAGCGGCGCCGTGCGGTAGGGCAGGTCGGTATGGCTGGTGGCGAAACTGCCGGGGGCGATCGCGAAGTCGTTTCCGCGCATGCCGCCGAACCAGCCGCCGCTGCCGAGCTGCTGGTAGACGCAGATGCTATCGCCGGGTGCGTAGGCGATATCGGAGGTGCTGCGCTCGACCGCATATTGCGAGGCCTTCAGCTCGACGAGGCCGGCGCCGCCAAGCTGGCGCAGCGAGAACTCGCCGAAGAAGTCCGCGCGCCGTTCGCGCGCGAGTTCGGCAGTGACACCGAACAATCCCTTGGAGCGCACCTCGCGCCAATAGTCGAAGCGATCGTGCGGCTCGACCTCGTCGGTACACCAGCGATACACGGCAGCCCTCACTTGCAGCGCAATTGCCCTAGAAAGAGCAGATTCCACGGGAATCTGCCATAGCCAGATCATGGAACCGCGGCCCAGGTTCCTTGAACCACGGTTACGTCTGGGCCGACTATCACACAGCGGCAGGGGGTCCAATGAACTGCTGTTCGAGGGAAGCGGCTTGGCGCCGTTCTGCAACGGGAATCTTGCGATGACGCGTCGGCTTTTCAGAATTCTGGCGGCCCTTGGCCTGGCGGCGGGCCTGAGCGGCTTCGCAGCTCCCGCCCATGCCGAGAAGCGTGTCGCGCTCGTCGTCGGCAACAACGACTACAGGAACGTCCCGAAGCTGCTCAAGGCGGTCAACGACGCCCGCACCATGGGCGACACGCTGAAGCAGCTCGGCTTCTCGGTGATGATCGCCGAGAACCAGAGCCGGCAGCAATTCTCCGAGACCCTGCTCGCCTTCGACAAGGCGATCGAGCCGGGCGATACCGCGTTCTTCTTCTACGCCGGCCACGGCTTCGAGATCGCAGGCCAGAACTACCTGCTGCCGACGGACGTGCCGGCGGCGACCGAAGGGCAGGAAGAGCTGGTGCGTGACGCCTCGATCCTGGCCGACCGCATCGTCGAGCGCCTCCAGAACAAGAAGGCGCGGACCTCGATCCTGGTGTTCGACGCTTGCCGCAACAACCCGTTCGAGCGCAAGGGTACCCGCGCGGTGGCCGGTGGTGGCGGGCTTGCTCCGATGGTGCAACTGCCCGAAGGTGTGTTCTCGGTGTTTTCGGCAGGTCCCCGCCAGACCGCGCTCGACCGCCTCTCCAACGACGACGCCAATCCCAATTCGGTGTTCACGCGCACCTTCGCCAAGGAGCTGCTTCAGCCCGGCGAGAACCTCGTGCAGGTGGCGCAGCGCACCCGCCGTGCCGTCAGCGAGATGGCCGATACCGTCAAGCACAGGCAGGTGCCGGTCTATTTCGACCAGATGGTCGACGACGTCTTCCTCAGCGGCATGGCGAAGGATGCCGTCGCGCGGCCGGCTGATCCGCCACCGCAGAAGCTCGCGGCGCTACCGCCGGTGTCGGTGCCGCAACTGCCGAAGGAGGAGACCCTCAACGCGCCGATCGCGAGCTTCTCGCGGCACAATGGCGGCTGGAGCGTGGTGTTCTCGTTCGCCGACCCGACGCTCGGCATTTCCTGGCGCATGGCCGGAAAGGGCGATTTCCGCGAGACCGGCTTCATCGACACGCTCGATCCGCGCACGCGCAAGCGGATGCCGAACCCGTCGATCGAATTGCCGCCGGATGCTGCGGCCGGCACCATCGAGGTCCGCTATGTCGATCAGTCCGGCGACATGCAGGGGCCGTTCCCGATCCGGTTCGATCCCGAGGCCGCGCTGATCCGCGACCAGCGCAAGATCCTCGACATGACATCGACGAGCTGGCTGTCGTTCCGCGAGTTCAACGGGCTGCTGGTCTACTACACGCACCTCGTGTCCTATCGCTGCGCCATCCGCGAGGTGCGCATCGGCATCGACACTGCCGTGCCCAACCAGGTTCTGAAGATGCCTGCTTGCGACATGCGCGACCCCAGTGCGATCACTGCGGGCATGCCGCTCTACATGAAGCTCGCACCGAGCACACAGTCCGTCTCCGTAGAGCTGACCTATCGCGACGGCAGCGTCTCGGAGATCAAGAGTTTCCGCAGCGCGAACCGCAGCAATAATTGAGAGCGTGTCGATCGGGCGGGCGTGGCGGGATGGACGAACTTAAATCGGACAAGTCAACGGTGGAAATGTTAGAGCCGGGGATGACAAAATTCATCCTCGTCGCGCTCCTCACGACGCTTCCGGTTCTGGCGCAAACTACTCCTATCCCCACGCCGCCACTGACCGACCGGGAACGCGTCCAAGCGGACCGTGCGAAGGCCGCCGAGGATGAAAAGGTAGCTCCGATGACGCGTCCCTGGGACCGCGACGCCGACGGCAAGCGCCCATGGGAACGGAAGTCGAAGCCTTGAGGTAGCGGGCGCCCTGTTCGCCGCAGGCGAAGGAACAACTCCTTGGTCACCTGGATTGTCCACCAAACCAGGGAGACGATCCATGATCCGCAAGTCCATCCTCGTAGCTTTCGCATGCGCTGCACTTTCGACGTCCGCTTTTGCCCAGGGAGGCGGGGGAGGCGGCGGTGGTGCGGGCAGCGGTGGTGCGGGCGGCGCCAGCGCGGGTGCCGCTGCCGGTACGGGGACCGGCGGCGCCGGCGCGGGATCCGCGGCCAGCTCGGGTGCCGGAGTAGGCACGTCATCCAGCAGCGCCAATTCAGGGCCGTCGGCTCCTTCAGGAATGGGGACGCATGGCACCACCACCGGGGCCAACGTCAACACCAACAGAGGTCAGAACAATCCGAACGTTCAGTCGCCGACTGCGAACGGCACGTCGCCGACAACGGCGCAAGCCGAGCGGAACGCTGGTGTTGGTCACGCGCCGAACGGATTGCCGATCGGCACTCCGGGCTCCGGGACCAGCAATGAAGATCAGAAATAGTCTGGCTCTGCTGCATGAGGCCCGCGCAGCGCGGGCCTTTCTCGTTGCCTCGCAAGTGGCCGACCGGCTGCTCTGACGAGAAAGGCTGAGCCGGGCGCGGCCGTCGCCGCAGGCAAAGCTAGACCTTCGGCTCGCTCTCTTCCGCATTGCCGCTTCGCCGCGTGCGCAGATAGACGAGCGCGATGTTGATGGCCAGCCAGGCTGCCACGCCTGCAAGCAACCATGCCACGTTGAACGTTCCCGCTGATGCCGTTTGGGTCGTATTCCCCATAACAACGGGGCCCTTGGTTTATTCCGGGGCCGCGAGGGCCGGCGTGATCCGAAGCTGCCAGCCGTCCTTGCCGAGACCCGTCCAGATTGAGGCTGCGATCGACCTGAACCGGCGTTACAATCGTCCAGCATATCTTGATCGATACTCGCATCGCGGATCGCGGCTGCAATGACCTCCGACCAACAACCGAACCGGACGAAAAGAGTCCGTTGCTGCATCGTCGGCGGTGGGCCGGCCGGCATGATGCTCGGCTATCTTCTGGGGCGGGCCGGCATCGAGGTCGTGGTGCTGGAGAAGCATGCGGATTTCTTCCGCGACTTCCGCGGCGACACCGTGCATCCCTCGACGCTCGAGGTCATGGACGAGCTCGGCCTGATCGACGGCTTCCTGAAGCTGCCGCATCAGCGCCTGCAGAAGATGGACGGCCTGTTCGGCGGTACGCCGGTGCGCATCGCCGATCTCCGCCGGCTCCACACCAAATACCCCTTCATCGCCTTCATGCCGCAATGGGATTTTTTGAATTTCCTGCGCGAGGCCGGCCGGCGCTTTGCCTCACTCGAGGTGATGATGAGCACTGAGGCGGTCGATCTGATCCGCCGCGGCGAGAAGATCGCGGGGGTGCGGGCGAAAACGCCTGACGGCGTCGTCGACATCGAAGCCGATCTCACCATCGCCTGCGACGGCCGGCATTCGACGGTGCGCGAGCGCGCCGGCCTTGGTGTCGAGGAGATCGGCGCGCCGATGGACGTGCTGTGGTTCCGCGCCGGCCGCAAGGCCGACCAGACGGAAAGCGTGTTCGCGCGCGTCGAGCCCGGCAGGATGATGATCACGTTCGATCGCGGCGACTATTGGCAGTGCGCCTATGTCATCGCCAAGGGACAGCACGAAGCGGTGAAGGCGAGGGGACTGCAGGCACTGCTCGACGACGTCGTGCGCATGGCCCCGATCCTCAGGTCGGGCATCGCCGACGTGAAGAGCTTTGACGACGTCAAGCTGCTGACCGTCGCGATCAACCGCCTGATGCGCTGGACGCGGCCGGGTCTGCTTTGCATCGGCGATGCCGCGCATGCGATGTCTCCGGTCGGCGGCGTCGGCGTCAATCTCGCCGTGCAGGACGCAGTCGCGACCGCCAATCTGCTGGCGGACAAGATGCAGCACGGCTGCCCTTCCGAAAACGATCTCGATGCCGTGCGCCGTCGCCGCGAGTTCCCGGTGAAGATGACCCAGCGCATGCAGGTGATCGTGCAGAACAAGATCATCAGCGGTGCCTTGCAGGAGCGCGATCGGCCGCTCAAAGTGCCGCTGATCGTGCGCCTCATCACCGCGCTGCCATGGCTGCAGGGCATTCCGGCGCGCCTGCTTGCGCTCGGCGTGCGGCCCGAGCACGTGCATTCGAGAGCGGCCTCGTAGCGCAGGAATTCGGTAGGGATAATGTCGCGTTAAGTCGCGCGTGCGGCGTTGCCGGCGAGCAACAGCGCCGACGGATCTGCGGACCAGCGCGTGCCCATGCGCCGCGTTAACTCTGTTGATTCGAATTTTAGTAACACCCGTCTGTGACCGTGCGTCCATCAAAGGACACGGGGTTGTACCATGCGTAACAAATTGATTGCCGCCTTCGCCTGCACGACCGCTCTGGTTTCGGCGGGCGCGGCCTCCGCCGCCGATCTCGGTGCGCGCTACACCAAGGCGCCCGCCTATGCGGAGCCGCTGTTCAACTGGACCGGCTTCTATGTCGGCGGTCACATCGGCGGTGCATGGACCAACCAGCAGTTCATCAACAACGGGACCGGTGCGCCGTTCGGCGATCTCATCCCGGGCGAGGGCTATCGTCAGCGCAGCGCAGGCATCATGGGCGGCGCCCAGATCGGCTACAACTGGCAAGCCAACAACTACGTGTTCGGCATGGAAGGCACGATCTCCGGCCTCGACAACAAGGGCTCGTTCACGAACACCGCGTTCGGTGCGGGCGACGACGTGTTCTCCTGGCGCACCAACGTGCTCGCGACCGTGGTCGGCCGCGCCGGCTTCGCCGTGCAGAACAACCTCTTCTACGTCAAGGGCGGCTATGCCGGCGCGAACAACCGTCTGTCGGTCAGCGACACCGTCGGTGTGTCGGGCTCGGGCGGACAGACCCACTGGGCCAACGGCTGGACCGTCGGCGCCGGCTGGGAATATGGCGTCACCCGCAACTGGATCGTCGGCCTCGAATACAATTACGCGGCCTTCGGCAGCCAGACCTATCAGCTCGGCGGCACGTCGGGGAATTACACCTTCGATGCCAAGCCGCGCGACATCCAGTGGGCCGTCGTGCGCGCGAGCTACAAGTTCGACGCACCTGTCATTGCCCGTTACTGAGCACGTCGACGACGCAACGCGACCAACGATCAAAAAAAGCACTGCCTAAATTCAAAAGCCCCGGATTTGTCCGGGGCTTCTTTTTTGCGTTGTTGAATGGCCGACAGGCCCGGCCTCAGGCCATCACCGAGAAACCGCCATCGACGGGGATCGCGGTGCCCGTGACGAAGTTCGACGCGGACGATGCCAGGAACACGGCGATGCCGGCGAAATCGTCGATATCGCCCCAGCGCCCCGCAGGCGTGCGCGCCAGCACCCGCTCGTGCAATCCTGACACCTGCTGCCGCGCGCCGCGGGTGAGGTCGGTGTCGATCCAGCCCGGCAGGATCGCATTGACCTGGATGTTGTCGGGCGCCCAGGCATTGGCGCAGGCACGCGTATACTGCACGATGCCGCCCTTGCTTGCCGCGTAGGCGGTGGCGAAGCTCGCACCGAAGATCGACATCATCGAGCCGATGTTGATCACCTTGCCGTTGCCTGACGCCTTCAAGGCCGGATAAGCAAGCTTCGAGCACAGGAAGGCGCTGGTGAGGTTGGTGTCGATCACCTTGTTCCACTCGTCGAGCTCGAGCTCGTGCGGCGGCTTGCGGATGCTCATTCCGGCATTGTTGACGAGGATGTCGATGCGGCCGAGATCCTTCACCACGCGCGCGATCATGGCTTCGATGGCGGCCCTATCGGTGACATCGGTCGCAATCGCGATCGCCTTGACGCCGCGCTGCCTGAGATCTTCGACGGCTGCTTTGGACTTGGCCTCGTTGCGTCCGACCACGGCGATGTCGGCGCCGGCATCGGCAAGGCCGCGCGCCATGCCGAGCCCGATGCCGCCATTGCCTCCTGTTACGACCGCGACCTTGCCGCGGAGCTCGAACCGGCTGGATGTCATGCTTGTATTCCCTGGTTTCTTTTATTGGTTGCTCTGCCAGATCAGCACCAGCCCGAAGCCGGCCATGGCGGCGCCATAGCCGGCCCAATGCAGCTGGTTGACCATGAAGCTCGATCGCGGCCAGGGCACCGTACCCGTGCCCTGTCCGATCCAGAGCAGCCCGACGGCGAGGGCAAACAGGCCTGCTACAAGCAGAAATCTGCGCATGCATTCCTCCCCGTCGGTCCGCTTCCGTCGCGACCCGCGGCATCAATCGCCACGGTCAGGAGAGCTTGGGCCCACAGTAGCCGTAGCTTTGGTCCGGATACAATGGCGCCGCCGGCAGAAGCCAACGCGGCGAAGCCCAGCGCATGTCGCGATGCGGGGGGCAGGCGGTCACCAACGTTATGTGAGTGATCGAAGCTCAGCTCGCCGCTGCGTACGACGCTGAAGTCGAGCTTTGGTCGCCGACTGACCATAACGAAAAAGCCCCGGCGATGCCGGGGCTTTGACGTCTGAACTTGCGTTCGGATCAGTACTTGGTCGGATCAGTACTTCGCGACGACCGGACCGGTCCAGTTGAAGCGATAGACCAGCGAGGTCGAGATCGTCTGGTTCCAGCTGTTGGCGCGGATGTCGCGGCCGACCAGCGCATTGGTACCGTCGAACAGCTCGTTCGAGGTCTTGGCGTTGTAGAAGGCCGAACGATACTCGGTCTTCATGAACCAGCCGGGCGAAGAGACGCCGAAGATGTTCAGGCTGTTCTCGACGCCGCCGCCGACGAACCAGCCGTTGCGGTTGTAGCTGTTGAGGTGGATGCCGGCGGGAGTGCCGCCCAGCGTCGTGAAGTTGGTCTGGCCGAAGTGGGCGCCCGAGTAACCACCGTTGACGTAGGAGAGAACGTTCGGGGCGACCAGCCAGCCGAGGCGCACGCCCGCGGCCCAGGAGGTTTCCAGCTTCTGGTTGCCGGTGATGCCGACGATCGGATCCTGGATGGTGGCGCGGATGCTGCCGAACTGGCCGTCAGCGAACACACCGGCGACCCAGGTGCCGCTGAACTGCCAGTCGTAACCGGCGCCGACGGTGCCGAACCAACCGGAGCCGCCCTGACGCTGGTCGATCGTCAGCGGAACCGCACCAACAGTGGTCTGGACGTGCTGGTCGGCATTGGAGAGGCCGCCGCCGCCGCCGCCGAACACGTAGAAGCCGGTCCAGTTGGCGACGGGCGCCGGCATCGGGGCCTTCACGTAGGGACGGGCACCGAGATCGGCCGCTGAGGCCGAACCGGTCATCGCGGCAACCGCGGTCAGAGCGAGCAAAACCTTCTTCATGTTAAAATCCCCAACCTTGGTCTGTGTAGCAGCGCGAGCGCACTGAAGTTCGTGTCATCTGATGCTCGGACTATAGACGTTTCCTGCCGGAATGCTGTTGCCGGGCAGGCACAGTTGCCGGAAAACGCCGATACGCGGGTATTTCCGCCGCGGCTGTCAAGATCTGTAATAGTTACATAAATTCAAAGCCTTACCGAGATTTTTGGAATTCAACCTTGGGTAAGGTTTCGTTAGCAAATCCGGCCTTGTCCGAAATGGAGGCAGTCGTGCCTCCGCCTGAGCGCCGTGAGTCGTTGGCCGAGTCGCAACGACGATTCCGGGAATCGCTCAAGGCCATACGGACCGCAGCGACGTCATCGCCCCCGCAAAGCAAAAGAGCCCCGGCTTTTCGCCGGGGCTCTTGACGGAGCGCTACAGGGCCGAGGGCTCAAACGTCCAGCAGCTCCTCGCTGGCGAACTCGGCCTTGTCCGAGATGAAGGCGAAGCGCGCCTCGGCCTTGGTGCCCATCAGCCGTTCCACCGAATCCGCCGTGGTGTCGCGATCGTCGGCGAGCAGCACCACCTTGAGCAGCGTGCGCTTCCTCGGATCCATGGTGGTCTCCTTGAGCTGCGCCGGCATCATCTCGCCGAGGCCTTTGAAGCGGTTCACCTCGACCTTGGCGTTGGCGTTGAACGCGCTTTTGATCAACTCTTCCTTGTGCTTGTCGTCGCGCGCGTAAACCGACTTGGTGCCGTGCGTGAGCTTGTAGAGCGGCGGCACGGCCAGGAAGAGGTGACCCTCGTCGATCAGCCGCGGCATCTGCCGGTAGAAGAATGTGATCAGCAGCGAAGCGATGTGCGCGCCGTCGACGTCGGCGTCGGTCATGATGATGATGCGCTGATAGCGCAGATCCTCTTCTCGGTATTGCAGGAGCTGGCCGCAGCCGATCGCCTGCACGAGGTCGGAGAGCTGGGCATTGGCCGTCAGCTTGTCCTTGCCGGCGGAGGCGACGTTGAGGATCTTGCCGCGCAGCGGCAGCACGGCCTGGGTCTTGCGGTCACGCGCCTGCTTGGCGCTGCCGCCGGCCGAGTCGCCTTCGACGATGAAGAGCTCGGAGCCTTCGGTGCCGGCGTCGGTGCAGTCGGCGAGCTTGCCGGGTAGCCGCAGCTTCTTGCCGGCGGTTTTCCGCGCGGTCTCTTTCTCCTGCCGCCGCCGCAGCCGCTCCTCGGCGCGGTCGATAACGAAATCGAGCAGCCTGTTGGCCATGTTCGGATTGCCCGACAGCCAGTGATCGAACGGATCCTTCATCGCCTGTTCGACGATGCGCTGCGCTTCCGCGGTGGCGAGACGATCCTTGGTCTGGCCCTGGAATTCGGGCTCGCGCACGAACACGGAAAGCATGACGGCGGCACCGACCATCACGTCTTCCGACGTAATGGACGAGGCGCGCTTGCCCTGTCCGACGCGCTCGGCGTGATCCTTCAGGCCGCGCAGCAGCGCGCTGCGCAGGCCGGATTCGTGCGTGCCGCCATCGGGTGTCGGGACGGTGTTGGTGTAGGAAGAGAGGAAGCCGTCGGCATCCGCGGTCCAGGCCACCGCCCATTCGCAGGCGCCATGCGCGCCGTTGCGGCCCGACTTGCCGGAGAAGATATCCGGGTGGACCAGCGTGTCGGCGTGAATTGCTGCCGCCAGATAATCCTTGAGGCCGCCGGGGAAGTGGAATGTCGCTTCGGCCGGTACATCCTCGACGCCTTTGAGCAGTTCGGGCGCGCAATTCCAGCGGATCTCGACGCCGCCGAACAGATACGCCTTCGAGCGCGTCATCTTGAACAGGCGCTGCGGCTTGAACGCAGCCTTGGCGCCGAAGATGTCGGTATCGGGCTTGAAGCGGACGCGCGTGCCGCGGCGGTTGTTGATCTTGCCGAGATCCTCGAGCTTGCCCTTGGGGTGTCCGCGCTCGAAGGTCATGCGGTAGAGCTTCTGGCTGCGCGCGACCTCGACCTCGAGCAGCGAGGAGAGGGCGTTCACCACGGAGATGCCGACGCCGTGCAAGCCGCCGGAGGTCTCGTAGACCTTGCTGTCGAACTTGCCGCCCGAATGCAGCGTGCACATGATGACTTCGAGCGCCGATTTCTTCGGAAATTTTGGATGCGGGTCGATCGGGATGCCGCGGCCGTTGTCCGTGACGGTCAGGAAGCCGTCCGCGGAGAGCTCGACGCCGATGAAGGTCGCATGTCCCGCCAGCGCCTCGTCCATCGAGTTGTCGATGACCTCGGCGAACAGATGATGCAGCGCCTTCTCGTCGGTGCCGCCGATATACATGCCGGGACGGCGCCGCACCGGTTCCAGGCCTTCGAGCACCTCGATGTCGGCTGCGGTGTAGTCGGCTTCGCCGCCGGTTCCGCGCGAAGCCGCCTTGGCAGGCGTGCGCGGCTTTGGCTCATCGCCGCCGAAAAAGTCGTCTTTTGCTTTGGGTTTCAACTGTTTGGACATATATCTTGATACGCTTTGAGGGCCGCATAAGCGGCGAATCGGTTAGGCCGACTATGCCACTTCTGACTTGGAAAGGTTACCGCGGGGCGGGCCGGGCGGTTTGGTTGGGAGCCAATCCCGGCGATTTTACGCCGCAGGCCCTGCAATTCCCGGCAATTTGACCGGACCGTCGGCGCCGAGCGAGTTTTGTGACTTGATGTCACACAAGCCCTTGGCTTACCAGTCTTTTTCATCGAGCAGCACCTTGAGACGGGGCGGGAAGGCTTTTTTTAGATGGAGCAATTTGCGCACGCCTTGGCCGATTTCGTGCGCGTTCACCAGGCCTGGGCGGCTCCGATCGTGTTCCTGCTCGCCTTCGGGGAATCGCTCGCCTTCATCTCGCTGCTGGTCCCGGCCTGGGGCGCGCTGGTCGCGATCGGTGCGCTGATCGGGGCGAGCGGCATCAGCTTCTACCCGGTCTGGATCGCCGGCGGCCTCGGCGCGGCGCTCGGCGATTGGGTCTCGTACTGGTTCGGCTACCGCTACAAGGAGAAGGTCGCCCAGATGTGGCCGCTCTCGCGCTATCCGGAGCTCCTGCCCAGGGGCGAGGCTTTCGTGCGCAGCTGGGGCATCCCCAGCATCTTCATCGGCCGCTTCTTCGGGCCCTTGCGCGCCTCGGTGCCGCTTGCGGCCGGCATCTTCGAGATGCCTTATTGGAGCTTCCAGGCCGCCAATTTCGTCTCGGCCCTGATCTGGTCCGCCGTGCTCCTGATGTTCGGCGACGTGCTCGCGAAGATCATGGAATGGATCTGGCGGGTGATCTGACGCCGAAACCTTGACGGAAACCCGATCTGGCCTTATAGCCGCGCGCCATGATCAACGCCGCGACCATCCTGTTCGCTCGTCGCCGCCGCCGCTCTTCAGCGGTTTGGGCGGTCGATCGCGTTTGAGATCATCGTCTTTGCCGCTGGATCCGATCCGCGGCATTCTCTCTCCTGTCAGCGCGATCTGATCCGGCGGCCCCCCAAGGAGGCCCAGCAGGAGACCACGATGTACACGCCACCCTTTTTCAAGCAGGACCGCGCCGCAAGCCTGAAGTTCGCCGAAGAGCGCGGCTTCGGCACCATGTGCGCCTTTGACGGCAAGAAACCGGTCGCTTCCCCGCTGCCGTTCTATTTGACCTATGCGGCCGATGGCACGCCGCAGGCCGCCTTTCATGTCGCCCGTCACAATCCGCTGCTAAAGCTTGCGGACGGCGCAGCGTCCTGGCTGCTCGCGGTCAATGGCCCCGATGCCTATGTATCGCCGGACTGGTACGTCTCGCCGGACCAGGTGCCGACCTGGCTCTACCAGTCGGTGCATCTGAGCGGGCCGGTGCGGATGTTGTCTGACGACGAGCTGGCGGTGCAGATCGACACGCTCAGCGACAAGTTCGAGAACTGGCTGCGGCCGAAGAAGCCGTGGACATCGGACAAGATGACGGCCGGACGGCTCGAGGCCATGAAGAAGGCGATCGTGGGTCTGGTGATGACGGTTGAGGAGGTCGAAGGCAGCTTCAAGCTCAACCAGCACAAGTCCGACGCCGACTACACGGCGATCGCCAATGCGCTCGGCGCCGGCGATGCCGACGCCAAGCAGATCTCACTTTTGATGCGGCAGGCCAGGCCGCAGGTTTTTGCAGACGACACGAACATGCTCGAAGGGAGCGCACCATGAGCCTCGCTGACATCAAACAGGCCCCGAAGGGCGCTGCCACCAAACCCGCAACCGTCTTCGTCGACGGCGGCTCCGGCACCACCGGGCTCGGCATCAACGAGCGGCTGAAGCTGCAGAACGACGTCGTCGTGAGGACGATCGCCGACGACAAGCGCAAGGACCCCGCGGCCAAGAAGGCGCTGATGGAGGAGGTGGATCTCGTCATCCTCTGCCTGCCCGACGATGCCGCCAAGGAAACGGTTGCGCTGGTCGACAGCATGGGCGCTTCGGGCCCGAAGGTGCTGGACGCCTCGACCGCCTACCGGGTCGCGCCCGATTGGGCCTACGGCTTTCCGGAGCTGACGGCTGACCAGGCCGGCAAGATCAAGGCGGCGAAGAAGGTCTCCAATCCCGGTTGCTATCCGACCGGCGCGATTGCGCTGCTGCGGCCGATCGTCGATGCCGGTCTGTTGCCGCCCGATTATCCCGTCACCGTCAACGCGGTGAGCGGCTATTCCGGCGGCGGCAAGTCGATGATCGCGAGCTTCGAGGACGGCAGCGCGCCATCCTTCGAGCTCTACGGCCTCGGCTTCGAGCACAAGCATCTGCCGGAAATGCAGCTCTATTCGAACCTGACGCGGCGGCCGATCTTCATTCCGTCGGTGGGCAACTATCGGCAGGGCATGCTGGTCTCGGTGCCTCTGCAGCTCGACACGCTGCCCGGCAAGCCCGGCGGTACCGATCTGCAGGCTGCGCTCGCCAAGCGCTACGTCGGCTCGAAATACGTCAAGGTGATGCCGCTCCAGAACGAGGCGGCCAAAGGCGGCCGGATCGAGCCGGAGGCGCTTAACGAGACCAACATGCTCGAGCTCTACGTCTTCGCCAGCGACAAATATCACCAGGCGGTGCTGGTCGCCCGGCTCGACAATCTCGGCAAGGGCGCCTCGGGCGCCGCCGTGCAGAACATGCGGCTGATGCTGGGATTGCCGGAGGAGTAGGGCAGTCTCGCGCCCCGGACGCAGCGCAGCGCTCCTTCAGCGGTGCGCTGCAGAGCCGGGGCCCATGTTTTCTGTTTCGTTTGCGGCGTTCTGGGTCCCGGCTCGCGCTTCGCGCGTCCGGGACACGAAATCAAACCACCTTGAAGATCGCCAGCGCCAGCACGGCCTGGGCGAGGAAGCCGACGGTGAAGGCCAGGGTGCGGAACACGGGAATCCCGAGCGCATAGACGATTAGGTGCGCCACGCGCGACCAGAAATAGACGGCGCAGGCGAGCACGGTCCATTTCGAGGAATAGTCGATCGCGTTGAGGATCAGCACCAGCGGCGCAAAGAGCACGAGGTTCTCGACCGCGTTGTCATGCGCGAACATCAGGCGGTTCGCCCATTCCGCCTGCGGCTTGTCGCCGCGCGAGGGGTTGGCCATGGCGCCGCTGAGGCCGCGGACCTGGCAGCGGTTGATGGTGTAGGGGATCCAGAGGATCCCGGTCAGGATCACGGTCAGTGTCAGCCAGAACAATTCGCGCGTCATGGTCGGGTCCCCTCTGTCGTCGCTGCGTTGAGCGCGAGTCTATACAAAAGCGCGGAAGATTCCGCTATGCGCGAACCCTGACATAGCTGCCGGGCGCGTCCTCGATCGCCGGCAGGGCGTCGCTGCCGACGCTGCGCGCCGGGACTTGCTCCGGATCGAGCTCGCCCAGCCATTGACGCCAATCCGGCCACCACGAGCCCTTGTGCTCGACCGCGTCCTTCATCCATTGCGCGACGTTGACGTCCTTGATGTTGTCGTTGGTCCAGTACTGGTACTTGTTCGAGGCGGGCGGATTGACGACGCCGGCGATGTGGCCCGAGCCGGACAGCACGTATTTCACCGGACCGCCGAAGAACTGCGAGCCGTACAGCACCGATTCAGCGGGCGCGATGTGGTCCTCGCGGGTGGCGAGGTTGTAGACGGGCACCTTGACCTTGGAGAGATCGAGCAGCGTGTTGTCGAGCACCATCGTGCCGGTGGAGAGCCGGTTCTCCAGATAGCAATTGCGCAAATAATAGGAATGGTTCGACGCGGTCATGCGCGTCGCGTCCGAATTCCAGTGCAAGAGGTCGAACGCGCTCGGCTGCTGCCCCTTAAGGTAGTTGCTGACGACGTAGGACCAGATCAGATCGTTGGAGCGCAGCATGTTGAAGGCCATCGCCATCTTCGAGCCTTCGAGCACGCCGGCCGCCTTCATGTCCTGCTCGAGCGCCGCGATCTGCTCCTCGTCGACGAACACCAGGAGGTCACCCGCATGGGTGAAGTCGACCTGTGCGGCGAAGAACGTCGCCGACGACACGCGTTGGCGGCGCTTCTCGGCGAGCCAGGCCAGCGTGGTCGCGAGCATGGTGCCGCCGACGCAATAGCCGGCGGTGTGCACCTTCATCTCGCCGGTGACCCTCTCGATCACGTCCATCGCCGTGAGCGGGCCTTCCTTCATGTAGTCTTCCCAGCTCTTGTTGCCGAGCCGCTTGTCGGGATTGACCCATGAGATCACGAACACGGTGATGCCCTGGTCGACGCACCACTTGATGTAGGATTTCTCCGGCTTGAGATCGAGGATGTAGAACTTGTTGATCCAGGGCGGCACGATCAGGAGCGGAGTGCGCAGCACCGTCTCCGTAGTCGGCGAATACTGGATCAGCTGCATCATCTCGTTCTGGTAGATCACCTTGCCCGGCGTCGTCGCCATGTTGACGCCGACGACGAGGTTGTCCGGGTTGGACTGGCGGATCTTCAGCATGCCCTTTCCGGCTGCGATATCCTCGGCCAGCATCTTCAGGCCGCGGGCGAGGTTCTCGCCGCTGCTGGCCACCGTTTCGCGCAGCACCTCCGGATTGGTCAGCACGAAGTTGGACGGCGAGATCGCGTTGATGACCTGCTGGACGTAGAACTCCGCTTTGCGGCGGGTCTGCGGATCGAGCCCTTCGGCGTCGCGCACCAGCTCCTGCGCCCATCTGGTCGTGAGCAGATAGAGCTGCATGACGAAATCGAAGAACTGGTTCGACTTCCATTCCGGGTCGGCAAAGCGCTTGTCGCGCGGCGAGGGCGCGATCGCGGGCGCTGCGTCCTGGCCGGCCATGCGGCGCACCGCCGAGCCCCAGAGGTCGAGATAGTCCTTGGCGAGCTTGGTCTGCAGATCGGAGGAGCGGGACGTATCCGACAGCCAGTATTCGGCGACCGAGGTGAAGGTCTTGACGACCTCGGCGAGCTCGGCCGGCGGGCGATCCTGCACCTCGCCGCTCTCGCGCGGCTTGAGGTAGGCGGCCAGCGCCTTGCCGCCGCTCTCCATCGCCCGCGCGACATTCATCGCGAAGGCTTCCGCATCGAACTTCGTCTCGGGTTTGGGCGTATCGGTCGTGGCCATGCTCATGAGCAGAACAGTAACGGTTCATTCCGTATTCGTCACCGCGAAGCTCGCATGTTTGACGTTAAACACTCTCGAAGATGTGTTGCACTGCGACAAATCTTCTTGGTTCCGTCACATTCGGGCCGCACCGCTCGGCTTGGTGGGCGATGGCTGTTTTCTCGCTCGCACCATTTGGGCAGCAATGGTTTGAGCTTGGGCGCGGTCTTGGGTAAGGTTGCCCGGGGCCGTGCTTTGGGACGAGTAGGGGATTTCCCAAGTGTTGGCGTTGTGGGACCTGCAAAAGACGCTGCCGATCCGCGGCGCGCTGCTGATCGCGGCGCTCGCCGTTGGCGGCTGCTCGAGCCAGCTCGCCGATATGACCCCCGCGGACGCGCAGGCCCATCCCAGGGAGCCCGGCACCTACCTGCCGGTGCACGACCTGCCGCCGGATCGCGATCAAGCGGTCATCCCGCCGGAGCAGCGCGCCAAGATCGAGGCTGAGCTCGCCGCCGCGCGCGATCGCCAGGCCGTCGCCGGCAAGGATGCGAAATGAGCCGCTCCAAGGTAATCGCTGGCGCCCCCGCCTTGCCGTGCTAAAAGACCACGGTTCAGCCGAGAGTCAGGGCGAACGACTTCAGTCTTCGTCGTCGATGATTGCTCTAAGCATTTGATTTTGAGTAATTTTCACGACGAAAATGGACGCCTTTCCGAAGCGCCGTCCTGGCCTGTCGATTCTGTCCTGACCGGTTGCCCCGGAGCCCAGAGAGCCATGGAAGAATTTTACCGCATCCGCCGCCTTCCGC
Source organism: Bradyrhizobium sp. CCBAU 65884 (assembly GCF_028128835.1). Lineage (NCBI taxonomy): Bacteria > Pseudomonadati > Pseudomonadota > Alphaproteobacteria > Hyphomicrobiales > Nitrobacteraceae > Bradyrhizobium > Bradyrhizobium sp. CCBAU 65884. The sequence continues at coordinate 52,434 of NZ_LBJU01000098.1, read as the reverse complement.
CTTACGTGTTCGAGCAGGTCAATCGGGCCAAGGCGGCCGCGCGGAATGCCGGCGCCGATATCATCGACCTCGGCATGGGCAACCCGGATCTGCCGGCCCCGGCGCATGTGCTTGAGAAGCTGAAGGAGACGCTGGGCAAGCCGCGCACCGATCGCTACTCGGCGTCCCGCGGCATCCCCGGACTGCGCCGGGCCCAGGCCGGCTACTACGCCCGCCGCTTCGGCGTGAAGCTCAACCCCGACACCCAGATCGTCGCGACGCTGGGCTCGAAGGAAGGCTTTGCCAACGTGGCGCAGGCGATCACCGCGCCCGGCGACGTCATCCTCTGTCCGAACCCGAGCTACCCGATTCACGCCTTCGGCTTTTTGATGGCGGGCGGCGTGATCCGCTCGGTGCCGTCGGAGCCGACGCCGCAGTTCTTCGAGGCGGTGGAGCGGGCGATCGTGCATTCGATCCCCAAGCCGCTGGCGCTCGTCGTCTGCTATCCCTCGAACCCGACCGCCTATGTCGCGAGCCTGGACTTCTACAAGGACCTCGTCGCGTTCGCGAAGAAGCACGAGATCCTGATCCTGTCCGATCTCGCTTATGCCGAGGTCTATTTCGACGAGAACAATCCGCCGCCCTCGGTGCTCCAGGTGCCCGGCGCGATGGACGTCTCCGTCGAGTTCACCTCGATGTCGAAGACCTATTCGATGGCCGGCTGGCGCATGGGCTTTGCGGTCGGCAACGAGCGCGTGATCGCAGCGCTCGCCCGCGTCAAATCCTATCTCGATTACGGCGCCTTCACGCCGGTGCAGGTCGCGGCGACCGCCGCACTGAACGGTCCGGACGATTGCATCAAGGAGATGCGCGACACCTACCGCAAGCGCCGCGATGCGCTGGTGGAATCGTTCGGCCGCGCCGGCTGGGAGATCCCGCCGCCGGAGGCCTCGATGTTCGCCTGGGTGCCGCTGCCCGAAGCCTTCCGCAGCGTCGGCAGCATGCAATTCGCGACCCTGATGGTGGAGAAATCCGGCGTTGCGGTCTCGCCCGGCGTCGGCTTCGGCGAGCATGGTGAAGGATATGTCCGCATCGCCATGGTGGAAAACGAGCAACGGATCAGGCAGGCCGCGCGCGGCGTGCGACGCTTCCTTGAAAGCGGCATCGAAACGTTGCACAACGTCGTTCCGCTCGCCAATCGGCGTTAGGTTCTCTTCGGCAGGTTTTCTAAGTCATCATGGTTGCACCCCTGAAAGTGGGCATAGCGGGGCTCGGCACCGTGGGCGCCGAAGTTGTCCGTTTGATTGAAACGCAGGCCCGCGTGCTCGCAGGCCGCAGCGGCCGCGGTATCCGCGTCGTCGCCGTCACCGCGCGCTCGAAGGCGAAGAAGCGCGGCATCGACCTGCGCGGCGTCGAATGGGTCAAGGATCCGTTGGCGCTGGCCACGCATCCGGGCATCGATTGCTTCGTCGAGCTGATGGGCGGCGCCGGCGATCCCGCGCTGTCGGCGGTCGAGGCCGCGCTCAGCGCCGGCAAGTCAGTGGTCACGGCCAACAAGGCGCTGCTCGCGAAGCACGGTTTGAAACTGGCAAAGGCCGCTGAAAAGCACAGCGGTGCGCTGAATTACGAGGCAGCCGTCGGCGCCGCGATCCCCGTCATCAAGACGTTGCGCGAGGGTCTTGCCGGAACCGGCATCAACCGCGTCTATGGCATCCTCAACGGCACCTGCAATTACATCCTGACCCGGATGGAGCAGGAAGGCCTGTCCTTCGCCGAATGCCTCGCGGATGCGCAGCGGCTCGGTTATGCCGAGGCCAACCCGTCCTTCGACGTCGACGGCCATGACACCGCGCAAAAACTCGCCATTCTCGCCAGCCTCGCTTTCGGCACGAAAGTTGCTCAAAGCGCGGTGTATGTCGAAGGCATCTCCTCCATCGCGCCGGAAGATCTGCGGGCGGCGGCCGATCTCGGCTACCGCGTCAAGCTGCTCGGCGTTGCGGTGCGCACCGCCAAGGGCATCGAGCAGCGCGTGCATCCGACCATGGTTCCGAAATCCTCCTCGATCGCGCAGGTGATGGGCGTCACCAATGCGGTCACAATCGACGGCGAGGGCATTCCGCCGATCACGCTGGTCGGCCCCGGCGCCGGCGGTGCCGCGACGGCATCCGCCGTCGTCGCCGATATCGCCGATGTCGCGCGCGGAATCCGCGCCAATCCGTTCGGCCGGCCCATTTCTCATTTGCGCGACACCAAGAAGGCGCCGATGGAGCGGCACGAGGGCGGCTATTACATCCGCCTTCTGGCGCGCGATTTCCCCGGCACCGCGGCTGCGATCGCGACGCGGCTGGCAGAGCAGAAGATTTCGATCGAGTCGATCGTGCAGCGTCATCCCAATGGCGGCGCTGCGCCAGCCGACGGCAAGGCGGTTCCTGTGCCCGTCATCCTGATCACCTATGCGACGCACGAGGACGCGGTGCGCCGCGCGCTCGCCGCCGTGCAGAAGGACAAGGTGATCAGCGGACGGCCGCAGGTGATCCGGATCGAGAAGAACTGAGCATGTCCCGGATCCGAAGGACCGCGCCAGCACAAGGTGCGAAGCGGTTTTCCGGAAAGGTCATGCTGAAACAATGAGGCGGTTTGAACGAACGAACCGTGGGCGTTGAGAGTTGATGCGGGCAGAGACTTCTGTCCAAAACCGTTTCGAAGGAGTGAGCCGATGTCGACCCATATTTCAGTCCCCCCGCACGCGTTGCTCGAGCGCATCCTCACGCTGGAGATCGTGCGGGTGACGGAGCGGGCGGCGGTGTCGTCGGCGCGGCTGCGCGGGCACGGCAACGAGAAAGCGGCCGACCAGGCTGCGGTGGATGCGATGCGCCGCGAGCTCAACAAGCTCCCGATCGAGGGCACCATCGTGATCGGCGAGGGCGAGCGCGACGAGGCGCCGATGCTCTTCATCGGCGAGAAGGTCGGCTTGAACGCCGGCCCGCAGGTCGACATCGCGGTCGATCCGCTCGAAGGCACCACGCTGTGCGCCAAGAACATGCCGGGCTCGATTGCCACCATGGCGATGGCCGACGGCGGTACGCTGCTGCACGCCCCCGACGTCTACATGCAGAAGCTCGCGATCGGGCCGGGCTACAACAAGGGCGTCGTCGATCTCGATGCAACGCCGGCCGACAACGTCCGCCGTCTCGCCAAGGCCAAGGGTGTCCAGCCCGACGGCATCACGGTTCTGGTGCTCGATCGTCCGCGCCATGCCAGCATCATCGAGAGCGTGCGCTCGACCGGCGCCGCCGTGCGCCTGATCACCGACGGCGACGTGGCCGGCGTGATCCATTGCGCCGACCCCGATAACACCGGCGTCGACATGTATCTCGGCACCGGCGGCGCGCCGGAAGGCGTGCTCGCGGCCGTGGCGCTGCGCTGCATCGGCGGCCAGATGCAGTGCCGTCTCATCCTCGATTCCGACGAGAAGCGTGAACGCGCCGCCAAGATGGGCGTCAACGATCCCAAGATGATCTACGGCATCGAGGACATGGCGCGCGGCGACTGCCTGTTCGCCGCCACCGGCGTCACCACGGGCTCGCTGCTCTCGGGCGTCAAGTTCCGCAAGGACGGCGTGATCGAGACCGAGACGGTGGTGATGCGCTCCGTCACCGGCACGGTGCGCTACATCAAGGCCGAGCATCGCGAGCTTGCGAAGTTCCATCTGGATTGAGTAGGGCATAACAACTGCCCGTCATTCCGGGGCGACGCAAAGCGTCGAGCCCGGAATCCATAACCACGATCGGGAGTATGGATTCCGGGCCTGCGCCTAACGGCGCATCCCGGAATGACAATAAGAACAATCACGGGAAGCGCCATGTCCGAACTCTCCGCCGTCAAAGCCCTTGTCTTCGACGTCTTCGGCACGGTTGTGGACTGGCGCACCAGCCTCATCACCGACTTCATGTGGTGGAGCAGGCAGCGCGGCATCAGTGCCGACTGGACGGCGCTCGTCGATGGCTGGCGCGGCATGTACATGGCCTCGATGGATGACGTGCGCAAACATCCCGAGCGCGGCTATGTCATGCTGGATGATCTGCACCGCCGCTCGCTGGAGAAGCTGGTCGCGCAGTTCGCGATCAAGGGCCTCACTGACGCCGATCTCGATTATCTCACCAAGGGCTGGCATCGCCTCAATCCCTGGCCAGACAGCGTCGCGGGCCTCACCCGGCTGAAGTCGAAATTCGTGATCTCGCCGCTATCGAACGGCAATGTCGCGCTGCTCACCAACATGGCGAAGTTTGCCGGCCTGCCGTGGGATCTCGTCATGTCGGCCGAGCTGTTCGAGCACTACAAGCCCGATCCGGAAACCTATCTGGGCGCAGCAAAGCTGCTCTGCCTCAAGCCGGAGGAGGTGATGATGGTCGCCGCCCACAACGGCGATCTCGCGGCGGCGCAGAAGAACGGCCTGAAGACCGCGTTCGTCGCACGGCCGACGGAGTACGGTCCGCTCCAGAAGGTCGATTTCGAAGCCACCGGCAAGTGGGACATCGTCGCCAAGGACTTTGGCGGGATCGCCGATAGGCTCGGCTGCTGACCTTCTTCCAAGCCGAGCGAGGCGGCTCACGCTTATTCGTCGGCCGCACAGAAGGTTGCAATGGCAAGATCGATCCGCCGGTCCAGGGCGCGGCGATTGAACTTGAATGCGGTGTCTGTCAGCAGCCTGAAATGATCGTGGCTGAACACCATGCCGAACAGCATTTCGGCAATGAGGCGGAGCGGCACGCCCTCAAAACGGGGCTCCAGGCGAACTGCCTTCAGTAGCTCGACGATATGCTCCGTGCCGCTTTCCATGATGACCTCGGCGAACATACGCCCCAGCTCCGGGGACGCCTGACGTTCACCGATGATCAAACGCTGCAGGGCGATCTCGCCAGGCGACAGCGCGACGTTGGCCGCCTCGCGCAGCATGTTTCGAAGCCGGATCACTGGTGATCCTTCCGAAGGGGTGTCTGCGTAATCGGCTTCCGGCAAGCTGCGCAGCAGCATGGCGCGGAACAGCTCGGTCTTGCTCTCGAACAATTTGTAGAGCGTCTTCTTCGACATCCCGGCGGCACCGGCGATGTCGTCCATCGTCGTCGCGGCAAACCCTTTGCTGGTGAAGGTGTCCTTCGCCGCCGCCAGCAATTGCGTCATGCGAGCGTCGGGGGCGGGGCCCACGGTCGGCTTGGTCCGCTCCGACGGCGGAGCAATGCGCCTCTGACTGCTGGCTTCTTTCGCCATGGATGTACCCGCTTGAATTTGAGCTGCTTCACGACTGCTTGAACGCCGTTGTGCAGGCAGCCTAGCACTTGACTTCAGGGAAGGAAACTACCAAGTTCCCAATGGAAACTGAATAGTTTCCAAGTGTTTCCGTGCGCGATGCCCTTCAGGGGCCGCAACTTACCCATGGATCGTCATCATGCGTCCTCCGATCGTCCGCGCTGTTCCCTTGATTGCCCTGCTGCTTGCCGCTTGCGGGGAGCAGAACCCGCAAGCGGCATTGCAGCAGATGGTGCCGGAGGTCGGCATCATGACCCTGAAACCGCAGGAAGCGAAAATCTCGACGGTGCTGCCGGGCCGCGTCGTCGCCTACCAGGTTTCCGAGGTCCGGCCGCAGGTCACGGGCATTCTGCTCAAGCGCGACTTCGTGGAAGGCGCCGAGGTCAGGGAAGGCGACCTGCTCTATGAGATCGATCCGGTGCAGTACAAGGCGGGCTTGGCCAGCGCCGAGGCCGCGGTGCAGAGGTCGGAGGCAACGCTCGTCAGCGTCAAGCTCAAGGCCGCGCGCAAGACCCAGCTTCTGCAAACCAATGCGGCGAGCCAGCAGGATGTCGACGATGCGGTCGCCGCCTACAAGCAGGGCGAGGCCGACGTGAAGGCGGCGGAGGCCAACCGCGACACGGCTGCGATCTCGCTGGATCGCACCAAGGTCACGGCCTCGATCTCGGGCCGGATCGGCAAGTCGAGCATCACGCCCGGTGCGCTGGTCACCGCCAGCCAGGCGACCGCGATGACGACGATCCAGCAGCTCGACCCTGTCTATGTCGACCTCGATCAGTCGACCTCCGAGATGGAACGCCTGCGCAACCAGATCGCCAGTGGCCGGCTCAAGCGTCCTGCCGAAGGCGTGCAGGTCGAGCTCTTGATGGAGAGCGGCAGGGCTTACGGCCACAAGGGCAAGTACGGCTTCACCGATGCCAGTGTCAACGAGAGCACCGGCTCGGTCTCGTCGCGCGCGGTCTTCGCCAATCCCGAGCGGGCGCTGCTGCCGGGCATGTATGTGCGCGCCCGCGTCGTCGCCGGCGTGGACACGGCCGCGATCCTGGTGCCGCAGCGGGCGGTCTCGCGTAATCCGCTGGGGCAGGCGGTGGCGATGTTCGTCGACAAGGACGGCAAGGTCGAGCAGCGGACGCTGGAACTCGGAGAGGACGTCGGCAGCAACTGGCTGGTGCGCTCCGGCGCCAAGGCGGGCGACCGCCTGGTCGTCGAGGGAACGCAGAAGGCTCGCCCCGGCGCGCCGGTCAAGACCCTCGAGGTCGCGGTCGATCCCGCAACCGGTCTTGCCGTGAATCCGACGCGGCAGGCCGACGCGCGGCCTGCGGCCGCCACAGCCGAGCAGTAACCGTCATGTCCCATTTCTTCATCAAGCGGCCGATCTTCGCCTGGGTCATCGCCATCCTGATCATGCTGGGCGGCGTGCTCGCGATCATGCGGCTGCCGATCGCGCAATATCCGCAGATCGCGCCGACCGTCGTCACGATCACGGCGACCTATCCCGGCGCCAATGCCGAGACCGCGGAGAACTCGGTGACCAAGGTCATCGAGCAGAACATGACCGGCCTCGACTATCTGCAATACATGTCGTCGTCGAGCACCTCGACGGGCCAAGTGCAGATCTCGCTGACCTTCACCAACGAGGCCGATGCCGACATCGCCCAGGTGCAGGTGCAGAACAAGCTGCAGCTTGCAACTCCGCTGCTGCCGCAGGTCGTGCAGCAGCAGGGCATCAAGGTCGTGAAGTCCTCGGCGAGCTTCTTGATGGTGCTGGGTTTCGTCTCCGAGGACGGTCGGCTTGCCGCCAGCGACATCGCCGACTACGTCGCCTCCTCGGTCAACGATCCGATCAGTCGCGTTGCCGGCGTCGGGCAGGTGACGTTGTTCGGCGCCGAATACGCCATGCGCATCTGGCTCGATCCCGACAAGCTGGCCAAATACAATCTGATGCCCGGCGACGTGACCGCGGCAATCCAGACCCAGAACACGCAGGTGACCGCCGGCCAGCTCGGCGGCCTGCCGTCTGTCGGCGGCCAGCAGCTCAATGCCACCATCACCTCGCAGAGCCGCCTGCAGACGGTCGAGCAGTTCAAGGACATCATCCTGCGCACGGCCACTGGTCAGACGGTCCGGATCGGCGACGTCGCGCGGGTCGAGCTCGGTTCGAAGTCCTATGATTCCGCGGCGCGCTACAACGGCAAGCCGGCCGCGGGCATGGGCATCAGCCTTGCGACCGGCGCCAATGCGGTCGCGTCCTCGGAAGCGGTGAAGGCGCGCGTTGCCCAGCTCAGCGCCACCATGCCGGAGGGGCTCCGCGTCGTCTACCCCTACGACACCACGCCCTTCGTCAAGCTGTCGATCGAGAAGGTGATCCACACGCTGTTCGAGGCGATCGCGCTGGTCTTCGTCGTGATGTTCGTGTTCCTGCAGAGCTGGCGCGCCACCATCATTCCGACCATTGCCGTGCCGGTGGTGCTGCTCGGGACCTTCGGCGTGCTCTCGCTCGCCGGCTATTCCATCAATACGCTGACGATGTTCGCGATGGTGCTGGCGATCGGCCTCCTGGTCGATGATGCCATCGTCGTGGTCGAAAACGTCGAGCGCGTGATGGCCGAGGAGCAGCTTAGCCCGCGCGAGGCGACCGAGAAATCCATGCGCGAGATCACCGGGGCCCTGGTCGGGATCGGCGTCGTGCTCTCGGCCGTCTTCATCCCGATGGCGTTCTTCAACGGCTCGGTCGGCATCATCTACCGGCAGTTCGCGCTCACCATCGTCACGGCGATGCTGCTGTCGGTGCTGGTCGCGCTGATCCTGACGCCGGCTTTGTGCGTCACGATCCTGAAGCCGCCGCAACACCATGGCGCGCAGCGCGGCTTCTTCGGCCTGTTCAACCGCGGCTTCGACCGCATGGCCGACGGCTATCAGCGCACCGCGGGCGCCGCGATCAGGCGCAGCGCCGGGATGATGATGGCCTTCGCGGCGATCGTCGCCGCCATGGTCGTGCTGTTCCAGCGGCTGCCGAGCTCGTTCCTGCCCGACGAGGACCAGGGCACGATCATGACCCTGATCCAGCTCCCGGTCGGCGCGACGTCGACGCGTACGCTCGACGTGATCAAGCAGGTCGAGCATCAATATCTCGACAACGAGAAGGATGCCGTCGACGGCGTGTTCGCGGTCAGCGGCTTCAGCTTCGCGGGGCAGGGGCAGAATGTCGGCCTCGCCTTCGTCAGCCTGAAGCCGTTCGACGAGCGCAAGAGTCCTGCGGCCTCGGCGCAGGCCGTGGCCGGCCGTGCCATGGGGGCGTTCATGAAAATCCGCGACGCCATGGTGTTCGCGGTGCTGCCGCCGTCGATCCCCGGCTTCGGCAATGCCGGCGGCTTCGACGTCTATCTCCAGGACACCGGCGGCAACGGTCACGAGGCGCTGATCCAGGCGCGCAACCAGCTGCTCGGGCAGCTCGCGGCGGACAAGCGCGTGGCGCAGGCCCGGCCGAACGGTCAGGACGACACGCCGCAATTCAACCTCGACGTCGATCAGGCCAAGGCCACGGCGCTCGGCGTCAACCTCAGCGATCTCAACACCACATTGTCGGCGGCCTGGGGCGGGGCCTATGTCAACGACTTCATCGACCGCGGCCGGGTCAAGCAAGTCTACGTGCAGAGCGATGCACCGTTCCGCATGGATACCAGCGACATCGGCCGCTGGTATGTGCGCAACGCCTCCGGCTCGATGGTGCCGTTCTCGGCGGTCGCCACCGATCGCTGGAGCTTTGGCTCGCCGCGCCTCGAGCGCTACAACGGCGTTGCCGCCGTCGAGTTGCAGGGGCAGGCGGGGCCGGGCATCAGTTCGGGCGTCGCCATGCAGGCGGTGGAGGAGCAGATGGCCAGGCTGCCCAAGGGCTATGGCCACGAATGGACCGGATTGTCGTTCCAGGAACGGCTCACCGGCAGCCAGACGCTGTATCTCTATTCGATCTCGCTGCTGATCGTCTTCCTGAGCCTTGCGGCACTCTACGAGAGCTGGTCGGTCCCGTTCGCGGTGATGCTGACGGTGCCGATCGGCGTGCTCGGCGCGCTGCTCGCGGCGACGCTGTTCAGCCAGGCCAACGACGTCTATTTCCAGGTCGGTCTGCTCACGACGATCGGCCTTGCCTCGAAGAACGCGATCCTGATCGTCGAATTCGCGCTGGAGCAGATCGCGGCCGGCCGGAGCCTCGTCGATGCCACGCTGCACGCGTCACGTCAGCGCCTGCGCCCGATCCTGATGACGTCACTCGCCTTCATCCTCGGCGTGTTGCCGCTGGCGGTGGCGACAGGGGCGGGCTCGGCCAGCCAGAATGCGGTCGGCATCGGTGTCGCCGGCGGCATGATCGCGGCAACCGTGCTCGGCATCTTCTTCGTGCCAGCGCTGTTCGTGCTGGTGAAGCGGATATTCCCCGGTGCCCGGGCGGACGTTGCCACTGCGAATCTTCCTGGGGTCGCGGAGCCCGCGGAATAGGAGCAGTCATGGTCCGGGCGGCGCGCGCGCCGCCCGGACCTGACGAGCTACAAGGTCATCTGCATCGGTTCGGGATAATAGTGGAAGCCTTCACCGGCCTTGGCGACATGGCCGTAGCCCGGCCAGGCGAAGTGATAGGACATCACCGGGGTCTTGTTGGCCGCAAGCATCGTCAGCAGTTTGACGCGCGATTCCGCGGCCTGCTTCGGATCGGTGTCGTAGGAGAATTCCATGCGCGGCCGCTCGAGCAGCAGCACGGAATGGTGCGAGAGGTCGCCGAGGAAGGCGAAGGACTTGCCGGCCGACGACACCAAGAAGATGGTGTGGCCGACGGTGTGACCGGGCGCGGCGATCGCCTGCACCCCCGGCAGGAATTCCTGACCATCCTTGAAGAACACGATCCGGTCGCGGACCGGCAGCAGGTTCTTGCGGGCGTGAACGACGAAGTCCTTGGCCGGGCTGCCGAGCTTGCCTTCGTCGGTCCAGAAGTCGAAATCGGTCTGCGAGATGTAGATCTGCGCGTTCGGAAACAGCGGCTTGCCGCCTTCGTCGACGATGCCTCCGATATGGTCGATATGGGCATGCGAGCACACGACGGCATCGATGTCCCCGGGCTTGATGCCGGCCTCGGTCATGCTCTTCTGTTGCCGGCCGGTGCTGGCGCCGAACATCTTCGATGAGCCCATGCCGGTATCGAACAGGATGAGCTTGTCGCCGGTCTTCACGATCGGCGAGTTCTGTTCGAGCACGACGTTATCCGGCGACAGGAAATTGTCCGCCAGCATCTTCTTCACCTCTTCCTTGGGAACGCCGGTGAAGGTTCCGGAGGGATCGCCGAGCGGCAGCGGGCCGTCGGACACGACGGTGACCTCGGCATCGCCGAGAACGAAGCGATGCCAGTAGGGCGTCTGAGTGCCGAGCTTGGGTGCCCGCGCCATCGCACTGGTGCCGAGCATGGCGCTGGCACCAAGGCCCGCTCCGAGCGTGAGAAGAGACCGACGGGAGACATCGATTGTCATGCGTTCCTCGCTTTTGTCTTTTATTTTGCGCGATTGTTCGCGCGTTGCGACCGGCCTGATCGGCCGTGCGGCCGCAGAACGGTGGCGGAATCCTGCGCCGGTTCGGACAAGCTAGCAAGGGGAATTGATTTGGCGCTGCGAGGCGCAGCACGCGATGTCAGGACGGCGCCGTCTCCGCCAAACGCCGGCAGCCGACATCACCAGGCGTATCGGACCACGCCTTTGCCCGCGTAGGAGCGCGTGACGCTCGAGAACTCGCCCTCGAACGTGCCGGCGGCCGACCAGCCGTTCAGCCACTTCTTCTCGACCGATCCCGTCACCAGCGCCGAGTCCGGGGCCATCGCCGCGCCGTTCACGACGAAGCTCGCGCCGGGCAGCGACTGGAACGTCGCACCGATGACGCGGTCCGGATTGAAGTCATGCGCCCAGGCGAGCCGTCCGCGCAGGGTGACGATGCCGTCGGCCTGGGCGAAGGATTTATCGGTGCGCAGGCCGAGCTCGCTGCGGGTGTCGGTGATGCTCTTGGCGCCATAGGCCAGCGCGAACTGGTTGCTACCGACGATCACCTGCTCGGCGTAGGCCGGCAGGTCGAACGTCGTGAACTGCGCTGCGGCGTAAGGCGTGAGGCCCACGCCCTGCGTGACGAACCGATAGCCGCCTTCGAGCCGGCCGGAATATGTGTTGGCGTTGAACTCGGCGCGCAGACGATCGACGCCGGCAACCGTCACGGTGCGATCGGTCGTGATGTCCTGCCAGCCATAGGCCAGCGCGCCGGTGATGTAGGCAGGCCCGATGATGTGCCGGAAGAAGGCGCCGGCCTGGAACAGGTCGGCACGGCCGCCGCCGAGCGCATTCGCCACGGTGAAGTTGGTGCCGCCGCCGGCGAGCGCGAAGCCGACCAGCGTATCCCGGGAAATGCGATAATCCGCGCCGACAGCGGTGCCGTAGAGGTTGCTTGTGGTGGTGTTGGACCCGACGACGGTGCGGCCGTCGGTCTGCTGCGCCCCGCCGAAGCCCGCCGCCCAGACGCTCCAGCGCTGCTCGAACGCCGCTGCGATCGGCGCCTTGGTGTAGATCGCAGCCAGCGCGTCGTTCGGCTTGCGCTTGCGCGCGTAGGCGAGGGCTGTCTCATCCGTATAAGCATTCGGCGTGCCGCCCGCACCGACCGGATCGCCGCGGCCCGCGATGAACGGATCTGTCATCACCCCCATGAACTGGTTCATCGCGTTGAAGGTCGCCTGCTGCGGTGCGCTGCCGACCTCGCCGGAGAGCTGGGTCAGGCCGGCGGGCGTCAGGCTGCCGAACACCATCGGGATGGTGCCGTTGCTGTTGAAATAGTTGATGATCGCGTTGCCGACATTCTGCTGATTGCCGTTCAGGTTGCCGGACGGAGGCACGAAATCCAGCGTAAGGTTCAGATAGGCGTGGGTTGCGGTTGCGTCATAGCTCAGGCTGGTGTGAAAGCCGGCCGGCAAGCCATGATTGGAGATCGTCGGATCGAACGCGCCGGTAATGCTGCCGGCAGTGAGGATGGTGTACTGCTTGGCAACGTACGAGCCGGCGGCAAAGGTTGCGACGACGCTGGCACCGCCAATGGCCGCATTGCCGGTCACGTTGGCAAATGTCGAGGTCGTAGGGTTCGCATAGACAAAATACTGCGCCCCGGACTGCATGGCGAGGCTTGCCAGGGTCAGGGACGTTCCTGGCGTAGCGCTGCCCGGCGTCAGACCTCCACCCGTGTTGATTTGGGTGGCGCCCACAGTACCGTTGCCGCCCAACGCACCATTTGCCGTCACGGTGGTCAGGACCGACGACGCAATCGACCCATCGACAAACAGTAGGCCGCCATCGACTGTTGTTGCCCCTGTGTAGGAGTTGGTTGCCGTCAGCCACGTGAGGCCGCCGCCACTCTTCTGCAATGCGCCGCTGCCGCTGATGACACCCCCAAAGGTCAAGAGATTCGAGCGATTGATGGCGAGGGTGCCGTTGTTGACGACATTGCCGACGATCGAACCGGTCGTGCCGCCATTGCCGAGCTGCAACGTATGGCCAGCATTAATGGCGGTCCCACCGGTGTAGGTGTTGGCGCCGGTCAACGTCACGGTGCCGGAGACGCCGAAGCTCAGGCTCAGGCGCCCGGCGCCTTGGATGACGCCACCGAAATTGCCATCGATAATGGTGATGTTGGTCGCGGCATTGGACCCGGTGTTCACCGTTCCTGCCCCAAGCAGGTTGCGGATGACGCTGGTTTGGTCGTTGTAATCGAGGACCGCGCCTGCGGCCACCGTCGTTGAGCCGGCGTTGCCTGTGAGAAACGACAATACGGTGTCGGTTGCCTGCAACGTGCCGCCGTTGACTGCGAGCGTCGTAAAGATGCTTACGGACGTGCCGACCGCGAGCTGCAATTGCACGGTTCCCGTATCCGTTGCGGATCCGAACTGCACATGAGCGGCGGCCACGTTCATGCCGCCCGCGGCCAACAGGGTTGTGCCGGCTGCTGCCGACAATGTCGAGCTCGTGGCGGCAGTGAAGGTGATATCGTTCGCGAGCGTCCCCGTGGCGGTCGTGCGCAATGTGCCGCCGCTCATGGTGATGGCGCCGGCGCCGAAGGCGTCGATCGCACCGGCAGTCGCGTGGCCGCCGGTCAGCGTCCCGCCGGTGACCGTGGTGCCGCCCGCATAGGTGTTGGCGCTGTTCAGAGCCACGGCGCCGGGGCCTGCCACGGTCAAGCTGCCGGGACCGGTCACCAGGCCGCCGTTGTCGACCCGGAACTCCGCAGTCGCGGACGCGGTCGTGATGACGGTATTGGACGCGAGCTCAAGGGTTGCGCCAGGGGTGATGTCGCCGGGCAGGATCGGATGAGGATTCGACTGCACATTGATCGCAGCCGAGCCCGCGCTGGTCTGCATGATTAGCGTGCCGCTGTTGAACCCGAAATTGCCGTTCGCAACCGTAGCGTTCAGATTCAGTGTGCCGATGGTGAACGGGCCGCCGGTCAGATCGAGCGAGTAGGTGACGTTCGCCGTTACGAAGTTGAACATCGCAACAGCGTCGACCGCGTTTGGAACAGTGCCCGGCGTCCAGCTCGAGCCTGCGTTCCACTGGCCGGGTCCCCCGTTCCAGGTCTGCGCCGCGGCCTGACCGGAGATCGCGATCGTGGTCATGACCGCTGCCGCGGCCGTCAATGCGGTGCTCGCCAACAGCGCCTTGAGGGAGATCGCCCACCACGTCAGACGCGAGCTGCCAACCCCAATTTCCAATGCCACAGGGCGCCCCGATGCAATGAATCGCCAAAAATTCCAGACGGGAAATACCTAGCTGTTTCGCCATCGGCGGACTATCGGCGATCCCTGCCAGCGGCGGCCCGATCGGCGATTTCCGGGTCGTGTGATTGTGGGGCCACAGAGGGTTGCACACTTTCAGGGCAGCGCGCGGCTCCCCTGCCGTGTCGCCATTCACGCAATACGCAGCGCCGGCTCACTTCCCTCGGTCTCGGCAAAGCCCGCCTGCAAGACCTCTTCGCGCTTGTGGCGGAGATGCGCGCGCAAAATGTGGGAGAGGCCGAGGCCGTCGCGGCGCTGGAGCGCGTTCAGGATGGCGTCATGCTCCTTCACGGCGAGCGCCCAGCGCTGCGGCGTCATCGGCGTGACGTAGCGCGCGCGCCGGATGCGCGCTGTCACTGATGTGTAGAGCCCCGCGAGCACGGGATTTCCGGCTGCGGTGACGATGGCCTCGTGGATGGCGCGATTGCCGCGGTAGTACTGGATCAGATCGCCGTCGCGATAATGCAGCACCATGGCCGCATGCGCGGCGGCGATCTCGTCGATCTCGGCGTCCGTGATGCGTTCGCAGGCGAGCTCGCCGGCGAGGGCCTCCAGGCCCTGGCAGACCTCGAACAGGTCGCGCATGTCCTTGTCGGTCAGCTTTGCCGCGCGCGAGCCGCGATGCGGCAGCAACTGCACGAGGCCTTCGGCGGCCAGCACCTTGAGTGCCTCGCGCAGCGGCGTGCGCGAGATCTCGAGCCGTTCACATAGCTCGCGTTCGGGAATCCGCGCGCCAGGCGGAATTTCGCCATCGAGCAGGATGGCCCGGATACGGCCGACGACGTCCTCGTGAAGCATGGGGGGACTAGCACTCCAATTTGAATGCAAAACTGGGGTATTCGATCGATATTTCGAAGTTCCAGCTTGCTAATCGCATATTTTGCATTCAAAAATGTAAAAAACAAGAGGATATGAGGAAATGGACCGGGCGGTAGGGGCAGACGACCTCGTTTTTGAATGCAACGACGGCATCGGGCGGATCACCTTCAACCGCCCCCAGGCCCGCAACGCCTTCACTTTCGCCATGTACGAGCGGCTCGCCGCGATCTGCGAAGAGGCCAACAGCGATCATGCGATCAAGGTGCTGGTGCTGCGCGGGGCCGGCGAGAAGGCGTTCGCCGCGGGCACCGATATCAACCAGTTCCGCGAGTTCAAGTCGCCGCAGGATGCGATCGACTACGAGAACCGTATCGATCGCGTCCTGACCACGCTCGAACAGTGCCGGGTGCCGACCATCGCGGCGATCAACGGGTTCTGCACCGGCGGGGGCGCCGGCATCGCCGCGGCCTGCGACCTGCGCATCGGCACACGCAGTGCCCAGATTGGATTCCCCATCGCCCGGACGCTCGGCAATTGCCTGTCGATGTCTAATGTCGGCCGTCTTACCGCACTCATCGGCGCCGCGCGCGTCAAGGACCTGATCTTCACCGCACGTCTTGTCGATGCCACGGAGGCGGCGAGCGTCGGACTGCTCGGCGAGATCGTCGAGGATCGTGCTGCGCTGGACCGGCGCGCCGACGAAGTGGCCCGGCTCGTCGCCAGTCATGCGCCGCTGACGCTGAATGCGACCAAGCAGGCGGTCGGCCGGCTGCAACAGCGGCTGACGGGAGACGAAGGCGAGGATCTCATCCTGATGTGCTACACGAGCCAGGATTTTCGCGAAGGGCTCGATGCTTTCCTCAACAAGCGCGCGCCGCAATGGCGCGGCCAATAGGACGGGCCCGATGCAAAGCGATCGATCGCAATCCAATTCTCGCCGTTCGGGACCGCTTGCCGGCCTCAGGGTCGTCGACCTCACCCATGTCATGGCCGGGCCGACCTGCACCCTGATGCTCGCCGACATGGGCGCCGACGTCATCAAGATCGAGAAATCGCCGAACGGCGACGACACCCGCCATTCGGTACCGCCGAAGATCGGCGAGGAGGCGGCCTCCTTCCTGATGATGAACCGCAACAAGCGCGGCATCGTGCTGGATCTGAAGACCGAAGGCGGCAAGCAGGTGCTACGGCGGCTGATCGCTGATGCCGACGTGCTGGTCGAGAACTTTGCGCCGGGCGCGATGGAGCGCCTCGGCTTCGGCTACGAGGCGCTGCACGAGCAATTCCCGGCGCTGATCTACTGCTCGCTGTCGGGCTTCGGCCGCACCGGTCCCTACAAGCACCGCCGCGGCTTCGACCTCGTCGCGCAGGCCATGAGCGGCATCATGAGCTTTACCGGCGAACGCCCCGACGGTCCGCCGGTCAAATGCGGCCCGCCGCTGTCCGACATCACCGCCGGCCTGCTGGCGAGCATGGGCATCCTCGCCGCCTATACACATCGCCTCAAGACCGGCGAGGGGCAGTGGGTCGAGACCTCGCTCTATGAGGCCGCCCTGGTGCAAACCTATTGGCAATCGACCATCGCACTCGCCGCGGGCACGGCACCGCGCGCGATGGGCTCGGCCCATCCGCTTAATGCGCCGTACCAGGCGTTCGAAGCTTCCGACGGCTGGCTCGTGGTCGGCGGCGCCAACAAGAAGCACTGGCTCTTGATGCTGGAAGCCCTTGGCGCCAGCGAACTCGCCGCCGATCCGCGCTTCGTCACCGGGGCCGACCGCATGGCAAATCTGAAAGTGCTCGAAGCGGTCCTGAGCGAGCGCTTCCGCACGATGTCGCGAGCGTACTGGCTCGCGGCGCTGGACGAGAAGGGCGTGCCGTGCGGACCGGTGCATGACATGCTGGAGGCGCTCAGCGATCCCCAGACGCTGGCGCGCGAGATGGTCGTCGAGGTCGAGCATTCCACGCTCGGCCCGGTGAAGACGATCGGTCTGCCCGTCAAGTTTTCGGAGACCCCAGGCAAAGTCCTCTCGGGCGCGCCGGTCTATGGTGAGCATACGAGCGAGGTGCTGGCCGAGTACGGGTTCGACCAGAAGCAAATCGAAGCGCTCGAAAAAGAAGGCGCAATCGTCTTAGGCGCAGGAAGACGCGAGGAACGCGTCGCCTGACCGGGCGTCGATACGACAACGATAAAAGGCAAGATACGCTGGAGGAAATCATGGGTCGGACGTCGATATTTTTGCTCTCCGCAGCCGCGACGATGCTCGCCGGCACGATGCCGGCGCTCAGCGCCTGGCAACCGCAAAAGCCGATCGAGTTCGTGGCCACCGCCGGACCGGGCGGCGGGACCGACAATCTCGCCCGCGCGGTGCAGAACATCATCACCAAGCACAAGCTGACGGAGCAGCCGATCGTCGTCGTCAACAAGGGCGGCGGCAGCGGCGCGGAAGGCTATGTCTATGGCAAGGCCTCCGCCGGCGATCCCTACAAGGTGATTTTCGGCACCTCGAACGCCTGGCAGCAGCCGCTCGTCTCCAAGGTCGCCTTCAACTACACCGATCTCACGCCCGTAGCGGCGATGGCGCAGGACGAGTTTTTGCTCTGGGTCAAGCAGGACGCGCCTTACAAGACCGCGGGTGACTATCTGAAGGCGGCCGGATCGGGCGAGTTCAAGATGGGCGGCGCCCAGTCAAAGGACACCGACGAGGTGCTGACGCGCATGATCGAGAAGGCCGGCAAGGTCAAGCTGACCTATATCCCCTTCAAGAGCGGCGCCGAGACCGCCGTGCAGCTCGCCGGCGGACATCTCGATTCCCACGTCAACAATCCCAGCGAAAGCCTCGGGCAATGGCGCGGCGGCACGCAGCGGCCGCTCTGCGTTTTCAGCCCGAAGCGACTGCCGCAGAGCGCCAAGGTCACCGCGACCGAAGGCTGGGGCGATGTTCCGACCTGCGTCGAGCAAGGGCTCGACATCAAGCAATATGAGCAGCCGCGCACCGTGTGGCTGCCCGGCAAGGTCACGCCGGACCAGGCCGCGTTCTATGTCGACCTCATGAAGAAGGTGCAGGCGACGCCGGAGTGGAAGGACTACATCGAGAAGACGTCCCAGGTCGACACCTTCCTGACGGGTGCCGAGTTCGACAAGTTCATCAAGGAGGATCTCGAGCACGTCAAGCAGGTGGCGGGCGAGCAGGGCTGGCTCGTCAAGTGAGGCGGGGCGCATGCAGCGGGGGTGACGATGTGGGCAGGGCTTCCCGCAGCATGTCGACCATCATGCCAAATCCGCCGCTGTCGTCCCTGCCTAGCGCGCAATTGCGCGCGGAGGCGCAGGGACACATACCGCGTGATCTGTCGAGAAGTGTCGGTCGCTGTACCGACGTGACCTTGAGTCTTCGTCAAATTCCTCCCTGGGGTTATGGGTCCCTGCGTTCGCAGGGACGACACCGAGCGCCGGGGAAGGATGCGTGGCTACAGCGGGCAATTGCCCGACCTCTGAGCGGAGCCCCCCATGATCTCGCGCCGCGCGCTTGAACTTGCGACCGCCGTCCTCACCGGCGGCTTCGGTGTCGCCGTCGTCGTCTCCAGCTTCGACAACGGCATCGGCTGGTCGAGCGCGGGCGTCGATGCCGGCACGTTTCCGTTCCTGACCGGCATCGTCATCGTGCTCGGCAGCCTCTACAACCTGGTGCGGGGCGTGTTGCCGGTTGCGTCCCTGGCAAACGTTCCCATCGCGATCACGTCGATCGAGCTGCGCCGGCTTGCCGGCCTGTTCGTGCCGGCCGCGATCTTCGTGGCCGCGATCCCGCTCGCCGGGATGTACGTCGCCTCGGCGCTGTATGTCTTCGCGGTGCTGGCGATCCCCAGACATCAATCGGTGCCGCGCGCGCTGGGGATGGCGGCGGCGACGGCGCTCGCGCTCTACGTCGTGTTCGAGCGCATGTTCCAGGTGAGCTTGCCGCACGGCGCGCTCGCAGCCGCCTTCGGGTTCTGACGGAGGGCCGATGGACAATCTCGGGGAACTCCTCCATGGCTTCAGCATCGCGGTCACCGTGCCGCATCTGGTGCTGATGGTCGTCGGCGTGCTGCTCGGCATTCTCGTCGGCGTGCTGCCGGGGCTGGGTGCGCCGAACGGGGTGTCGCTGCTCCTGCCGCTGACCTTCGGCATGCAGCCGGTGTCGGCGATCATTTTGCTCTCCAGCATGTATTGGGGGGCGCTATTCGGCGGCTCGGTCACCTCGATCCTGTTCAACATTCCCGGCGAGCCGTCGTCGGTTGCGACCACCTTCGACGGCTATCCGATGGCGCGTGACGGAAGGCCGACCACGGCGCTCGCCACCGCCTTCGGCTCGGCCGCGTTCGGCGCGCTGATCGGCGTCATCCTGATCACTTTCCTCGCGTCCTGGGTGGCGCAGGTCGCGCTCGCCTTCGGGCCGGCGGAATACTTTGCCGTCTATTTCCTGGCCTTTGCCAGCTTCGTCGGCATGGGCGGCGCCGCGCCGATCAAGACCCTCGTGGCGCTGGCGATCGGCTTTGCGATCGCCGCGATCGGCATCGACACCGTCTCCGGCAGCGTCCGCCTCACCATGGGCGTCGACGAGCTCGTCAAGGGCGTGAGCTTCGTCGTCGCGGTGATGGGCCTGTTCGGCATCGGCGAACTGCTGGTTGCGGTCGAAGAGGAATTCCACGCCCGCGCGGTGTCCTCGAAGATCGACTGGCGCGAGGTGCTCCGCGCGGTCGGCCGCCTGCCGCGGCATGGCGTTGCCTTGCTGCGCAGCGCCGCAATCGGCTGCTGGATGGGGATCACCCCGGGCGGGCCGACCGCGGCGTCCTTCATGAGCTATGGCATCGCCCGCCGCTTCTCGCGCCGCGGCCGCTATTTCGGCACCGGAGAGGTCGAAGGCATCATCTCGCCGGAGACGGCTGACCATGCAGCCGGCACTAGCGCGCTGCTGCCGATGCTTTCGCTCGGCATTCCCGGCTCGGCGACCGCGGCCGTCATGATGGGCGGGCTGATGATCTGGGGCCTCAATCCCGGGCCGATGCTCTTCGTCGACCAGAAGGACTTTGTCTGGGGCCTGATCGCCTCGATGTATGTCGGCAACATCGTCGCCGTCGCCTTGGTGCTGCTGACCGTACCGGTGTTTGCCGCCTTGATGCGGATTCCCTTCGTGGTCATCGCCCCGCTGATCGTCATCATCTGCGTCGTCGGCGCCTATTCGGTGTCGAACTCCTATCTCGATGTCGTCATGATGCTCGGCTTCGGAATCGTCGGCTATCTCTTCAAGAAGCTGTTCTATCCCTTGGCCCCGCTGGTGCTCGCGATCGTCATCGGCGACAAGGCCGAGGATGCGTTCCGGCAGTCGATGCTGATGTCGAAGGGATCGCTCGGGATCTTCGTTGCGAACAAGCTGGTGACATGCCTGATCATGGCCGGCATCGCGCTGCTGCTGCTTCCGCTCGTGTTGCAGCTCGCGCGTCTCTGGCGCAAGCCCGCCCCCGTGACCGAAACGACCGCCCAGGAGAAGGTGATCATATGACCGCAAAGCCGCTGATTGCATTGGCAATGGGAGATCCCGCCGGCATCAGCCCGGAGCTGACGGCCAAGCTGGTGGCGCAGGACGACATCCGCGCGAAAAGTCGGCTCGTCGTGATCGGTGACCGCCGCATCTTCGAGGAGGGCGCGCGCATTGCCGGCGTCAGGCCGGCGCTGAAGATGGTGGAGCAAGGGGCCGATCTTCGCGCGGCGGAGGGCGAGGCGCTGTTCGTCGATCTCGGCCATCTCGATCCCAAGGAGGTCGAGCCGAAGACCGCGACCCTTGCCGGCGGAAAATTTGCGCTGACGAACTACAAGCACGCGCTCGAGCTCGGCCGCGACGGCCGCGTCGAGGCGGTCTGCTTCACCCCCTTCAACAAGCAGGCGATGCGGCTTGCCCGCGCCGAGTACGATGACGAGATCGCGTTTTCGGCCGAAGTGGTCGGCCTCAAGACCGCGGCGAGCGAGTTCAACGTCCTGGACCGGCTGTGGAACGCGCGAGTCACCTCCCATATTCCGCTGAGGGACGTTGCTGCAAAGTTGTCCAGCGAACGCATCCATCGTGCGCTCCAGCTGACCGATGCCTGCATGCGCAGCGCCGGCTTCGCGCGGCCGCGCATCGCCGTCGCCGGTCTCAATCCGCACGCGGGCGATGGCGGAAATTTCGGCCGCGAGGAGATCGATATCATTGCGCCCGTGGTCGCGGCCGGCCAGCGCGAGGGCATCGCCGCGGAGGGACCGTTTCCCGCCGACACCGTCTTCCTGCGCGCCAAGGGCGGCGCCTTCGATGCCGTGCTGACGATGTATCACGACCAGGGCCAGATCGCGATGAAGCTGATGGGCTTCGACCGTGGCGTCACCTTGCTCGGCGGCTTTCCATTCCCGATCTGCACGCCAGCGCACGGGACGGCTTACGACATTGCCGGGCAAGGCGTCGCGTCGATCGGAGCCAGCCGGGCCGCGTTGCTGCTCGCCGCGGGGATGGCCGCGCGGCGCGCCGCCTGATTGCACGCACCAGGGAGCAAGCGCTTGCTGCACTCGCCTTGCGGGCAGTATTAGACTTTCGGGAAAAACTGGAAACTTCCGCCGTCGCGACGAGTTGGCGTCCCATGAACATCTTCACGTCGGAGCTGGGAACATGGTCGACGACGGCCCGCTACGAACAGCGGTCGATACCGCATGGTGCGTGTACCGCGCGCGGCATCGCGATGTCGATGCTGCCGACGGCCGTCGCTGCCTGCTCGAGCGCCATCTGCGAGGGAGACGGGAAGCGCGAGAGAGCGATGGCGACGCCCAGGAACTCACGGGTTTCGGGCTTGCCTATCTCGAGCGGCTTTCCGATGACTCATGTTGATGTCGCTTGAGAGACTCCTGTGCCGCCTGGCGCGCGCAAGCGCCAGACCGGCTTGGACGTTGCTCGCGATTTCGAACCTCCTGTCCGCAGCCATCGTGCTGATCGTCCGATCAGCGATATAGCGACGGGCTATCATGCGTATCGCTCAGCTTGCTCCCCTGGCCGAAAGCGTCCCTCCAAAGCTCTACGGCGGCACCGAGCGGGTAGTCGCCTGGCTGGTCGACGACCTCGTCAAGCTTGGACACCACGTCACGCTATTTGCCAGTGGCGACTCCCGGACGACCGGCAAGCTTCACCCGGTATGGCCACGCGCGCTGCGACTGGGCCGAAAGGGCGCGGATCCCGGGGCGGCCAGCGCGATGCTGCTGGAAGCGATCGCGAAGCGGGCGAGGGAATTCGACGTGATCCACGCGCATGTCGACTGGCTGCCACTGCCGCTGCTCACTCGCCTTGGCGTGCCGTTCCTCACGACCACGCACGGCCGCCTCGACCTGCCGGGGTTACCGGACGTGATCCGGCAATTCCCCGAGGCAAGCTTCGTGTCGATTTCCGATCACCAGCGCTTGCCGCTTCCCGATGCGAAATGGATTGGAACGATTCAGCACGGATTGCCGTCGGAGCTGTTGCGCCCCTCCTATGAGGACGGATCCTATCTGGCATTTCTTGGTCGTCTGACCGCCGAGAAGGGGCCGGAGGACGCTATCCGGATCGCGCACGCGGCCCGGATGCCTCTCCGCATCGCCGCAAAGATCCCACGCGCCGAGACCGCCTACTTCAGGAAGCACCTCGAGCCCCGGATCGACGGCGAAAAGATCCAGCTCATCGGTGAAGTCGATGACATCAAAAAGCAGGCCTTCCTCAGCGAGGCGGCCGCGCTTTTGTTTCCGATCGACTGGCCGGAACCTTTCGGGCTGGTCATGATCGAGGCGATGGCCTGCGGCACGCCCGTGATCGCCTACCGTTCCGGCTCCGTCCCTGAGGTGATCGAACACGGTGTGACCGGCTTCATCGTCGAGAACGAGGAGCAGGCGGTCAAGGCCGTCGACGAACTGGGCAAGCTGGATCGAAGGAAGGTGCGTGCCCGCTTCGAGGAACGCTTCACCGCACGCCGAATGGCGCGGCAGTATGAACAACGGTATCGCGAGCTGGTTGCCGCTGCAGCCCCAGGGTTCAACATGCAACCGCAGGAAACCTGAAAGGAGGCGGCGATGTCCCTGACGAAAACGGGGCAGATTTGCATCTTACTTGTCTTTGCCCTGGCGGCCCCGCCAGCGTTTGCTGCCGAGATGTCGGCGGATGCCGTCAATTCTGCCCAGCCAACGAAGAAGAGCCTTTCGAATGAGAAGCCGACCCCGGCGGGCGTGCGCTTGCAGGTCCTCCTGGATCGGGCGCACTTCTCGCTAGGCGAGATCGACGGCAAGTTCGGAGAGAATGCCAGGAAAGCGCTGCGGGCCTATGCGGAAGCGCAGCAATTGCCGAGTTCCGATACCCTATCGGACGATGTTTGGAAGGCGCTGCAAGCGGATGACCGGCCGGCGACCGCGACCTACACCATCGCCCAGCAGGACGTGGCGGGTCCTTTCCTGACCAGACTCCCGTCGAAGATGGAAGACATGAAGGACATCCCGAAGCTCGGCTACACCAGCCCGCGCGAAGCGCTGGCCGAGAAATTCCACATGAGTGAGCAACTCCTGGAGATGCTCAACCCCGGGCGCCATTTCGACCGGGCGGGCGAGATTATCGTCGTGGTCAACATTGGCAACGAGGGCAATGGTGCACCTGCCAAGGCCGACAGGGTCGAGGTCGACAAGGTCAGGCAGACGGTAAAGCTGTTCGATAAATCAAATGTCATGATCGGATTCTATCCCGCGACGGTCGGAAGCGAAGACAAGCCTTCGCCTTCGGGCACGCTCAAAGTCACGGAAATCAGCCGCAATCCGTACTATCGCTATAATCCCGACTATCACTTCAAGGGCGTCCGTTCCCGCACGCCCTTCAAGATCAGGCCTGGTCCGAACAATCCGGTCGGCACTGTCTGGATCAACCTGTCGGCTGAAGGCTACGGCATTCACGGCACGCCTTCGCCGGGCAAGATCTCCAAGGCGGAATCTCACGGCTGCGTGCGTCTCACCAATTGGGACGCCGAACGCGTCGCGGCGAGCCTGTCGAAAGGCACGCCAGTCGTTTTCGTCGAGAGTCCCAATTGACGCTGGTGGCAATCGCCAGCCAGCCTGCCGGTCTGGCGCTACTTCGCAAGAGGCGTCGTCAGCTGCTTGTCGGCCGTATCCACCACGAACACGGCCAGCAGCTTGGCAGGCTCGGTATCGCTGGCGTTCGCGCTGATGCCGTGGCGGTCGCCGGGGCTTTCGGAAAAGTTCTCCCCCTTTTGAAAGACCTTGGCCGGGCCGTCATTGACCTGACTGCGGATCGCGCCTTCCAGGACGGTGGCGTAAATGAAGGCGGAGGGCGCGTGGATGTGGGCCGGCGACGAGCCCCCGGGACCATATTCGACCAGCACGCCCTTCATGCTCTTGCCGGGGACATTTGGCAGCGCCTGGTCAAATACGACGGTGACCTTGGCCGATGGTGCTGCCGTCTCGGCCGCATGGACCGTCAGGACAGACGCGGCGTAAACCGCCGTTGCGGTCAGCAATCTGCGCATGGGATTTCCTTCATTGCCGTTTCTTTATTGATTGCGGGACTGGCGGCCCCTCAGAGGCGCGCGAGCCATGTTGCGAGCGGCGTCTTCCCGAGCCGAGCCTCGCCGAGCGGGTTCAGCGATGTGTCCTGAATGGAGGCGCCGTAATATTGCGCTTTTGGGTCGCCGACCACCGTACGGCTGTCGCCGGAGGCTTTCTGGCGGCGCGCGACGAACTCATTGAAGGGAGCCTTCTCGGGGCCTGCGATGTCGATCGTGCCATTCAGCGGCCGTCCCGTTGCGATCTCTGCGAGGCAATCGACCACGTCGTCGGCGGCGATCGGTTGAAACAGTGCCGATGGAACGACGATCTTGTCTCCGGCCGCTCCCGCCTCGCCAATGGCGCCGAGGAATTCGAAGAACTGCGTGGCGCGGACGATAGAGTAGGGGACCGCGGAGGCCTTGACGATGGTCTCCTGGGCGAGCTTGGCACGGAAATACGCGATGTCGGGCGAGCGGTCGGTCCCCACGATCGAGAGCGCGACGTGATGCTTGACGGCTGCGGCGGCCTCGGTCGCGGCGAGATTTCGGCTCGAGCGCTCGAAGAACTCGAGCACGGCGGCGGGCTCCCAAGACGGCGCATTGGCCACGTCGACCACGACATCCGCGCCGGCCAGCGCCGCCGCGAGGCCTTCCCCGGTCACGGCGTTCACACCTGATTTCGGCGAGGCCGCTACCGCGTCATGGCCCCGCTGCTTGAGCTTCGCCACGAGCTTGGATCCGATCAATCCGGTTCCGCCGATCACGACGACCTTCATGGCATGTCTCCTTGGCATGTGACGAGCGCGAGATGGTTAGCCAGGGTGGACTCGCTCACGTCGATTAAGGTGATGCGAGGCGACTCTATTCGATCAAGGACGCGGGCCTCTTGCCTGTAACGGGCGCGGCTTGCCGGAAACTGCTTCAGAAGCCGGGGGGCGATGTCACAAAACCGCGAAGGGTCGTTCCCTCATGCCGCAAACACAATCTGCGATGCTCGCAGATTGCCCCTGTTTTGCCCGACGTGTCAAAATGTTTGAGAGAACGAGGAAGCAAGCCCAGCTGAAAACACCAATGAAAGCAGCCCTTTGGCTACTGTGCATGGGGTTGTTTTCAGGTTTTTGAATCGGCCGGCTGTCTCACGCCCCGCAGACGATCACGCCGTACCAGCCGAGCCCGCGATAGGTCTCATAGCCCGGCGTCGCATGGAACGCGACCAGGGCACCCGAGCGGTCATGGTAGAAGCCGGAGCGCTGGCCGTTCAGCGAGATCGAGATGCGCTCGCTGAGGATGCCCTGGCCGTCGGACGCCGCGATGATGCGGAAATTCGAATCGACCAGCAGGACGCGGGCCTTGTCGCTGTCGCCGACGCGCACGCCCTGCACGATGGCGCGAGCCTGCGCCTCCCAGTCGAAGTGGATGGCGAGCACGCCAATCGGGGCGCCGTGGGCCTGACCGCCGGCTCGGACGCTGGCGCAATAGGTCGCCACCTGCGCATTGCCCAGCAGCGGCTGGTTCTCGACGTCGCCGGCGACGTAGTCGTCACCGGAGCGCAAGGTTCGCGCCTCGCGAAACCATTTGGTGTGGGCGACGTTCTGGCCGACCACGCGAAAGCGGTCGGCGCGGCCATTGGCGATGACGTTGCCGTCGAGGTCGCAGAGCCAGAGATCGAGATAGACGGTGTAGGCGCCAAGGATCACGCCCAGGCGCTGCGAGGCGTGGGAAATCGCTGCGGCGGCGGACGGCGAGGCCGCGCAATCGACCACGGCGGAATCGGTCGCCCACCAGCGCACATCGCAGGTGCGCTCATAGAGGTTGCGGTCGATCAGCTCGATGGCGTTGAGCGACAGGTCGACCATCCGCTCGCCGCGCGAGCGCTGGCTCATGCGGTCGATCGAGGCGACGAGATCGCCGGTGCGTTTGGTCAATTGGCTTTCGAGCTCGCGCGCGATGGTCTCGACCTGCTGGCCGACGCCGCGCACCTCCTGCGCCACCACCGCAAAACCCGCGCCCTGCGCGCCGGCGCGCGAGCTCTCGATTAGCGCGTTCAGCGCCAGCATCTTCATCTGGTTGGTGATCTGCTGGATCGACTTGGTCTTGTCGACCGCGATCTGGTTGACCTCCGCGGTGAGGCGGTTGATCAGCGCGGAGATGTCGGAATCATCGTCAGCGGGTTCGGTGGCGATCGGCTTGGCTTTCAGACCCAGCGCAGCAGACATCGGGGATTTCCCTTGGCAATGAGGTCTGATCTGCAATGAACCCGGAACAATCGCTTACAGATCGAATACGATTCTTTTTCGAGGATTCCGCCTAACGCCTGCTTAATTTGCTGTTCCGCCGAATGCCCAAATGATAGTCAGTCGGCGCAGCAAATCGGCAATCCACCGCTTTGTGCGGCGCGGAGATTGCAAATCCCTGAGGATTCCGGGTCAATCGTCCTGCAAGCCGGACCGATACCGTCGGCTCCGGGTTCCTCAAACCAATTGCGACCCATGACGCCGCCTGCAACCGCCTTGCCCGTCGAAGCGCCCCAGGCGTTTCTCGGCGTTGCGCGCTCGCTGACCGACAAGCTCTGGCGCGACCGGCTGGATCCCCGCGGAGCGGCCCAGGCGCTCGCCATGGTGCAGCGGCACCAGCTTCCCGAACTGCTGGCCCGGGTATTGGCCGGCCGCGGCGTCGACATCGACGCAGTCGCCGACTTCCTCGATCCGACCATCCGCAAGCTCCTGCCGGACCCCTTTACCGTGACGGAGATGGAGGCCGCGGCGAAGCGGATCGCGGATGGCGCGGCGAAGGGCGAGAAGGTCGCGATTTTCGGCGATTACGACGTCGACGGCGCGACCTCGGCAGCGCTGCTCGCCTGGCACCTGCGCCATTGCGGGCTCGATCCGCTGATCCACATTCCCGACCGCATTTTCGAAGGCTACGGGCCCAATGTCGAAGCGGTTCGTGGCCTGGCGGCAAAGGGCGCCACGCTGCTCGTCACCGTCGATTGCGGCACCACCAGTATCGAGCCGCTCGCCGAAGCAAGACGGCTCGGCATGTCCGTGGTCGTGATCGACCATCACCAGGCCGGCACCGAGCTGCCGGAGGTTGACGCGCTGGTCAATCCGAACCGGCTCGATGATCTCTCCGGCCTCGGCCATCTCGCCGCTGTAGGTCTCGTGCTGGTGACGCTGGTTGCGGTCAACCGCGAGCTGCGTCAGCGCGGCTTCTGGAGCACGGAGATGCCCGAGCCCGATCTGCTCGGCATGCTGCATCACGTCGCCCTCGGGACGGTTGCCGACGTCGCGCCCCTGATCGGCCTCAACCGCGCTTTCGTCGCCAAGGGGCTGATCGCGATGCGGCGCCGCGACCATGTCGGCCATACCGCGCTGATGGATGTGGCGCGGCTCAACGGGCCGCCGGAGGCCTGGCATCTCGGCTTCATGCTGGGGCCTCGCATCAATGCCGGCGGCCGCATCGGCCGCGCCGATCTCGGCGTGCGGCTATTGCTGGAAGGCGACAGCGTCGAGGCCGCGCGGATCGCCGCCGAGCTCGACCGCCTCAACAGCGAGCGCCGCGTCATCGAGCAGGCGGCCGAAGCGCAAGCCGAAGCCGAGGCGCTGGCCTCGATCGGGCTCGAGGACAAGCTCAGCGTCATCGTCACGGCGTCCGAAGGCTGGCACCCCGGCGTCGTCGGCCTCGTGGCCTCCCGGCTGAAGGAAAAGTTCTCGCGGCCCGCTTTCGCCATTGCTCTGGAGCCAGGCGGCATCGGCACCGGCTCGGGCCGCTCGATCGCGGGCGTCGATATCGGCAAGGCGGTGCGACAGGCGGTCACTGACGGCATTCTGCTCAAGGGCGGCGGGCACGCGATGGCTGCGGGCGTGACGCTCCGCAAAGAGAAGCTCGCCGAATTTCGCGCCTATCTCGAGAACGCGCTGGCGCAGGACGTCGCCGAGGCGCGCCACGTCAACGAGCTCTATATCGACGGCGCGGTCTCCGCGCGCGCGGTGACGACTGAGCTTGCGGCGACGCTGAACCGTGCCGGTCCGTTCGGCAGCGGCAATCCGGAAGCCGTGCTGGCGCTGCCGGCACACCAGCTCGTTTTTGCCGACGAGGTCGGGCAGGCGCATCTGCGTCTGCGCTTCAAGTCGGGCGATGGCGCCATCGTCAACGGCATCGCGTTCCGCTCGATCGGCCAGAAGCTCGGCAACGCGCTGCTCGCCAACCGCGGCCAGCAACTGCATGTCGCCGGTTCGCTTTCGGTCGACCGGTACCAAGGCGTCGAGCGGGTGCAGTTCCGCGTCATCGACGTCGCGCTACCGGACCAGGGGCCATCCGTGATTAGATGACGCAAGATCTGATGCGACAAACGCGGAACGCGTTTGCGCAGAGATCATGCGTAAAAGATAACGGCCTCAAACAACAAAAAAGGGAGTGAACATGGCAGGGCAGGTTGAGGGCAAGGTCGCGCTGGTGACCGGCGGCGCCTCGGGTATCGGCGAGGCCATCGTCGAGCTGTTCGCGCGCGAGGGCGCGACTGTTGTCATCACCGACATCGATGAGCTGCGCGGGCCCGAGCTCGCCAAGCGCGTGACGAAAGCCGGCGGCAAGGCGATATTCCTGGAGCAGGACGTCACCAGCGAGGAGCGCTGGATCGATATCGTCGCCGAAATCGCCAAGCTCTACGGCAGGCTCGATATTCTCGTCTCCAATGCCGGCATCGGCATCGCCGTGCCATCGATCGTCGACATGACGCTCGCCGACTGGCGCAAGCAGAACGCGATCAATCTCGACGGCGTGTTTCTCTCGGTCAAGCATTGCCTGCCGCTGATGCGCAAGCATGGCGGCGGCTCGATCGTCATGATGTCCTCGCTCGCGGGCCTGCGAGGTTCGCCGGGTCTGTCCGCCTATTCGGCGACCAAGGGCGGCGTGCGGCTGTTCGCCAAGTCGATCGCGATGGAATGCGCGGCGGCCGGCGACGGCATCCGAGTCAATTCCGTGCATCCCGGCATCATCGATACCCCGATCTGGGGCAAGATCCCGACCGGTGCGACCGGCGCCGGCCAGAACGCGCCGATCGATCCCGAGGAGCGTGCCAAGGTCGTCACGCCGCTCGCCCGCGCGGGGGAGGCGGTGGAGATCGCCTCAGGCGTGCTGTATCTGGCCTCCGATGCCTCGCGCTACGTCACCGGCAGCGAGCTCGTCATCGACGGCGGCATGAATGCCGGCGGCGTGCCGCGGCGGGCCTGAGCCGCGCAGGGCAGGGCGGCGGTCGCAGGGGCTGACGCGCAGGCGCAGCCCCTGTACAAGAGGTAGCTTTCGACCGACAGAGGTGTCCTTCGCCATGGCGCACAGCCTCCACGCTTCCTCACCCGCGTCAGCGCCATTCCGCTCGAACCGGCCGGACCTCGCCACCGATGCAATTCGCACCGCACGCGAGGATCTCGCCGCCTGCTTCCGCATGGCGGCGCGCAACGGTTTTGAGGAAGGCATCTGCAACCACTTCTCCGCCGTCGTGCCCGGCCATGACGATCTGTTTCTCGTCAATCCCTATGGCTATGCCTTTCGCGAGATCACCGCCTCAAAGCTGCTGATCTGCGATTTCCACGGCAACGTGCTCGACGGCGAGGGCGTGCCCGAGGCGACCGCGTTCTACATCCATGCCGAGATGCACAAGCGCCTGCCGCGCGCCAAGGTCGCGTTCCATACCCACATGCCCTATGCGACGGCGCTGTCGATGACCGAAGGCGATCCCTTGATCTGGGCCGGCCAGACCGCGCTGAAATTCTACGGCCGCACCGCGGTCGACCGCGACTACAACGGCCTTGCGCTCGACAATCGGGAGGGTGCGCGCATCGCCTCCGCCGTCGGCGATGCCGACATCGTCTTCATGAAGCATCACGGCGTGATGGTGCTGGCGCCCACCATCGCGGAAGCCTGGGACGATCTCTATTACCTCGAACGCGCCGCCGAGGTACAGGTGCTGGCGATGTCGACGGGCCGCAAGGTGCTGCCGGTCGATCCCGCGATCGCGGCCGAGACCTACAGGCAGATGCGCGAGGGCGATTCCGAATCCGCGCGGCTGCATCTCGCCGCGATCCGCAGGCAGCTGGACGCTGAAGAGCCGCAGTACCGGCACTGAGGCAGGCTGTCATCCCGGGGCGCGCCACTCGGCGCGAGCCCGGAATCTATCGTGCAGCAAGCAATGCGGAGGAATGGCTTCCGGGTTCTCGCTACGCGAGCCCCGGAATGACGGCGTACCTACGATCCCTGTCGCAGCTTGGCCAGCACCTTCAGCCCGCCGTAGCCATCCGCCGGCGTGATGCCGGCGCGCTGTTGGAAATCCTTGATCGCCTTCATGGTGTCGTTGCCGACCCGGCCGTCGGTGCCGCCGGTGTCGAAACCGGCTTTCGTCAATCGCGTCTGCATCTCCTGCACCTCGGCGAGCGTCAGCGCGCGCTCGGAGCCCGGGAAGGGCTGGATGAAGGGCGGCGCCCCCAGGCAGCGGTCGCCGAGATGGCAGATCGCGAGCGCATAGTTCATGGAAGGGTTGTAGCTCTTCACCGAGTAGAAATTCGGTCCGAGCAGGAAGGTCGGTCCGCCCGCAACCGGCGTCCACATTTGCGCGGATGCGTTGGGCTGCGGGAACGGCTGGCCGTCGGCGCGGGTGACGCCGGCTGACGCCCAGGCCGCATAGGTGCGGCTGCCGCTCATATTGCCGGCGGCGCGCACCTCATAGCCCCAATGCTCGCCGCGATGCCATTTGCCGCGGTTGACGAGATATTTTGCGGTCGAACCCAGCGCGTCGTCGGGCTTGCCGAAGGGCGAGACCTTGCCGTCGCCGTCATAGTCGATGCCGACATTGAGCCAGACTTCCGGCATCCATTGCGAATGGCCCATCGCGCCGGCCCAGGAGCCCTGCATCTGCTCGGGCGTGCTCCAGCCCTTGTCGACGATGCGTAGCGCGTTGATCAGCTCGGTCTCCCAATAGGCCTTCCGGCGCGGCTCGTTCCAGGCGAGTGCGGCGAGCGAGGGAAATACCGGCGTCATGTGGTTCTGCTGCACCAGGGGATCGCCATAAGCGGACTCGACGCCCCACAGCGCCAGCAGCGTGCCGCGCTCGACACCGAAATCCCGCTCGATGCGCGCCAGCAGCGCCTCGTTGTTCTTCAGCGCAATCTTGCCGTTGATGACGCGCCAGTCGGAGACGCGGCGATTGATGTATTGCCAGACCTGCTCGTGGAATTCGGGCTGGCTGCGCATCTGCTTGAACACGCTCATGTCGGGCTCGACCCGTCCCATCGCGCGTTGCCAGGTCGCGGCCGAAATGCCCTTGGCCATCGCACGTGCGCGGAAGCTCTCGCGCCATTCGTCGAAGCCTGGAGGCGCGGCGAGGACGCGTGTCGGGAATGCGAGCAGAGCGGCTGCACCGAACGTCGATTGCAGCAGGCTGCGGCGAGTCGGATGGAGGGAGGAATCAGCGTGCGTCATGGGCACATTGTAGCCCGAAACATGGCCGGTGTGGGTCGGTTCCTGGAACAGCCGCGTGGCTGATTCTGCGCGGCCCGGGATCATGCTTCTGTCGGAACAAACTGTCGCAGTCCTGCATTCACTCCGTATCCGGAAGGAGGAGAAAGATGATGAGGACATGTCTGTTTGCCGCCGCCATGATCACCGCCGTCGCGACGCCCGCGTTCGCAGATGAAGTCGGCGTTCACGTCGGCCCGGTCGGCGCCGGTGTGACGGTCGGTCAGTCCCACGAGTATCGCGAGCGGGACCGTGATCGCGACCGCACCACCGTCATCAGGGAGCGCGAGCCCTCTGATCGCACCACGGTGATCAAGAAGCAGGATGAATTCGGCAATCGCGAAAAGACCGTGATTCATCACGACAACGACTAACGGAGCAGGCCCCGGCTGATCGCCGGGGCCTCTTCCGCGCACGCAGCCTGTCATCGAGAATTCGAGGTGGAATGAAGATACAAGCGCATGCGGAAAGCCATGTCGTCGAGTTCGACGACGGATCGCGCTGGCAGATTTTTCCGGGCGATCTGGCGATCACGCTGAGCTGGAAGCCCGAAACCACTCTGCACCTGGAGCCGAGCCGCGACCGGGTGACTTCGCACGTGCTGGTCAATGCCACGGATCGATCCCGCGTGCGGGTGATCGCCGCGACCGAGACTTGGCCCGCCGGCGACGTCAAGGACGCGTTGAAGGACGGGTAGGGCTTCGCCAGAGACGAACGTCAATCCACCTGGTCCTGCTGTAAATCAGTCGCAATTCCGGCGAGCCAGCGCCGGATTGTCGTTTCCGCTTTGCTATCCAAACCCCGAGTAAGTCGCTTCTCGAGCGCGATCACACGCTCGCGGCAGTCCTTCAGCAGCGTCGCGCCGCGCGGCGTCAGCGTCCATTGCTGAATGCGGCCGTGGACTGGATGGGGCGTCATCAGAATCGCGCCGTCGCGTTCGAGGTTGCGGATGATGACGCCGACAGTCTGGGGCGTCAGGAAGGTGAGGCGGGCGACGTCGGCGCCTGATAGTCCCGGATACGCGTTGAGCATGGTCAACACCGCGAATTGTGGCGATGTCACGCCGAGATCCGCCAGCGCCCGTTCCATCGTCAGGCGGACCGCGGCATG
Organism: Bradyrhizobium sp. CCBAU 65884; assembly: GCF_028128835.1. Taxonomy (NCBI): domain Bacteria; kingdom Pseudomonadati; phylum Pseudomonadota; class Alphaproteobacteria; order Hyphomicrobiales; family Nitrobacteraceae; genus Bradyrhizobium; species Bradyrhizobium sp. CCBAU 65884. Next base: position 19,313 of record NZ_LBJU01000098.1, on the reverse strand, counting down.
GGCCTGGCGCAGGAGATAGCCGAGATAACCTTGCTCGCCACGCTTGCCTTCTCCGGGCGCGGGTACACGCACGTCGCCGCTAGGTGCGGTCGCCTTGTACGCGGTTTTGGGTCTTGCGGCGGCTGCGGACTTGCGTGACATATAAGAGCTCTTATAAGATGTAAGCCTTCATACAATAAGACGAGGTGAACGGCAATGTCACATGCCCGTAGCGAATACGAGGATTTCAAGAAGATCGCGCCTGACGTCTATGATCTGGTGCTGGCGCTGGGCCAGCTTGCGGCCAAAGCCGGCCTCGACAAGCAGCTTCTCGAGCTCGTCAAGCTGCGCGCCTCGCAGATCAACGGCTGCGCCTTCTGCGTGCAGCATCATGTCCTGCTGTCGGAACGGATCGGCGTTCCCGTCGACAAGCTCCATTTGGTCGCAGTCTGGCGCGAGGCGCCGATCTTTTCGCCGCGTGAGCGCGCCGCGCTGGCCTGGGCCGAGGCGCTGACTGTCCTGCCCGACGGCGTCAGCGAGGACGTCTATGCCGAAGCTGCCCGGGAGTTCTCCGAGACCGAGCTGATGTACCTGACCTCGGCGGTCGCCTCGATCAATGTCTGGAATCGCTTTGGGGCTGCGTTTCGCTGGACGCCGGCGCCGCGGCCGGTGGCCGCGAATGCTGCGGCATCCTGATCGGCACGAAGGGAGGTTATGATGACAGCAATGAGTTTATCTGCCGTACAGCGTCCGGCGCCGTCGCGTTCGACGGCGCTCGCCGTCGTTGCAGGGCTGGCCTGTGCGCTGGCGATCGGCAAAGCGCTGCCGGTGACGATGGATGCCGTCTCCGGCGCGCTGGCGCCGCTCTGCGCCACGGCGGCGGAGAGCTCGCCGCTCGACAAGGTCGAACCGATCGGCTCCTACGCATTGCCGAACGTGCCGGGCAAGCGCGTCACCATCGTGCGGGTGACCTATGGTCCGGGCGGGTTTTCACGGCCGCATCGTCACGCTGGATCCGTGACCGCCTACATCACCAAGGGCGAGATCCGCTCCCAGCTCGGCGGCGGTCCTGTCGCGACGTTTGGCGTCGGCCAGTCCTTCTTCGAACCGCCGGGCTCGACGCACCTGGTCTCGGCCAACGCCAGCGCGACGGAGCCCGCGGAATTGATCGCGGTGTTCGTGGCGGACGAGGGCGCGCAGCTCACGACGTTCTTGGAGTAGCCCGCACCCGTCGCCCGGATGGCGGCTAGGAGGCGCGGTCCTGCGATCGCCTCAGCCGTTTCCATGCCGGCGAGAGACCGTATTGGACTGCCGGAATCGCAACGGCGCCGACAAGCAGTCCAAGCACGCCTGAGATGGCTGCCTCGACCGACCATTCGATGATGCCGGCAACGGATGGAAGGGCGTGCGCGGCCGCCTCGGTTGCGGCATGGACCGTGCGGCCGACCACCGGCGGGCCGTATTTTTCGATGCCGTGCAGGATGATGCCGCCGCCAACCCAGATCATGGCGGCAGTGCCGATGGTGCTCAGCACCGCCAGGAAGGTGGGCATACCGCGGACCAGCGCGCGTCCAAGCGAGCGGATCGCGGCGCCAATGACGGAGGCGCCGTCATAGCGCGCAAGGGCCAACCCGGCATCGTCCGCCTTCACGATCAGGGCCACCACGCCGTAGACCCCGACCGTGATACCGAAGCCGACCAGCGCCAGCACCAGCGCCTGCATCCAGATGGTGCCCGCCGGAAGGGCCGCCAGCGTGATCGCCATGATTTCCGCCGACAGGATGAAATCCGTCTTGATGGCGCTCGCGACCTTCTCGTCCTCGACCGACCGGACATTCAGCGCGATCGGCTCGAGCTGGGCTTCGTGGTGGTGCGCATGATGCGGCATCACGGCTTCGAGCACCTTCTCGGTACCCTCGTAGCAGAGAAAGGCTCCGCCCAGCATGAGCAGCGGCGTCACCGCGGTGGGAAGGAAATAACCAAGCAGCAGGGCAGCGGGAAGCAGAATCAGCAATTTGTTGCGCAGCGATCCGACCGCAATCTTGCCGACGATCGGCAGTTCGCGCTTCGAGGCAAAACCGATGACGTAGTTCGGCGTGACGGCAGCGTCGTCGATGACCACGCCAGCCGCCTTTGCGCCCGCTTTGGCAGCCTGGCTCGCTACATCGTCGAGCGAGGCCGCTGCCACCTTTGCAATCGCCGCGATATCGTCGAGAAGACCGATCAGTCCGACACTCATCACCCCGATCCCTGTTTTTGTTTGAGCCGGCGGTGCGCGCGACAACAAGCTCTTGCACCGCCCTTCATTGGAGCGAGCAAGCCCTCAATTCTCCTCGCCGCTCGATCCCTCGCGCAGATCCGGCTTGATCACGTCGTCCGGCAGCGCATGGGCGACCGGCTGCGACGTGACCGCGATCTCCGGGCCGACCTCCCGGCCGCGGGCGCGGATCAGTCGTTCGTAGGCGGAGACCAGGGTGACGTAGGGGCTGACCCAGATCCAGCCGTCGCGTGTGAACACCTGCACGTCGAAATGCAGATGCATCGAGGTGCCGGCGGGATGATCGAGATAATTCGAGATCACACCGATCTTCTCGCCTTCGGTGACGATGCGGCCATTGAGCACGCCATCGGCGTTCATTGCGTGCGGATTCATGTGCATGTAGCGGAAACGGATGTGCTCGGTGCGGCTGTTGACTTGAAGCGTCGCGGCCTGGTCCTTGGACGCGCGGATCACGATGGCGTCGCGCACGGCGACGACACCGCGCTGCTTGGGATCGCAGGGCTCGCGGCCTTCGCCGTGCGGCGGGCAGTCGGCGGCGCGGATGTCCTCGCCCTGATGGCCGTAACCGCCCGCGCATTGCCAGACCTCGAAACTGCGGGACTCGCAGAAATTGTCGCGCCAGGGATAGACGGTCGCGCTCTCCGTCTTGTCCCGCTTGGCATAGGATTGCGAGCGGACGAAGGCGGGCGCCTTTTCGAGCGGAAAGCGGATTTGTGCATAGGCCATTGCGTCGGGATGGCCGCCCTGCTTGCGGTAGCCGGTGTTCGGGATGATATCGCCGCTCGGCCGGTAGCTGAAATCCGCCGAACGGCCCGTCGGGCGATCGAGGATGTTGGAGGCAATGTCCGTCAATGGCCGCATGCGCTGGCCGCCCGCGACGCGCAGGGCCCTCAGGAAGCGCTCGGCGACCGGATAGGCTTCCTTGCAGGCCAGCCGCCGCGGCTTGGCGACGCTGTCGAGGCACTGGATCGACACCACATAGGCGACGCCGAAACGGGTGAAAGCGTAGCGTACATAGCCTTCCCGGATGAACCTGCGCAGGTCCGGGTAGAGTGCTGCGAGCGGTTTGGTCTGCTCGCCCTTGCCGCCGGCTGGATCGGCGATGTCGTAGACGAGCGCCGAGCCCGTGATCTGCACTTCGACCGGCCTTGTGAACACCCGGCCCGGCATGCCGTCGCCGGCGCCGGGCTCGAGCGAGAAAGTCGCGCTGTAGCCGGCGGGGCCGGCATCGAACATGTCGACGGGATTGAAGTCCGCCTGATAGCGCGACAGCGCGAGCGTCGCCGTCGCGCCGCTGCGTTGCGCCTCGAGGTAAGCGGCGGCGTCGAACGGCAGCAGCACCGGCACGGGACTGCGGGTGATGCCGGTGAAGAATCGCGAGGAAACCGCGTTGAGCTGCACCAGGGCGGGCATCGCGCGCGGATCGTAGCGCGGCACCGAACGGCGAGGTGCGAAGATGAAATCGTCCGCGACGCGGGGGCGGCTGTTGATCTCGGTGCGGAGCTGGTCGAGCGCTGCGCGCCAGTCGACGCGCAGGGCCGTGAGCGAGGGGCTGCGGAATTCATCCGCAGCGAGCGGAGCGGCAATGAGGAGCGAAAGCGACGCCAAAAGAAGCGAGACGAAGCGGAAACCCTTCCCAACCACTGTCTCGCCCCCCGGCGGCACCTGCGATCGCTCTGTTCCCCGTCAGTCCTTGGCGCGTTCGGAGTAGGAGCCGTCCTCGGTCATGACCACGATGCGGGTACCGACCGCGATGTGCGGCGGCACGGTGGTGCGCACGCCGTTGGAAAGCACCGCCGGCTTGTAGGAAGACGAGGCGGTCTGGCCCTTGGTCACCGGCTCGGTTTCGACCACCTCCAGCGTCACGCGCTGCGGCAGCGCGAGCGAGACCACGTTGACATCGTGGGTCGACAGCTTGACGGTCATGTCCGGCTGAAGATAGGAGGCCGCGTCGCCGACGACGTCCTTGGAGACCTGGACCTGGTCGTAGGTCTCGGGGTTCATGAAGTGGAAGCCGTCGCCATCTTCATACAGGAACGTGTAGTTGCGCTCTTCAATGGTGGCCTTTTCGACCTGGTCGGTGGTCTTGTAGCGCTCGGAGATCTTTACCCCGTCCGAGATTCGGCGCATTTCGATCTGGCTGACCGGGGTACCCTTGCCGGGGTGGATGTTTTCGGCGCTGACGACGACATAGAGCTTGCCGTCTTGCTCGATCACGTTGCCTTTGCGAATAGAACTGGCGATGACTCTCAAAGCTATATTTCCTGCTTGCTTGGCCCGGCACCGGCCAGGACGTGGTCAAATCGATGGGGGACTTGGGGCCTCAAATCGGACCTCGGCGCCCGTTTCGGGCCGCAACATACTGATTTTGCCGTTAGATGCCAGCGTTTTGCTCGGGTCTGGGGCGGTCGGGTAATGGCTGGGGACAAGCCCATCTCACCGTTCTGGTCGCCCGGGCGGCACCTCGACCGTCGGCCGTTCCTCCAGGCCAGGGGGGCCATTACCGGGTCTCTACGGGCCTTTTTCGCCGAGCAGGGGTTCGTGGAGGTCGAAACCTCCGTTCTTCAGGTGTCTCCGGGCAATGAGACCCATCTGCACGCCCCCCGGACCGAGATCATGCGGCCGGACGGCAGCCGAGCCCTCCGGTATCTGCGCACTTCGCCCGAATTCGCCTGCAAGAAGCTGCTTGCGGCGGGCGAGACGCGGATTTTCGAGCTCGCCCGGGTGTTCCGGGACCGCGAGCGCGGCGACCTTCATCTGCCCGAATTCACCATGCTGGAATGGTATCGGGCAGGCGCCTCCTATGACGCCATCATGGCCGATTGCGTCGTCGTCATCGCCCGTGCGGCGCAGGCGACCGGCATCGGCACCTTCTCGTTCCGGGGGCGGACCGCCGATCCCTTCGCCGAGCCGGAACTCCTGACGGTGGCGGGCGCCTTCGAACGCTTCGCGGGCATCGACCTGCTGTCGACAATCAGGGACGGCGAGGGTAACCGTGCCGCGCTCGCCGAGGCGGCCGGTGGCAAGGTCCGTGTGGCCGAGGACGACACCTGGTCCGACATCTTCAGCAAGGTGCTGGTCGAGCACGTCGAGCCGCGTCTGGGGCAGGGGCGTTTGACCATCTTGTTCGAATACCCATCTCCAGAGGCGGCGCTGGCACGAGTGAAGACTGACGATCCCAGGGTTGCCGAGCGCTTCGAGGTCTACGCCTGCGGCGTCGAGCTCGCCAACGGCTTTGGGGAACTGACCGATGCCTGGGAGCAGCGAAAACGCTTCACGGAATCGATGACGGAAAAGCAGCGCCGCTACGGCGAAGCCTATCCGCTCGACGAGGACTTTTTGGCTGCGGTCGCCGCAATGCCGGAGGCGAGCGGCGTCGCCCTCGGCCTCGACCGGCTGGTGATGCTGGCAAGCGGTGCATCGCGGATTGATCAGGTGGTTTGGACGCCACCTGCTACTGAAGCGTCTAGTGAGACATGACGAAAACGAACCTTGCACGCACTCTGCGCGAGCCGGCTGAGCTCGTCGCCGAAGGTCTGGCGCCCGCAGCAGCGCTGCCGGCGCTCGAACGCGTTGCCGCACGCTATGCGGTGGCGATCACGCCGGCGTTGGTCGAACTGATCGACACGTCCGCCCCCGACGATCCCATCGCACGGCAATTCGTTCCGAGTGCAAGCGAATTGGAGATGCAGCCGGGCGAGGACGCCGATCCGATCGGCGATCATCCGCACTCGCCGGTATCGGGGATCGTGCACCGCTATCCCGATCGCGTCCTGTTCAAGCTCGTTCACGTCTGCGCAGTCTATTGCCGCTTCTGCTTCCGCCGCGAGATGGTGGGCCCCGGCAAGGAGAGCGCGCTGTCGGACACTGCCTATCGCGCGGCGATCGATTACATCCGTTCGCATCACGAGATCTGGGAAGTGATCCTGACCGGCGGCGATCCCCTGATGCTGTCGCCGCGCCGGATGGGCGAGATCATGGCCGAACTCGCGGCAATCGATCACGTCAAGATCATCCGCCTTCACACCCGCGTGCCCGTGGCCGATCCCGCGCGCATCAGCGACGAGTTGGTTGCGGCGCTCAAGGTCGAGGGCGCGACCACCTGGGTGGCGCTGCATGCCAACCACGCGCGCGAACTGACGGGACCGGTGCGCGCCGCCTGCGCGCGGCTCGTCGATTCCGGAATTCCCCTGGTGAGCCAGTCGGTGCTGTTGCGCGGGGTCAATGACAACATCGCCGCTCTGTCGGATTTGATGCGAGCTTTCGTCGAATGCCGGATCAAGCCCTACTATCTGCATCACGGCGACCTCGCGCCGGGCACCGCGCATCTTCGCACGACCCTTGCCGAAGGACAGGATTTGATGCGGCAGTTGCGCGGGCGGGTGTCAGGGCTTTGTCAGCCGGACTATGTCATCGACATTCCCGGCGGCGCCGGCAAATCCCCGGTGGGGCCGAGCTACGTCCTGGCGCCGCAAAATACCGCACCTCATGCGGGTGATGCGGGAGCCGAAACGCGCTATCGTATCGTGGACTATTGCGGCGACGTTCATCTCTATCCGCCCGAGAGCTGAGCGGTGATGGAGAGCGCGCCGGTTCGAGAATGGAGAAGCAAGAATGAAGAAGATCATGGTGGCAGCATCGCTCGTGGTCTTGCTCGGCGGCGCGGCGGCAGCACAGACCGGCGGTTCCAAGGGGTCGACGTCCGGCGGTAGCGGCGGAGCCTCTGGATCGGTGTTGCCGGCACCGGTCGGTCACCGCCAGCCGCGCGCGGCTGACGTGCCGAGCGAGAAGAATTTGAGCAATCCGAACACCCCCGCGAACAAGGAAGACGCGGAGCTCGATCGGAAGATCAAGAGCATCTGCCGCGGCTGCTGATCCTTTCACCTCTCCCCGTTGGGGAGAGGTGAGGAGAGCGAACGCGTTCGCCATGAGCTAGGCCGAGCGCTCCTGAAGTCCGGCGCGCCGGGCGTTGCGGCGGATTTCCACCGCGTCGGCGAGCTGCTCGAGCGCGGTCGCCGTAGTCGGCCAATCGATGCAGCCGTCGGTGATGCTCTGGCCGTAGGTGAGCGGCTTGCCCGGCACGACGTCCTGGCGGCCGGCAACGAGATTGCTCTCGATCATCACGCCCATGATGCGGCCTTCGCCGCCTGAGATCTGGCCGGCGATGTCGGCCGCCACCTGCGGCTGGTTCTCGGGCTTCTTGCTCGAATTGGCGTGGCTGGCATCGATCATCACCAGCGGCGCGACACCGGATTTGGTCAGCTCGTTGCAGGCGGCCGCGACGCTTGCCGCATCATAGTTCGGCTTGCTGCCGCCACGCAGGATGATGTGGCAGTCCTCGTTGCCCGCGGTCGAGGCGATCGCCGAGCGGCCGAGCTTCGTCACCGCCATGAAGTGATGCGGATGCGAGGCCGACTTCACGGCGTCCGCCGCGATCCGCACATTGCCATCGGTGCCGTTCTTGAAGCCGACCGGGCAGGACAGGCCCGAGGCCAGCTCGCGATGGATCTGGCTCTCGGTCGTGCGTGCGCCGATCGCGGCCCAGGACACGAGGTCGGCGATGTATTGCGGCGTCGTCATGTCGAGGAATTCCGTGCCGGCGGGCAGGCCGAGATTGTTCACCGCCGACAGCACGTTGCGCGCCAGCCGCAGGCCCTTGTTGATGTCGAAGCTGCCGTCCAGATCGGGATCGTTGATCAGGCCCTTCCAGCCGACGGTGGTGCGCGGCTTCTCGAAATAGACCCGCATTACGATTTCGAGCTGGTCGGCGAGTTCCTCGCGCAAGCTCGCGAGCCGCTCGGCATATTCGAGCGCGGCCTTGGGGTCATGCACCGAGCAGGGGCCGACCACGACCAGCAGGCGGTCGTCCTGGCCATCGAGGATTGCGTGGATGGCGTTACGCGCAGCCATCACCACGCGCGTCGCGGTGAGCGTGCGCGGGACTTCGCGCATCACCTCATCCGGCATGCTCAGCTCTTTCAATTCGCGGATACGAAGATCGTCGGTCGTGCTCAGCACGGCGGGCTCCTGTTTGTTTCGAACCTGCCGGCCAATAAAAAAGCCGCCAGGTCTGGCGGCTTGTTCGGACGTTTGCTGCAATTTTCAGATTGAGCGCGATCCTCCTGCCGCCAGCGAGCTGTCGTAGCTAAAGTACCAAAAATAGCTGGTGGCGACGGTGATCATGGAGGGCATATAGCGCGCCATCGGCGGATTGTCACCCCCCAATCGGCGCGGCAGGTGACGAGGCGGGTCAGGTGTTGCTGTTGCGCGCCGCCAGCGCCAGGCCGATCAGGCTGGCGCCGCCGAACAGGAGGTTGATACCGACGAGGACGCCGATGGCCCATTCCGCCGAGCTCGGCAGTCCCGTGATCACCATGAAGGAGATCGCAATGTCGACGAGGCCCGAGACCAGCAGCCATGACCAGCGGCCGCTGAGTTCGCGGCGGTGCTCCAGTGCGTACATGATAGTAGCGACGCCCTCGGCCAGGAAGTAGGCGCCGACCACGATAGTCAGCGTCAGCACGGCCTGCATCGGGCGGGCCAGCAGCAGCATGCCGGCAAGCACGGCGAGCGCAGCCGAGATCAGCGACCACCAGAAGCCCGGCGTGCTACGCGCCCAATAGGTCACGATCAGCCCGCCGATACCGCTGATCAGGAACATCCAGCCGAGGAAGATCGCGATTGCAAGGCTTGCGAGCGGCGGCAGGATCAGCGCCGCGACGCCGAGAATTGCGAGCAGGATGCCCTCGAACAGAAAGGCCTTCCAGTGTGCCTTGACCGTCTGGCTCATCATGGATTGCAGCCGCGAAAAATCCTCAGGTGACGTCATCGGCAGGCTCCAGATCGTTCTAGTATGCGCGCAGCGCGCTCGCCATCCCGCGGCTCACCCGCCGCCGGGCGCCGAGGAAAAACCCTCCGCGCTGGTGCGGATGCGGTTGCGGCCGAGAACATAGATCGCCGTTGTGACAATCAGAAGCGCCAGGCCGAGCAGGATCGAGACGAAACCGATCGGGATCAGGGCCAGCGTCAGATTGCGCTCGGGGTTGATAAGCCAGTGATGGATCGAGGTCAGCACGAAGGCGAGCCCGAGAAAGCCGACGCCGCCGCCGGCGAGCAGCAGCGCCCACATCCGCCGGAGCTGGCTGAGCCGCTCCCGCGCGACATCGGTCCGGGGAGCGTGGTGGCGGGCGACGCGCCGGACCAGACGGATGGCGAAGGCGATCGAGCTGAAGCCGATCAAGAGGCTGGAGGCGCCCAGCCACATCCGCAGCGTCGGATCGAGGTCGGGCATTCTTTGCAGGGTCAGCAGTGGAAAGTCGAAGGCCGAATGCAGCGCAAGCGGGCCGGCCAGCATCAGGAGGCGGCTGGAGAGGCGGGCCCAGTCGCGATGGTGCCGGTTCGCGCCCAGCGCCGTGCCGGCGCGCGCGATCGTCAGGTAGGCGCCCGCGATGATGCCGAGCGCGCCGTGGAATGGCACGGTCAGCACGCTGCGCAAGGCGGCCAGCGAGCGCCACATCTCGGCGTGCTGGACCAGATAGGCGAGGTTCTCGTAAGCGGCGAAGCCGAGGCCGACCGCGGCGCCATAGACCACGGTGTCCATCGGATTGGCAAAGGTCCGCCGCTTGGTCGAGGAAATCACCACGATGGCGATCACCTTGACGGCTTCCTCAGGCAGCGCGACGCCGAAGATCGAATGCATGGCCAGCGCCGCCCAGGGGTCGTCGGGCGCCGCGACCATCTTGGCGAAGGGGGCGCGGGCGAGGCCCAGCAGCGAGATGCTGGCCGCCCCCAACAGGAACGCAGTCCAGACCTGGGCCGGCGGGCCAGGGCGCTCTTCGGCGGCGATGACAAGCCACAGCATCAGCAGCGCCGGGGCGATGGCGGCCGTTCCGATGACGGTGGGCAATGCTTCAATCAGGTACATCGGCGCCGAAAATAGGTTCCCTTGATCCGCTTATCTACATTCACCGATGCGACCATGTGTCATGCGCTTGCTGTCGGCTCGCTTAATGAGTGCGATAGCTTCCGTTCATCCGCCACGGCTCGTGGCGGTGTAAAATACACGCGTAATCAATTGCATGACAGCACCTGTTCGTCATCCACAGTAATGACGGCCCGGCCGCGGTTGGAACGCGATTGGCAAGCCAGATCAAGGAAGTGCGCAGGTTTCTTCGATTCATGACGCAGGCGTGCGCGGGGTAGGCCAGCTAGCCGCGCTTCGCCGGGCCCTTGCGGGGCGGCGACGCGAGCCGGCGCGTCCGCGCCTGCTCCAGCTCCCAGAAGGCGCGGACGAGGCAGGTGCCGAGGCAGAAGACGATGAGCACCAGCAGGAAGGCCTGGTCGACAGCGGGGATGTGTACCATGGCGATGATAAAGCAACGCCCATGCCATGCGTTCCCGCAATGGCCGGCGCTTTCCGCTTTCAGTGTGTGGTGAGCGGCGGCGGCGCCCCGGGAGCAACGTCGAAGGCGCCGAGATGGAATTCCTCGCCGAGGGATGTGTCGGCTTCGCCCGGTTGCGCCAGCAGCGTGAACGCGGCCTGCGGGTAGAGCTTCCAGATCTCCAGATCGCCGGCGGTGATGGTGAGCCAGCCGAAAGTGTACATGTAGCGTCCGGGCTCAGTGACCCGGCCGACCCTGTCCCAGGTGATCTTGTCCACTGTAACTTTGTCGACTGCCATTCGGTCCCCCGATCGCAAGTCTGCAAATGACGCCCGGCCTGGAGGCACGGACGATCAAAAGCTGATCCCGCAATGGGGCCGCGATAGGGCGGCGATGCGGGGGCAAGACGGCCCGGCGGTGGCCGCTGCCCGCCGATTCAGCGTGCCGTCGAGGCCGCCTCTGCTTCGGCCGCCCGCTCCAGCTGACGGTGCGAGGCGTGGAAGACGTCGTGGACGAGACCGATCTTTTCCAGGCCCAGGATGATCAGGCCGTTGAGATCGATCTCCCACCAGGCGTGCGAGATGTAGGCGTCCCGCGGGAAGCGGTGATGGTTGTTGTGCAGACCCTCGCCGAAGGTGAGGATCGTGGTCACGAACTCGTTGGTCGAGGCGTCGTCGACCTCGAAGCGGCGATAGCCATAGGCGTGGCAGACCGAGCCGGTGAGCTGGCTGGTGAGGATCAGCAGATAGGCGCGAAGCAGGCCGGAGAACAGCACGCAGCCGATCATGGCGTGCACGCCGCCGAACGTGTAGCCGATCACGCCGGGGATGAAGACTGCCGACATCCCGTACCAGACCCAGCGCGTGCGCACGAAGAACATCGCGATCGGATCGGCGAGGATATCCTTGGCATAGTACTCGTTGTCGGTGGTGGCCTGGTCGAATACCCAGCTGCCCTGGGCGTGCAGGAAGCCCTTGAACGCGCTGACATAGCGATTGCCGAAGCCGTCGAATTGCGGGCTGTGGGGATCGCCGACGTCATCGGCGTAGAGATGGTGGCGGCGGTGGTTGGCGACCCATTTGGCGATCGAGCCCTGCACAGCCATCTGGGCGATGGCGCAGAAGAAGACACGCATGATCGGGCCGGTACGGAAGCTGCGATGCACGAACAGGCGATGCATGCCGGCACCGATGCCGAACGTCGTCAGCGCGAACATCCAGGCGAACGTGAACAACTCGACCTTGCCGACGCCCTGCGTCACGGCCCAGATGATGCCGGCAACCGCACCCACATAGAGGATGCCGAGCAGGAGATAGCTCTCGCGCAACTTGGCCTGGACCAGCGGCCCTTCGGTGACCACGCCGGGTGGGAGCTGCGGCTTCGGTGCGACGGGCGCGTTCGGCGCGATCTCTGCCGGGGCGAACTCGGCGTCGGCGATGGACATTCCGGGGCTTCCAATACTCGAGGCCCGCAGTGATTGCGGACGCACCGGGCCACACCCTACCGCGCAGGGGTCGCCATCTCCAGTATTTAGTTAAGAAAGAGTTAAGATTGATCGGGCCGGCTTCAGGCCGACTGCAGCAAGGGCGTGCGGACGATCAGACGGACGAGGTCATCCCGTGACTGCTTTTCGGCGAATTTGACCGCAAACCCGTGCTCGAACTTGCGGATCACGCGCCCGACGCAAGCACCGACCGCAAGCGGGGTTCCGAGCGGCGGATCGTATTCGCAGGAGATCGCGACGCCAGCCGTGGAGACGTCGATGATGAAGCACGGATGGCTGCTGCCGTTGGCGAGCGTCAGGAAGGTGTGCGAGGCCTGAGGTACGAAACGCGCGTCGTTCCGCAGCTCCTGGACGCTGGCGTCCTTCTGCTTCTTCTCGAGCCAGGTCAGCTTTTCCGACATCCAGGCGCGCCGCGCCCGCGTCATGTCGAGCTCCATCAGGAAACCCGACTTCAGCGTCGCGCTGATCGTGCACTGGAATTCGCCGAAATCCTGGAAGTAGGAGGTGAGGCGCTCGCCGACCTTGCCGACGACGGGCACGTCCACGATCATGCGGAAGGGCGAGACGCGCTTGGTGCGGCAGGCGAAGCTGCGCAGCTTGCCCTCGCAATCATACCAGCGGGGCAGCGAGTAGCTGCCGCTGACCGTGACGTCCACTGCACGCTGCCTGAGGAACTCTGCGACGGACATGAGGTGCCAATGATGTTCGGGATTGCTTCCGTAATTCCACGGTAGCGGTCAAATTCTAAGCAAATGATACCAGCGCACTGGAGCAGGGGTAAATTTCCGGTAAACGCGCGCTTCGCACGCCCGGCGGAAAGCGCGGCATAAGGACCCGTTATGCTGCAGGCCAGCTCACAACATCGTCATTGATGGCGCAGTGAAGCAACGACGCGCGGCGGCGCCTAGAGAGCTCCGAACAGCACCAGCAAAGCCAACGCGCTGACGGCCATCGCGAACTGGATCGTCGTCCATGTCAGGCCGTTCGAGCTGATCTGCAATCCCAGCGGCGGCAACGCGCGCCGCATCGCCAGCGCCGTGAAGGCTTCGACGATGGCGAGCAGGAGGGCGATGCCGGCGATGAAAGACCACGACTCGGCTGGAGGCATCCATGGCGCGAGCCAGGCCGGGACGGAGCCTTTCAAAGTGGCGAGCAACGCGAACCAGCCGAACCAGAATGCCGAGCGCTTGACGATGTCGGGGCCGATCGTTTCGGGCTCGAGGCGGATACCGATCGTTGCCAGCGCGCTTTCGATGCGCTCGCCGTCGGTCAGGACGACGAACGCGCCGAGATAGAGCGGAATGCGCGACTGGAAGAGCAGGGCGAGGATACCGAACAGGATAACGTGGCCAATGAGGTCGCCGACCACGTTCTTGGCGCTCTCGCCTGACGGCACGAGCGCGGCCGGCGCAGAATCTGGCTGCGGCTGCGCAAGCGACCTGGCGCGCGCCATGTGCTGCAGCATTTTGGCGCGCCGGTCCGATGGATGCTGGTGGGGTTGGCTCAGCCATGGCGGAAGGCGCGGCGTCATTGCGGACGTGTCGGACGAACCTTCAATCTCGGGAATACGCTGTGCCATGGGACCGGTTCCAACTGACATTGGTCGGTGGCGAGCAGCGGGAAGGTTCATGCGGGAGCGGCGGAAATTGCAGCCGGGCGGTCGTGGCGGCTCAGTGCGGCGCCATCGCGTGCACTGGCGCTCCCTAGCGGAATCGAACCGCTCTCTCCACCGTGAAAGGGTGGCGTCCTAACCGATAGACGAAGGGAGCAAACGCAGGGCCCTGCCGTTATCCCCGGCACAGCCGCTGGCCGGCCGAGTCGAGCCCGGCGGCTTGCAGCGGGCGAACGTATAGTGGCCTTTCTGGCTCCCGGCAAGCCGTCCGGGACGGTCTTTTGGCCCCGGTGGACAGCGCCGGCGCCGGGGTGATCCGGAGGCGATTTCAACGGTTTCTTAGGGTTCCCTGAGTAGCGCTGGAGCGGGAGATCTTTGCCAATGCCACCGCCGAAAAAGCGCGCAGCCCGCAAGCTGCTGTCGCAGCATGCCTGGATCACCCTCGACGGTGGCTTCGCCGCGCGGCATTGCCTGGTCCAGGACATCTCGGATTCCGGCGCCAAGATCACGCTGGACGAGGACGCGAGCCAGCTCCCGGGCGTGATCCGGCTCGCCTTCGCGCGCGATGCACGCACCGGGCGGAGCTGCCAGGTGGTCTGGCGCCGCGGCAAATCCGCCGGCATCAAGTTCATCTGATCGCGGCCGCGGCCGCCCCGATGGCGCGCGGCGCCCGTCCGGGCTAGAAGGCCGCCATGCGCGTGTCGCTCCTCATCCTGATCCCGTTCTTCGCCACGTCCGCCGCCGCGGCGGAAGCCCTGCGTCTGCCGCCTGCCGAGCAGCCGAAGGCAGGCTCGGCCGTGCCGCTGAAGGGTGCGGCCGGGAAGACACGAGCGGGCTCCTGCGCCACTTACGGCCCGCGCTTCGTCATGGTGGAGGGCACCGGGACCTGCGTGAAGATCGGCGGCTCGATCAGCATCGACACCACCGTGAGGCGCTAGAGGCCCATGCCAGTGGATCTGCTGCGCCTCGACCTCATCGTTCCCGTGCTGATGTATTGCGCGCTGCTGTGGTGGGTCGGCCGCGGCCTGAGCTGGACGGCGCGGCTGGCGACCGCGGTGGTGACCTTGGTGCTGATCGTCTGCGTGCTGCTGGTCGAGCGCGGCTGGCGCTGAGCCAAAGCAAAAACGCGAAAACAACCCCATGCACAGTAGCGTCAAGTGCTGAGTTGGCGCCGGAGGATTGCGCCGAAACGCGGATTCATCGCGCTCTCACCGCGGCTCATGCAGTCCTGCCGGCTCACGACATCGGCGGTGCGACATGCTGTGCAAATCCGGCCCGTTTGCCGAGATCGGCGAGCCAGCGCGTCAGGTGCGGTTGTGCCGGCCGGGTGATGCCCTCGACGCCGAGCCATCGGCGGGCATAGGAGCCGAGCGCGATGTCCGCGAGCGTGAACGCATCGCCCTCGATGAAGCGGCGCGAGGAGAGCAGGCGGTCGGCGATCGCCCAGACCTCGGCGGCGGCATCGGCATCGCGCTGCACCTGGATCATGTCGCGCTCGGCGGGCGCCGTGCGCACGATGCCCCAGAACACCGGGCGGTCGACCGGCTGCACCGTCGACAGCGTCCAGTCGAGCCAGCGGTCGACCGATGCGCGGCTCTTCGGCGCCTCCGGGTAGATCGGCGTGCCGCTTCCATGCGCGAGGCAGAGATAGCGCATGATCGAGTTGGACTCCCACAGCACGAAGTCGCCCTCGGCCAGCGTCGGGATCCGCGCATTGGGGTTCATCGCGAGATAGTCGGCCTCGCGGGTCCGGCCGTAGCTCATGCCGGCGTCGATACGCTCATAGGGCAAAGCGAGCTCAGTGAGGCACCACAGCACCTTCTGCACGTTGACCGAATTGGCGCGGCCCCAGATCGTCAGCTTGGTGTTAGGCATGGAGCGTCTCCCGCGGCGTTGTCGCTTGCCGCGGGTGATAGCGGAATTCGCCGTTCGGAGCGATGCGCGATTGCGGCGCGCCTCTCATGCAAAAAGCTCCGCCCGAGGCGGAGCTTTCGTTGCAAAACAAACCGGCAAGTTGAACCCGTCGCTCAGCGGCCGAAGAACAGCCACAACAGGATGATCACCGGGATCGGCACGCCAAGCATCCACAATAGAATTCCGCGTCCCATGATTTTCTCCTCCAATCGCATTGTCGGAGAGTGAACGCAGGCGGCGAGGGCTTGTTCCAGCGTCTCGAACCTACCAGTGGCCGGTGTTGGGCATCGACGCCCAGGGCTCTTGCGGCGGCTTCGGCTCGCCCTTCTGCAGCAGCTCGATCGAATGCAGGTCCGGCGAACGGACGAAGGCCATGTTGCCGTCGCGCGGCGGACGGTTGATGGTGACGCCGGCCTTCATCAGCTGTGCGCAGGTGGCGTAGATGTCGTCGACCTCATAGGCGAGATGGCCGAAGAAGCGATCCTCGCCATACTTCTCCTCGTCCCAATTCCAGGTGAGCTCGACCAGCGGCGCGCCGCGCGACTGCGGTTGCGTCTTCAGCGCCTCGAGATCGTCCGCCGAGCACAAGAACACCAGCGTGAACCGCCCCTTGTCGTTCTCGATCCGCCGCACCTCCTTCAACCCGAAAGCATCAACATAGAATTTCAGCGCGACATCGAGATTGCGCACGCGCAGCATGGTGTGGAGGTATCGCATGGTTGTTGCTCCCTGGAACGGGTGGGGTTTTGCTTTGGGCCGGGACGGCGGGGACAGGAGATAGCAGGAAACGGGCAGGAGGGGCAGGGGGCGGGCGCGCCAGGGGAAGCGGCTGGTGGAAATAGACCAGCCAAGCGTGGACCGAATCCGCAGAGCCTGCGGGTGAGCAGGCCAGCACTGTCACCGTAATCCTGCTCATGCTGAGGGGCGACGGCGGATGAATTTGATCCACCGTCACCGAACCCCAACGCCGGCGGCGCGACCAATTGCTATGCTTCATGCCCTGCTTAGCGCGATCGTGGATATTCTCCTGTCTGCCGCATGGAGCGCGGTCGTCAGGTTCTTCGGCCTGGAAAACGCCGTCGAGATCGCGACGGCCGTCTTCGGTCTTGTCTGCATCGCGGTCGGCTCTGTGGTCTTGTTGTTTGGGCACTGACGAGGGAGCGTCGTGAAGACGATCACACTGCTTGCGGTGGCGGCCGTGGTGCTGCTGGAGGTCATCGGCCCGACGTCGAGCGTCGGCGGCTCGATGAGCTTCATGCTGGTGCTTGCCCTCGTCGTGCTGGCTGTCGCGATTTACGAGGCCTGGTCGAACGGACGCGGCGCAATCGGCTGGGTCGTCAACATCGTCGCCGCCGCCTTTGGCGGCCTGCTTGCGGTTGCGCTCATCGGAATGGGCATGGACGCGATGCTGCCGCACCTTCAGCTCGAAGGTTCGCTCGCGTCCTCGCAAAATCCGGTGAAGTATGTCGTGGTCACACTCGTTGCGATCGTCATCGTGCTGGGATCATGGATCCCGCTCCAGATCGTCAACCGGCTTCGCGACTAGCTGAAGAGTGGGGGTGTCAGTTGCGGGGCGAGGGCCGAACTGCTCGGCCCGCAGGGTTCGCCCGGCGATGCAGAGCATCGCCCGGCAATGGCCGCTGGAGCCGCCGCCTTCGATCAGGCCGCGATGCGTTGTTCGACCGGGGCCGTCAGCAGCTTGAGCGCCTGGGCGTGTTGCAGGTCGGGGACCGCGATCGCCGTGTGGCTGTAGATCGCATGGCTGCGTGATGTTGCAATCCTGTCCAGGATCTCTTTGCCCTTGATGACGTGAAGGCCCATGCCCTCGTCAGTGGGGAAGATTGCCAGCACCACGTCATAGGCCGCGATGACGGCCCTGAGTGCTTCGGCCTTGTCCTCGGCGACGTCGACGAAAACACGAACATCAGCCGCGAGTTCACGCAGCTCGTCAAAATCCAGCACTGTGGGGTTACTCCAACGCAACGAGACTGAACGGAGCTTGGCGGCGTTGGGTTACTGAAGTGTCAACAAGGCGTGCCGAGCCACAAGTTTCACGACGAGGTGACTTCACGCTCTAGCGCTTTGCTTCGTCCTTGCGAAGCCGGGCCTCCGCGGCCTCGTCCACGAGGTTCAAGGTGAGGCCGTCATAACTCAGCTTGAGCCCGCGGCCGACGATCCATGTCCATCCCTCCCGGTCCTTGATGGCCTGCGCGTTGAACTGGTCGGAGATCGATTTGACGGCGGCGTCCTGCGCCCCCGGATTGTTCAACTCCGCCTTGACGCGCCAGATCGGGTGCCTGGCGTCGGCCTCCTCGCTGTCGACCGTGACCTTGGCGCCGTTGATGTCGCATTCGAAGGTGTAGGAGTCGCGGCTCCGGCGGCAGAGATAGCGGCGTTGACTGACGAGCTTGCTGGTCTCGTCGAATGTCATCCCGGGCGAGAAGCCGAAGATGTCAGACTTCTTCACGAGGGCGAGGGACGCAGGCTTCAGGAAGCTCGGCTGGATCGCGACGAGGGCTGCGACGGCCACAACGATCAAACCTGCGATGACGATAGCGACCTTCATGAGCACCCCACGAGAAACCTTCAGACCATTATAGGCAGCCGGGCCGTTCTACCATGCCCCCAAAAGCGAAAACCCCGCCTGGGGGAAGCGGGGCTTTCTGGTGGGGTGAAGCTTGGGGATTTCTTTGGGGACTTCAATGATATGACGCGCCAGCCGCAAAATGGTTCAAGCGAAAAACGGAAGGTCCTGCGGCATCTTCACAGGAAGTAGGGAACCCCGCAGAACCCCTGCTTGCGTTTTCGGCCTCGATGGGTTCTAAGCCCCGTCACTTCATGACCACTGGCATGAAATCAGCGCGCCCCCGCGCTTCAGGCCGCGTCCCCAGCAGAGTTGCTCGCGCGCACAAAAGGAATTCAGACATGGCGAAGATGACGAAGACTCAATTGATTGATGCAATTGCCGAGGGCACGCAGCTTTCGAAGAACGACGTGAAGTCGGTGATCGAGTACATGGCGACGGTTGGTTACAAGGAGCTCAACGAGTCCGGCGAGTTCGTCATTCCCGGTTTCGTGAAGATGTCGGTCGTGAACAAGCCGGCGACCGAAGCCCGCATGGGCGTCAATCCCTTCACCAAGGAGCCGATGCAGTTCGCGGCCAAGCCGGCGAGCAAGTCGGTCAAGGCCTCGCCGCTGAAGGTGGCCAAGGACTCCGTCTAAGGCGCTGGCGATGTCGTTGCGGCGGGCGATGCTGCAACGATCAATGGCTGAAGACAAGGTGATGCTCGACGACGGCGATGCCGAACATCACCACGACGATCAGGACGAACCACAGAGCGCGCCGGTCGGTTCGTCCCGGCGCGCTCTGCGGTTTCCCGCAAGCCGGACAGACCGAAAGGCCGATCGGGATCTCGGTCTCACAGAACTCGCAGATCATCGGCGCCTCGATCATGAAGGGCGCGGGGCATCGGCTCTGGGGCCGGACGCGGAAACGCGGGATGCCGCCTCATTCGGCCGGTCAATGCGAATGTTGGAAGATTCGTTCCCGTTACGACCCGCTGCACTGTTTAGTCCGGGGACATGGCTGACACCTGTTCGGACACATCACTGACAGGTTGGCCATTGGTCAAGTCGATCGAT